>JBGTHB010000173.1:0-4825 GCA_041746415.1 Coxiellaceae bacterium | reverse complement strand
GACGCCATCGGCAATACACCGCATGTTAAATTACAACACGTTGGCAAAACACTGCAATGTGAACTGTATGCCAAATGCGAATTTATGAATCCAGGTGGTTCGGTTAAAGACCGCATTGGTGTCAGCATGGTGGAAGCCGCTGAACGCGACGGCAAAATCAAACCGGGTGACACGTTAATTGAAGCCACTTCAGGCAACACAGGTATCGGTGTTGCACTCGCCGGTGCGGTAAAAGGCTATCACGTCATCATCACCATGCCAGAAAAAATGAGTCACGAAAAACAAGTGGTGCTGGAAGCGTTAGGCGCAAAAATTTATCGCACACCCACAGCAGCCGCATGGGATTCGCCAGAAAGCCACATTTCACTCGCTAAAAAATTACAACAACAAATTCCCAACGCGTACATTCTCGATCAATACGGTAATCCCAATAATCCTAATGCGCATTATCAAACGACCGCGCAAGAAATCATAGACGATTTTGGCGATAACTTAAGTATGGTGGTGATGAGTGTTGGCACTGGCGGCACCATTACCGGTGTGGCAAAACGCTTAAAAGAACACAACCCAAACATTAAAATAATTGGTGTGGATCCCGTCGGTTCAATTTTAGGTGGCGGCACAGAAATTTGTGCTTACCAAGTAGAAGGCATTGGTTATGATTTTTTTCCAGATGTGTTAGACAACACATTAATAGATGAATATATTAAAACAGAAGACAAGCAATCGTTTTTAATGGCACGGCGCTTAATTCGTGAAGAAGGTTTATTGTGCGGCGGTTCGAGCGGCGCCACTGTGTGGGGCGCATTGCAAGCGGCAAAAAATCTCAAACCGGGTGAACGTTGTTTGGTGATTTTGCCAGATTCGATTCGCAATTATTTAACAAAATTTGTCGATGACAAATGGATGCAACAACAGGGGTATAGGTAATTTATGGCACTATTAGATGAAACACCTAAATTCTTAGCAGCAGCTTACTTTTGCTACGCCATAATGCACGCAGGTGATTTGCTTGCAGCTAAAGTGCAGCAGCTGGCACAAAGTGAAATGGTAAAAGAAAATATGCCACCATTCTTGTTAACAGCAGGACTGGCACTGTTCGCCGCTGCCGCATTGGCAGCGGTTAAACAATCATGGCCAAGAGGCCCAACAATGAGTAAAGAATCATGACCAACATCAACACCAAAGTCATACATGCCGGTCAACATCCCGACAAAGAAACCGGTGCGGTCATGCAGCCCATTTATGCCACCTCCACTTACGCCCAAAAAAGCCCAGGGAAACACAGTGGTTTTGAATATTCCCGCACTCAAAATCCCACCCGCTTTGCGCTTGAACGTTGCGTTGCAGAATTAGAAAGTGGCACCCATGGTTTTGCTTTTGCTTCCGGTATGGCAGCCATTGCCACTGTTTTGGAAATATTGGATTCAGATGATCACGTTATCGTGGCAGATGATGTGTACGGTGGCACTTATCGCTTATTTGAAAATGTACGCAAACGCTCGAGCGGTTTGCAATTTTCATTTGTTGATTTTACCGATTTAAAAAAAGTCGCGGCGGCGATTAAACCCAACACCAAAATGATTTGGGTGGAATCACCCAGCAATCCGTTATTAAAAATTGCGGATTTAAACGCCATTGCTGAACTGGCAAAATCAAAAAACTTAATCGCCGTGGCGGATAACACCTTTGCCACACCTATATTGCAACGTCCATTAGAAATCGGTTTTGATGTCGTGGTGCATTCACTCACTAAATATTTAAACGGTCATTCCGATATGATCGGTGGTGCGCTTGTGGTTAAAGAAAAAAAACTCGCTGAAAAATTAGCGTATTTACAAAATTCCGCCGGTGGCAGTCTCGGCCCATTCGATAGTTTTTTAGCGTTGCGCGGTATCAAAACACTGGCAGTGCGCATGCGTCAGCATTGTGAAAACGCGCGTTTATTAGCCGCCTGGTTGGAACAACAGCCGCAAGTTAAACGCGTGATTTATCCTGGCTTAGTTTCTCACCCGCAACATCTTATCGCCAAAAAACAAATGCGTGATTTTGGAGGCATGATTACACTAATTTTAAAAGCGGATATCAATCAAACTGTCAAAATGCTAGAGCAATTTAAAGTGTTTACCTTAGCAGAAAGCTTAGGTGGTGTAGAAAGTTTAATTGAACATCCTGCTATTATGACGCATGCTTCTATTCCTGTAGCTGAACGCACCAAGCTAGGCATCAGCGACAGCTTGATTCGTTTGTCTGTCGGCATCGAGGATTATAATGATTTACGTGATGATTTAGTACAAGCGCTTGATTCTATCTCTCGTCAATAAAAAGATGAATTTGACGGTCACGTGGCGAACCACATCAACACTACTTTGCGCGAAATAAAGCAAGCAAACTATCTAACGATGGTTCCTCTTTCATGGGTGCTGGTAGAGTTGAAAAGAACCCATTAGGATTTTCAGCAACAGGAGGAAGTGATTGCTTTGGTGGTGATTTTTTCTTCTTCTTTTTCTTTTTCTTCTTTTTAGCTGTCCCAGGAAAATTTTCCACTGAACCTTGCTTTTTATCATCATTAAAAAATTTAGCGCCCAAGGCAAAAATATAACGCATGACTTGAGCCTCTTTAGGAAGAGAAAATTTTTGATCTTCTGCAGAGAGCGGCAAACTAATATTGCGATGAATATGCCATTCCTGCTTTTTAAAATCGCTGCTGGCTATAAAATTAAAATTTGCTGACTGACTTTCTGGGTAATGTCTATATTTAAACGACTCCATTACAAAATCATCGTGATTGCCTTGTAGTTCAAATAAACACAGTGAGTTTGTTGCATCTTCAGAATAATGGACAATAGTGATATTAGGTCTTGCTTTTTGTAAGATTAATGGGATTATGTTTTTTTCTGTTTCTTGTGGCGCTTCTACTAACACGTAAAAAATTGTGGCAGCGCCCTCAGCTTTTAATTCCGGTTTGTGATCGCGTCTACTCATGGAGCGCAGTATAAGGCGCATAAATTAATTTAATCTTAAAAGCATAGCTATGGTGCAGTTACTTCTTGAATCAGCACAAAGCCTCATTCCCACCGATACGTCTGCGCAAACTCCGGTTTACACATCTGGCATTTAGAACCACAGCCATTTGGCTTGGGGCATTTTTTAATTTTTCCTTTGCTTTCCCAATGACTTAACACACACTGCATGTTTTCTGGTGAGGTGCGACAATGCAACGCCAATTCAGTGGTTGTCGCCATAGTTTTTTGCGTTAAATACTGTTTAATTTGCAACAACATTCGCGTGCCCCTCTGGTAACTTGTCCCGCGCATAATGCACCAACAAACTCACGGTTAACATCAGCGCACTCATCATCGCCACAATCCAGCACACAGATGTGAGCGGATGATAGAATAACGTGAGCGCTTGATAACACATCACCGCAAACGCATACGCAATACCCGTGCACCACAGCACGGAAAAATAAGCCCAACGTCGATTCACTTCACGCTGAATTGCTGCCATGGTTGAAACACAAGGAAAATACAACAACACAAATAACAAATAACTAAATGCAGCAACACTGCTACCAAAACGTTGTTGCATTAAACCATACGCTGTTTTATTCATCGCATGCGGTGCTTCATCCGCTGCCACAGGATTTATCAATGCTTGGCCTAAACCGCGTAAATCTTGCGGTACAGATAAAACCGCAGTCTTCAACCCAGCAACAAAATTAAATTGATCGTTTTGTCGTTTTAAATGCGCGGCGTCGCTATATAACGAATTTAATGTGCCCACCACCACTTCTTTGGCTAACACCCCTGTTGCTAATCCCACTGTCGCCGGCCAATTACTTTGTTGAATGCCTAACGGTGAAAATACCGGCGTAATCACGCGACCCACAGCTGACAATAAGGATTGGCTACTGCCATTTTGCACCAATTGTCCACTGACGGTGACTGAGTTCAACACGCCAATTACCACGCACACAGGAATAATCGCTTTACTGGCACGTGTTAGAAAATGCTTCAAGCGACTCCAGGCATGACGCAATAACGAATCAATTTTTGGCACATGATAAGCAGGTAATTCCATCACCAATGGTGCTGGCTCACCTTTCAATAATGTTTTACGCATCACGAACCCAGTTAGCACCGCTACCACAATGCCCGTAATATATAATAAGAAAATAATGGTGGCACCGTGATGAGAAAAAAACGCACTCGCAAACACCGTAAAAATAGCGAGTCGCGCACCGCAGGACATAAATGGCATCATCATAATTGTTAATACACGATCACGTTTATTTGATAAGGTACGTGCACCCATTACCGCTGGTACGTTACAACCAAACCCCACAATCATCGGCACGAAAGATTTTCCAGGCAACCCCAATGCACGCATCAAGCGATCCATCACAAACGCCGCTCGCGCCATGTAACCGCTGTCTTCTAATAGCGCTAAAAACAAAAACATCGCGCCTAATACCGGAATAAACGTAACCACCGTATTAATTCCTACACCTAAACCGCTGGCTAAAATGGCAACACCCCAGGTGGGTGTGTGCCATTGTTGCAATAAATGCGTTAATCCCCCTACAAAAATCGTTTGACTGCCGATATCAAAAAAATCTTGAAACGCACCACCGACATTAATCGCAAACACAAACATTAAATACATTACAAATAAAAAAATGGGCACGCCGGCATAACGGTTCAACGCTATTTTATCAATCCAGCTGGTTAAAGATTGACGTGTGGTTTTTTGCAAAACGTATACTGTTTTACAAATAGCGCTAACGGCTTGATAACGCTGATCCGCAATAATTAATTCAGGT
>JBGTHB010000172.1:0-6502 GCA_041746415.1 Coxiellaceae bacterium | reverse complement strand
CCTTAAGAGTTTGGCTATGATAACGGCTTAGGATAAAAAAAGTAAGAGCCTGTTTACGATCAAGACTTATTGCACATAAAAAATCATAGACCCACAAAGCGATGTATTCGCTTCGTGGGGTAATAAAAGTTGTTTAATCTTCGGTGTCTAAGAAACTATTGAGCTTCTCAGCACGTGAAGGATGACGTAATTTGCGCAGTGCTTTCGCTTCAATTTGACGAATGCGTTCGCGTGTCACATCAAACTGTTTGCCCACTTCTTCTAGCGTGTGGTCAGTGTTCATGTCGATACCAAAACGCATGCGCAGCACTTTCGCTTCACGCGGCGTGAGCGAAGACAGCACATCTTTGGTGGCTTCGCGTAAACCCGAGTTGGTGGCAAAGTCGATGGGCGATTCAAGATTTTCATCTTGAATAAAATCACCTAAGTTTGAATCTTCGTCTTCGCCAATAGGTGTTTCCATTGAAATAGGTTCTTTGGCGATCTTTAATACCTTGCGAATTTTTTCTTCTGGCATTTCCATGTGTTTGCTCAATTCTTCAGGTGTTGGCTCTTGGCCAGTTTCCTGCATGATTTGGCGTGAAATGCGATTCAGTTTATTAATGGTTTCAATCATGTGCACTGGAATACGGATAGTGCGGCCCTGATCTGCGATAGCACGGGTAATGGCCTGACGAATCCACCAAGTTGCATAAGTTGAAAATTTATAGCCGCGACGGTATTCAAACTTGTCGACTGCTTTCATCAAACCGATGTTGCCTTCTTGGATCAAATCCAAGAACTGTAAACCACGATTAGTGTATTTTTTAGCGATGGAGATAACTAAACGCAAGTTAGCTTCAATCATTTCTTTTTTAGCGCGGCGTGATTTGGCTTCACCAATTGCAACGCGACGATTGATTTCTTTGATTTCAGAAATAGATAGATTATTTTCAGTGGCGATTTGAGATAATTTACGTTGAGCACGTAAAATTTCACCGCGGAATGCTTCCAGCCGTTGTTTTTGATCAGGATTTTGTTTGATGTACTCATCCAACCAGCCTGAATTTGTTTCATTTTTAGGGAAAGACAAAATGAAATTTTTGCGTGAAGTTTTTGCTTTTAATACGCAATAACGCATGATCATCCGCTCTTGATTGCGCGTTGCTTGGAGCAGGTTACGCAGCAAGCGTGATTGGCGATTAAACTCACGAATGGAAAGTTTAAATTGCGAGTAATGTTCCGCTAATGCTTTTTGCACTTTAAGCGTTTTCGGATCTTTTTTGCCATTCTTATCGATAGCAGTTTTATAATTATTTAAATGGGTTTGTAATTCATCCATATACCTAGCGGTAATAACAGGGTCAGGGCCGTTATCAGCAAAGTCACTGTCATCATCGCTTGAGCTGCTGTCATTATCTTCATCCTCATCGTCACCAGTGGCAGCTGCTTTAACAGCCGGCGTTGCTAGCGCATCCGGATTCGGTTTAGCAGCCGCGTTGTTGGCGTCTTCATCAAAGAAACCAGTTAAAATATCATTGAGGCGGCCTTCATTTTGGGTAATAGAAGTGTATTGCGCAATGAAGTTTTCGATTAAGTCAGGATATTGAACTAAGGCGCCCATGACTTGTCGAATGCCTTCCTCAATACGTTTGGCAATGACAATTTCACCTTCACGTGTTAACAATTCAACGCTACCCATTTCGCGCATATACATGCGCACAGGATCTGTAGTGCGCGTTTCAGTTGCTAATACTTCAGCAGCATCATCACTGTCATCTTCATCAGACGTTTCGCTTTCAAGTTCTAATAGCAGTGTGTCTTTATCAGGTGGCACTTCAAATACTTTGATGCCCATTTCAGTAAGCCGACCAATAATGCTTTCCATTTGTGATGGGTCCACATAATCATTAGGCAGTAAGTTGATTAAATCTTCGTGAATCAAATAACCTTTACTGCGTGCTTCTGCAAGCAGGGCGCTAAAACCAAGTTTTTGTGAACTGTCTACTGGAGTTTTAGGTTTAATCGGCTTGTTAACGTTATTTGCATTTGCCATCTGAGTTTTAGTCACTTTTGCTGTTTTGGTTGACGCGACTCGCGCTTTTACAGGTGGAGTGGCGCTAACAGTATTAACTGCAGGCGTTGCGTTTACCACCGCTTTTGTAGCGGCAGAGTTTAACGTTGTTTTTTTTATTTTGGTACGTTTTTTTACTACAGGAGCAATTTCTTTTTTAGGCGCTTTTTTCGGTAATGCTTTTTTCACGGCAACTTTTTTTGTTGACTTCGCTGCTTTTTTGTTGATCGTTTTTATTTTTGTCAACTTTTTAGTTTTTTTTGCGGGATTTTTTGCAACGGTTCGTTTGGAAACTTTTTTTGTTTTCGCTTTCACCTTGTTGCTGGCGCGTGTTTTTGCTTTTGGTTTTACTGGCTTGCGGCTGGATTTTACTGTTCGAGCTGTTTTTTTCAAGCTGACTTTTTTGCGTGCGCTAGCTTTTGCTTTGCTGGTGCTTGCTTTAGACGTTTTACTAGAACGCTTTTTGAGAATTTTTTTCGCCATGATTGTTTGCCCATCCCGTGCCCAAGTTATCGCATTGATATAAGACGCCGTATTTTACCGCCAAGTTAGATTATTATCCACTTATAAAGGTACTATAGCTTATATGGGGTCGCTATTTTGATTTGTCAAGAGCTGGCTAAGTTCTTGTTTTTCTTCAAGACTTATGCCGGTTGAGCTGGCTTTGTGCTGTAACGCTTGGATCTGCTGCGAGCGTTTTAATAGCGCTAACTGCTTTAAGCCGTCACGAAACTCAGTTAGCAATTGCTCGGTACTAAGCTGGATAGGTTGGCTGGCGAGTTCTGCTAGTACGGCTTGCTCTGTACCTGCTTCAGGAAGCAGTGCCAGTAAACTGCCAAGTGTGTGATGCGTATTGCTGAACTGCTGCGCCAGCCAGTTAAAAAGTTTGTTGCCTACAATGGGTGTTAAAATAGGCTGCGTGTATTCCAGTGCTAATTTAGGTTCTTGTAACAACATACGCAGCAGTTTGCTGATGAGCGGATTCAGTTTGGTAACTTGAGCCTCTTCAGTGGCAGTCGGCGTTCGCTGCAGCCGCTGAGGTTTATTGAGATGATCTAAGTCAGCTCGATATAGGCCCAACCGCTCGGCTAACTGACGTAACAACAATTCACGATAAAGACCATGCGGCATCGCTTCCAGATAGTGATTTGCTTCGCTGGCGAAACGTGTTTTTTCATCAAGCGAAGTGAGCGGAAATTGTTTTTCTAAAAGCTCAAAAAACACCTGGCTCAGTGCTTTGGCTTGTTTAAGGCGTTGCATAAACCCAGCACTACCGATACGTCGTATTAAACTATCCGGGTCTTCTTTTTCAGGTAAAAATAAAAACCGAAACTGGATGCCGTCGCGCAGTAATGGCATGGCAATGGTCAGTGCTTTCCATGCGGCGCGTTGACCGGCAGCATCACCATCAAAACAAAAAACAATTTCGTGGGTGTAACGTAATAGATTTTGAATGTGCTTGCCATTAATGGCCGTGCCTAAAGTCGCAACGGTTTGACTGATGCCGTGTTGATGCAAGGTAATCACATCCATGTAGCCTTCAACACAAATAGCATATTTAAGTTGACGTTGCGTTTGCAGTGCTTCGTAGAGGCCATACAATTCTTGATTTTTGTGGAACAGTGCTGTTTCAGGCGAGTTTAAATACTTTGGCTGATCTTCTTTGCTTAATGCGCGTGCGCCAAAACCGATGGTTTGTCTGCGTGGATTGCGAATGGGAAACATAATGCGGTGGCGAAAGCGAGCATAACATTTAGGCTCAACCAATAATCCGTTAGCAATTAATTCGGCTTGGTGATGATGAAAACCATGCAGATTATCAAAATTATCCGGCGCATAACCCACAGCAAATTGTTTGGCAATTTGACCAGTTAAGCCGCGCGATTTTAAATAGGCGATGGCTTCGGTTGAGGTTTTAAGTTGTTGTTCGTAGTAGTGGCTGACGTCAGTCATAATAGCCAAGCTGTCTTGACGTTGCTGATGTTGTTTGGTGTCAAATGTGCCTTCTTCTGTGGGAACGCTCATGCCTTGTTGGGTGGCAAGGTAGGAAATCGCTTCGACAAACTCCATGCGATCGTATTCCATTAAAAAACGCACTACATTACCGTGCGCACCACAACCAAAGCAGTAATAAAATTGTTTGGTTGCGCTAACGGAAAAAGAGGGTGTTTTTTCATCATGGAAAGGACAGCGTGCTTGATAATTTTGACCGCTGCGTTTAAGTTCGACTCGCTCACTAATAAGCGGCACAATGTCGCTGCGCTCGATAAGTTCTTGGATAAAGGATTGTGGAATGTGACCTGCCATGAGTCACTCATCATAGCTGGCTGTCACGCAAAAAGCGATCGGCTATTGCAGTTGTTCTTTGATGAGTTTGCTTACTTCGCTCATATCGGCGCGGCCCGCCAGTTTGGTTTTTAGTAAACCCATCACTTTGCCCATGTCACGCATTTCAGTGGCGCCACTGGTTTTAATCGCTTCAGCAATCAACGCGGTAATTTCAGCTTCGCTCAATTGTTCTGGCAGATAACCTTGTAAAATAGTGATTTCGGCTTGTTCTTTGTCCGCTAACTCTTGACGATGGGCAGCACTGAATTGCGCGATGGAATCACGACGTTGCTTGATCATTTTGTTGATGACTGTGAGTACGTCAGCATCGGCTAACACTTTTTGGTCATCAATTTCGACTTGTTTGATAGCGGCCATCAGCAAACGAATTGTGCCAAGGCGCGTTTGATCTTTGGCGCGCATCGCATCTTTCATGTCGTTTTGAATTTGTAATTTTAAGTTATCTGACATTTTAATAACGAGTGCGTTCGCGATCTAATGCTTCTTGTTCTTTTTGCAGTTTTTTAGCATAGCGTTTTACTGCAGCAGCACGTTTGCGTTTACGTTTGGATGTCGGTTTTTCGTAATACTCAATTTGACGCAATTTAGTTGGGATGCCGGCTTTTTCGCAAGCGCGTTTGAAGCGACGTAGTGAACCATCAAAGGCATGGTTGTCTGGAATCTCGATCATTGGCATATACTAGCTCACCTACTCAGGTTATTGGATTAAAGTCGTGAATCTTATCGGGTTTAGGTTATTGATGCAAGCCTATTGCTGCTTTGTCAGCGACGCCAGTGATTTGATAGTGAGGCCCTGCACAATGACAGAAAATGCCACTACAGCATAAGTCATGGCAAGAATAAATTGGCGTAAATGGCTTGGCGGTAGTGATAACACCAGCGCCACCGCCAACCCGCCGCGCAGTCCGCCCCAGGTCAAAATGCTAATGGTATAAGGAGCGTAGTCACGCTTAAATTGCAAAAAGCGCAGTGGTATGGCCACTGTAATGAGACGAAAGAATAATACCAAGGGGATCATGGTAAGTGCTGCAGCAAACTCAATGGCATTGACATGAATGCTTAATAACTCAAAGCCAATTAACAGAAATAAAATGGCATTCAACAGTTCGTCAATGATTCCCCAGAAGGTGTCTAAATCAGCTAGAAAAGCCACTTTGTTTGGCTGACGGAATAAACTACCTAAATAGATACCATACACTACCATGGCCAGCGGCCCGGAAATATTCAACCACAAGGCAAAGCTATAACCTCCGCTGACGGCGGCAAGGGTTAACATAATTATGACGCGTGATTCCTTGACACCTTTTAGTAATATTTTGGTTACATAGCCAAGCAGGATACCATAGGCCAACCCCCCGACAGCTTGTTTTAGAAACAGCAGGCTAATCTCACTAAATGAAATAACGTCATGTTGAAAAGCCAGTGCGTAGAGTGTGGTGAACAGCACGATGCCGACACCATCATTAAATAATGATTCGCCCGCAATACAGGTTTCAATCCGTTTGGGTGCGCCAATATGACGAATGGTAGCGAGAACGGCAATTGGATCGGTGGGTGAAATTAAAGCACCAAACAATAAGCAATACAGCAAGGATAAATGAATGCCAAAATAAGGCAGCAGCCAATACGCACCCATACCGATAAGCGCAGCTGAAAAAAGCGTGCTGATTGAGGCCAGCAAACCAATTTCCCATTTGTGACGTTTGAGCGAAGTGGTGTCAATGGTAAGTGCGCCAGCAAATAATAAAAAGCTCAGCATGCCTTTTAATAAAAGATCCCGAAAATTATTCGTCAGCAGCTTACTTGTAAGAGTAGCAAAATTGCTAAGCTGAAAGTGTTGCAGCAATAATAAAAAAATTGACAAAGTGATTGAGCCAACCATGATGGCAATCGTGCTTTGCATGCGAATATAGCGATGATTAATGTAGCCAAGCAACATAGCGATCGTTAACACAATTGAAGCGAGGGTATAAGCATCCATTTTGGTAGTGTACCGCATTAGGCACATACCTTATAATGATGTGGTTGGATAATTTTAAGGAGAACGTCATGTCTAACGATTCATGTACTCGTTTGAAAGCCTGCAGTTTAGGTTTTGCT
>JBGTHB010000171.1:0-11300 GCA_041746415.1 Coxiellaceae bacterium | reverse complement strand
TGTGTCCATGGTGTAAACATTATGGAATCGCGCCAAACGATGTGAGCGCATTAAATACACACCAAGACCGGATAAGATCACAATTACAGGATAACGTAACCACAAACCCACATCATCGCTTTGCTGCATTACTTCATTGAAGGTAATCGCTTTGAAATCGGCTTGATGTATTATCCGCTGCCACAGCGATAAATTATGATCGTTTAATGTAGGTAAATGCAGTAAACGCAACACGGCATCAATACCACTAATCACAACCTGTAAAAAATAAATTTCCACATGGCGCCAGGCAAACAAGCCCATTAAAATGTAAGGTTTTTCAAAATACCACAATAAAATTAACGCGATCGCAATTGCCGCTATTAACCAAAAAAAGTTAGCGGTTTGATCGGTCGAATTTTGTTGTGGAGGATACATATTATTTTGCCACCAAACGGTTGTTTACAAATTGATAACGTCGCCCAACGTGCACAAACTCAATAATTTGTGCTGCGGTAACACTAGCTGTTTTCAAAGTGAGTAAATCATTTCCAATACGGTCTTTACGCATTTCGCTATTCGTCATCACACTGTCTTTGTTGATAATGACCACAGCATAGGCTTCTTGCGCTTGCGAAAGTTTCAATCGCAATACTTTTTGTACGTCCATTTCATTGGTGTAAATTGGCCGGCCCATCATGTAATTTTCAATCGACGCCAGCTGCAATGCCCATTGCGCTAAATCATGGCCACGATTTTGATAAAGTGAAATAAAACATTTCATTTCTGTTGCTGCTAATTCGCGTTCATTAGCATAAAAACGTTGGTTGTTGCCGGTTAATGTTTGATAAATCTGTTGCGCTTTAGCGCGTAATTCAATAAGTGGTGCCAATGTGTTTTTTAAAAAGCTGGATTGTTGCCAGTCGCCTTGTGATTCAATGTTATTAATAGTTGTAATCAAGGCTTCGCACAACGCCACATAACTTTCGTCAGGGCGATGTGCTTGTTGATAAAACGCGTCCGCCACTTTAACTAAGCTCGCTTTTTCGTTTTGCACGCACGTCAATAACTGTTGTTTTAATTCCGTGCCGCTTAATTGTGTCGAAACCACGTTAGTCATTATTGCAACTCATTGCTGTTTTGTTACTAGGGTCAAGTTCTGCCGCTTTAACAGCTAACACATCCAAACACTGGCCACTTAAATTCGCCAATGCAGCTACTTCGCGAGCCAGTTTTTGACTGATTGCAGTGCTATTATTTAGATCGCTAAAAAATAAGCGCATCGCTCATCCTTATTTTTCTAATTTTTTGATAAATAGGTGGGATACATCCAGACTGACAGCAGCCCCCACACACCCGTCCTGGGTTAAGCTTGTCTTAAAGAGCCTGTTTAAAAGCTATTGATTGGCTGCAAAAGCGGCGTGAGGGGTTAAAATTTCTGCCCAAATCAATAGCTCTTAAACAAGCTCTAAGGCATTTTATTCTTAGCACCTTAAGACAGCATTAAGGTTGGCGAGGTATGATGCAGTAATTGAAATCACTGAAGAGCAAGGTAAATGGCTGTAACTAACAGTAATCCTCACTGGCGCGACTCCGCTCGCAGCGTGCGCTTTTTTATCTGGGATGGCAAAACCGCCTTCCCCATGTTGCTCCTTATATTGCATATCTCTTGGTGGACATTTGGTATCGCCATTGCTTCGACCCTGTTTTTCACTTTACTCAACCGTTATGGCTACACCCCGGTGGTGTTTGGCCGTATTCTACGTAACACACTTGCCGGGGCACGCAAATACAGTACTGCCTGGTGGAGAGCCTAATGGAAAAACTAATTAAACAAATGACCGCCGTCGTAAAAGGTATGAAAACCCAATTTACCCTCAAGGGCCGGCCATTAACGCCAACTGAGATCTTCTCTGAAACGGGCTTGATGCCAAACCTAACTAAGCGCGCTGATCAATTGGCATCGCTGTGCTTAGGCTACGGTCTTGGTGCAACCTACGAAGACCAGGAAAAATCGCTGCTTGGTAAAAAAGTTTCTTTTGATGAATTCACCCCTAATGTATTGCGGGTATTTTGCCTCACCGATGTGCTGCATGAAATTATCCGCGCTAGCGCAACGCCCGAAACCGTAGCGTTGGATGAGCTAATGTATGACTAGTTTTTTGTTGTTAAGAAGTAATTAAGTTTTGGGTTGTAAGATTTAAAGAAAAAGAGGCGTATAAACATGAGAAAACGAGGTCAAGCACCTGTCCAAGATGCTCAAGATTTAACACCAGAAGAATTAAAGGACTTTGCTGAGGCTTTGAAAAAAGCCCATACGAAAATTAAATGGGATCTTTTTGAAAAAAGATCTGCAAAACTCAAGCTTGGGTTGCTAAATGATCAGGGGATTGATGCATTTTTTCCACGCAATTTTAGATCCCGAAATCCAAACGCTTGTGGTGCTTTGATTAGGCATTGGCTTGACGATAAAAATGCACTCGTAGCTCAATTAAAAGAAGAATACCAAAAAGCTTTCTTTGCAGAACCTGCGGATTCGGCTCATGGCGCAGCAGGAGCTGCTGAACAAAAAAAAGAGTCAAAACCACTGTCTTTTAAGGAAGAAGCTGCTACGTATATATACCAACGGGGAAACCATTTCTGTAAACCGTATATCCGTGAAACTCATATTGTTGGTTATAAGGGAATTTATCAAATTGTTGATCTTCGCAAAATTTATGAAAGTGTTGACGAATTCTTGCAAAAAAACTATGACTTAGACTTTAAAACCCTCATTCAAGATCCCGCTGCAAAACGCATCCTACAGCAATACCGTTATTATGAAAAAATAATCAGAATACTAAAGACTGAGGCAGACGACCTTAAAGCTAAATTTAAGCTTTTCCAACCAGAGCCCGCCGCAGCTGCTATTGATTTATTGAAGAAAGCTCGTGATCCGCATCAACACGAAGCCTTAAAAAAACAGCATCAACAACCCAAACCCGGTCGACGCTAGTAAATAATCGCTAATATTTTAATGTACTCTTAAGGTTAATGCCTTAAGATTTCAGCATATTTAACGGTACGATAAGGGAGAACAGCCAGGATGGGCTTAACATTTACTGTGAGTAACATCAATGAAATTAAGACTCCTGTGTGCTTTAATCCCAGCTGGTTTAACTTTACTGTTAGCAGGCTGTGGTGATACCACCCCTATTTCACGCTTAAAAGTGCAATACATGACCACCGACGCGGCCCCGGTAATGCAGACCGATCAAAAGGCGCAAGCTGAACTAGCTCAAGCTTCCACATCAATTGATCAATCTTCCCAACAAGACGCGGCAATTCAATTGGCGATTCACCCTGCCGCTAGCGTTGCACCCCAATTAGATCCAGCCACCATTCACATGACACAAATCAGCTCATTAAATTGGTATGGTCCGTTACAACCTTTATTAGCAAAAATTGCGAATGCCGCAAACTATAAATTTCGTGTGCTCGGCAATCCACCGGCTACACCCATTATTATTGCAATTAATGCGACTAATCAGCCGTTAGCTTCTATTTTACAAAACGCTATTTATCAAGCGGCCAACAAAGCTAACGTAAATATTTACCCTGGACAGCGTATTTTAGAATTACGTTACCCACAAAAATAATTGAGGCAGAGAATGAAGCAATGGCAACGAAAAACTGGGCTGGTTGTTTTAAGTGTGTGTTTACCCTTACTGGGTGGCTGCGTATATCACCACCCTGTGCCTGTAGCCAAAGTGGGTTACATTAATCCCAATAATTTACCTAAAATCGGCAGCACCCAAACAGTCAGCGTGATTCGCGAACAAGCCATTAGTGAAGCCGCCACTACTCTCGGGGCGCGTGGTGCCTTAGCGTTTCGCTCCAAACACATTGATGCTCAGCTAACACAACAAGCCGATTACTTAGATCAAATTTTTAATTTCAATCGCTTATTATTAAAAAGCAATGTGCTGCCACCAGTGATTATTGAAGCGGATAACAGCATTAATATCGACAATAACGACACCATTCGCACCGCTCAAAAAGTTTATAAAATTATTGCCAAAGCACGCTTTACCAGTGTTGCGCCTACTTGGCGCGATTATTTAGAATTGAATTACAAACAACCCGATTTACCCAACCAAGCGTTGCTGCCTCACAATCAAGCGGAAGCAAAAATCTGGAATAAACATTTTAAAATTGGTTGGCAGCAAGGTTTACAACAAGCCAACGAAATTTTTGCCGCCAACTTAAATCGCTTAAAACGCGACTATTTAGGCATGTTGCTGTATCGCAAATTATTGGCAGAAGGCATGATCAGCTCGCCTATTGTTGCTAAAGCGGATCTGGGTGTGACAGGCAATGCAAACGAACTGCGTATTCACGATGAAGTGGCGCGCATTACTGCCAACTCAGCACTGCAAATTAATAGTAAAAAATGGAATCCAATTTTAACAAAGTGATATAAATGCGTTATGTAAATGAACCATCGCGTTTTGAAGCAAAACACCTAGATGATCTCTTGGTGTTTTGCACGCGTGAACACACTTCAGATATCACTATTCAAACTAATTCACCCATTGTTTGCGAAGTGTATGGACGCATCTATAAAATTACGCAGCGCAAATTAACCAACACCGAAGTCAGCGAATTATTGAATGCGATTTATGGCGCCAACGGCACCACCCAAATCATGCGCGGCAATGATGTGGACACGCATTATGAAGTGCGTCCCAATCGCAATGAACGTTTTCGTTATCGTGTTAATGGCACCGGCTGTTATGTCGATGGTCATGAAGGGATTCAAATCACGATTCGTACCATTCCGGCTGAACCACCGAGTTTAGACTCATTGGATTTACCGCAACAAATCGTCGACGCCATCGCACCACAAGAAGGTGTGGTGTATGTTACCGGTGCCACCGGTTCGGGTAAAAGCACGTTGCTTGCAGCCATCATTAAAGAATTAGCGCAAGACCCTCAAGCCAATCGCAAAATTTTAACGTATGAAGCCCCAATAGAATTTGTTTACGATTCGATTCATGCACCCACAGCGGTAATTTCACAATCTGAAATTCCAAAACATTTACCCAATTTTGCTTTAGGTGTGCGTAACGCCTTGCGTCGCAAACCCCATTTGATCCTCGTAGGAGAGTCGCGCGATCGGGAAACCATGGGTGCGGTACTTGAAGCCGCACTCACTGGTCACCCGGTTTATACTACGTTACACAGCAACGGCGTGGCCGAAAGTGTACGCCGCCTGGTGGGCACCTTTCCCCAAGAAGAACGCCTTGGTCGCACCATTGATATTATCGAAACAGCACGTTTGATTATTTGGCAGCGCCTGGCACCGACAGTAGATGGCAAACGCGTAGCATTACGCGAATACCTGGTTTTTAATGAAAAAACACGTGATTTACTGCTAGCCAGCGACCCTTTAAAAATAACCGCTACCACGCGTCGCTTAGTACAAGAATACGGTCAAACCATGCAAGTAGACATCAATAGAAAGTTCCAACAAGGTTTTTTAACCGAACGCACTTACAAAATCCTCAGTGCGCAGGCGCAACAAACCAGTGTCGGCTAACTCATAAGTTTATCTTCCTAAATCAACAAGTTAACAGTTTATCGCTATTTTAAAGCCAAAACTAACCTATACTTAGTAATAGAAACTAATAATAAATATTAGTAATTAAAAATTCGTTTTTTATTTGGTTGGGTGGATGGGCACGCATTTGTATTAACTAAATACAAGGCGTGCCATCGTGCTATTTTTCATGATTGGCATTCCATGGGGGGTGTTAATCATGCGTACTAAACAATTCATACGGAATAAATCTCAGGGTTTTTCAACGCTGTTACTGAGTCTGGTGGTGCTGTTTGCAGTCACCATACTTTCTTTCATGTCAGCAAACACGATCCTTTCTCATCTTGGCACAGTTAAATCTCATGTCCATGCAAGTAATGCCTTTAATGCAGCGCAGGCGGGACTGGATTACGCCGTAACGTATTTAGATGCGAACCGCGAGACGGTTAATCACGGCGATACAGTGCAAGTCAATTTAACCAATGGTGGTTTTGCTGTTATCGCGTTTAACTTTGAAGATGGCAATAATGTAATTCGGGTGGTATCAACAGGCCATACTGCAGATGGTGCAATTTCACGCTCAGTTCAACAGATAATGCAATATCAAAGCGGTGACACTGACAGCTTTATTGTAACCCCCGTTCCGCAAGCTGCTTTTGCACGCGAAGATTTAGACATGCGTAGTAACGCCATAGTGCGAGACCTTGAAGGAGGGGCGGTTACTGTTAATGCGGGTTCGGCGATTAAAATGTTTGATTACGCTAAGACTGTTTTAGAAAGTGGTAACAGTTCCGTTGCCGGCTCACTGCAAGACGATGTTATCTCAAATGATACGGATTTGATGGCCTTAACTAACGACGCACTCGAAGAACTTTATCTTGGCCAACCGTTAGAAGTTTTTCAAACGGTAACCACGCAAGTTACATTGCCTTCAAATGCAGGTACACCACAAGGCACATATATATACGATTACACTCCTAGTTTGTTGTCTGCTTATGGTAGCGGTGATTCCTACACCATTAATCAACATGATGGGGAAGCACAATTTAAAGGTGACCATATTTTGGGTGGCCCTGAAAATCCTGTCAATTTAGAGGTGAATTTATCTGGCACTTACACTTTACCCAGCGGCGTAGTAAAAACCAGTGAGTTTCAATTGCGCCAAAATGCGGTTATTTATGGTGATGTGATTATTCATGGTAACGCCCATTTTTCCAGCAACGTTAAAGTGTATGGCAACGTCATTGTTGAAGGCACATTGCACACTACCGACAATGTTATCATTACAGGTGCCATTATCGCGCGTGGTGAAGTGCGACTGCATATGAATTCAATAGTAAATGGTGTGGTGTATTCACAAACTGGTGACGTGCAGCTCTATCACAATTCAATTATAAATGGTTCTGCTATTGCCGGCAGAGACGTTTATTTACGTAACAACGCCATCATCAATTATGAAGGAGAAAATGCAAAAGTAATAATTAAAACAAGCGGCGGTGGTGGTTCCAGCAGCGGCTACGGCAAATTAGCCGGCAGCTGGACTGACTTGGCAAGCGCAAGTTAAATTGTCTCACTAAAAACAAAAGCGAGGAACGAGGTTGCCATCCATACGCCGAAGTTTTTTAATGGCACGGATACATGGATTGTTACGCTTGCTGCGCGCGCTCACAATGACAGCAGAAGAAATTTTTCGCTGGCGTTTTTGAAAGGTGAGTCATGGCGAGCGAGGAACGAGCGTCGCCATCCATGTGCCGATGTTTTTAAAAACACCTAAGTACAAATATTAAGCCACAAATCTTTCCATTGAGGGTTCTTGGATTCAATTAGCTGAATTTTATTTTTCCTCGATAGATTTTTAATTTGTTTTTCTCTTTGGATAGCGGAATACATTTCTTCACCTGTCTCAAAATAAACCAAACACCTGCAATGATATTTTTTGCTAAAGCCATTTATTAGTTCGTTTCTATGCGAAAAAATACGGTTAACTAAATTAGCAGTGACTCCCGTATACAGGGTGCCTCGGTAGCGATTTGTAATTATATAAACTGCAGGTTGCCTCATTTACCAAAGATAACAAGTAAAGCTTTAGCTTAGTAACCGAGTATTTAATAACATTAAAAGTGGGATCATAGCGAATTGCTTGAGTGATATTAATGCTTGTTCCAATCTAGGGGGTCCTTTTGCCACTTAAGCAAAACAGCTTTTTCATCAGCGCTAATGTATTTTTTTTCCAACGCGACTTCAATCAGATCGGTGAAATTACTGAGCGTGCATAATGCAAGATTGGCAGCAGCGAATGCGTTTTGCGCAGTTTGCAGTTCATAACTAAAAATAGCGTAGCAATAATCCACTTTAGCTCCGGCTGCGCGCAGTGCTTGTGCTGCGGCAATTGAGCTGCCGCCGGTGCTGATTAAATCTTCAATCACAGCCACGCGTGCACCAGTTTTAAATTGGCCCTCAATCTGATTTTGTTTGCCATGGCTTTTCGCTTTGTCACGCACATATACCATGGGTTTATTTAACTGGTCAGCAATCCACGCCGCATGTGGAATACCAGCGGTTGCTACACCCGCAATGACATCACACTGCTTGTCTATTTTTTCACAAAAAGCAGCAACTATTTGTTGACGTTTATCGGGATATGAAATAACTAGGCGATTATCGCAATAAATCGGGGACAGCACGCCGGAAGTGTAGCGAAAGGGTTGTTGCGTGTTGAGCATGACGGCTTTTAATGAGAGTAACAATTCAGCAATTTTTTTGGATGACATTAGCGCGCCTTGCTTAAGTGGACTGGGTTATTGATAGCAGAATTGCAATTGCAAAACAAGCGATGGCCGTTGATAATGCCACCCATGGTAACGACTCCTAAAACATTGGCGTTAGTTCGTTTGTCCGCACTTGGCGATGTCGTGATGTGGGTGCCAGTGATTCGCAGTTTGCAAGCGTATTTTCCAGATTTAAAAATCACATGGATTACCAGTAAAGCTGCGTATCGTATTTTGGAAGGATTGAGCGGTGTTGAATTTATTGTTATTGATAAACCCAAAACGGTAGTGGATTATTGGCGGTTTTATAAAATATTGCGCCGGCGTCGATTTGATGTCTTGTTTGCCGGTCAAGCCAGTCTGCGTTGCAATTTTTTATACCCACTGATTCGTGCCAAACAAAAAATTGGTTTTGATAAACAACGGGCGCGTGATCTGCATCATTTTTTTATTACTAAATCTATTCCCTTTAAAAAAGAACATTTAATGGAAAGCTTTTTTGCGTTTGCCAAAATGCTGGGTGTTGCGCAACCGCAATGGCGTTGGGATTTAAATCTGGCGGAGGATGATTATGCCTTTGCTGCTGCTAATATACCGCCTGGAGAAAACTATGTGGTGCTTAACGCCATGGCGAGTAAAGATGAACGCAATTGGTCGATAGAACGTTATGTGCAATTACTCAATACGCTGCAACAACAACATCCAATTAAAGTGATTTTAACGGGAGGGCCGAGTAAGCGTGAAATCGCATTAGCAGCAACAATTGCGGCGCAGCTGCAACACACGCCAATTAATTTAGTAGGTAAAACCACGCCTAAACAATTAGCGGCGGTGTTAGCCAAGGCACGTTGTTTAATTGCGCCTGATACCGGTCCCGTACACCTAGCTACAGCGATGGGTACACCTGTTGTGGGTTTGTATGCGGTGGCACCAGCGCAATTATCTGGTCCGTATTTTTCGCAAGCCACAACAGTGGATGTGTACGCGCAAGCGGTGCGGGAAATATTGCAACAAGAGCCACAAACTTTACCTTGGGTAACACGAGTGCACGATGCTAAGGCAATGCAATTAATCACCGTGGCGGCAGTGCTAGCAAAAATAAATGAGGTATTATCATAATGAGAATTATTAGCGCTAATTTAAATGGCATACGTGCTGCTCATCGCAAAGGATTTTTTGATTGGTTACAACTGCAACAAGCAGATGTGGTGTGCTTGCAAGAAACCAAAGCGCAAATGGAACATTTATTGGATGCGCATTTTCGCCCCTCAGGATTTCATTGTTATTTTCACGATGCAGAAAAAAAAGGCTACAGTGGTGTTGGCATTTATTGTTGTCAAAAACCGGACAATATCGTTACCGGCTTAGGTTGGGATTGTGCCGATAAAGAAGGGCGTTATATACAAGCGAATTTTGGTGATTTAGCGGTGGCCTCGCTTTATTTGCCGTCAGGAACGAGTGGTGATATACGCCAAGAAGTTAAATACGATTTCATGGAGCGTTATATGAAGGTGCTACGTGAAATAAAAAAATCAAATCGTTCAGTGGTGATTTGTGGCGACTGGAATATTGTGCACAAAGAAATTGATATCAAGAATTTTAAGTCCAATCAAAAAAACTCTGGCTGTTTGCCGCAAGAGCGAGCGTGGCTAGATGATTTGTTTACTAAAGAAGGTTTTGTGGATGCGTTCCGCGTGGTGGAGCAACGACCATTGCAATACACTTGGTGGTCTAACCGTGGTAACGCGCGTGAAAATAATGTGGGGTGGCGCATTGATTATCAGGTTATTAGTGATAATTTAAAGAGCACCGTTAAAAAAGCCAGCATTTATAAAGAGAAATTTTTTTCTGATCACGCTCCATTGATTATTGATTACGATTATTCTATTGCATCTAGTTGATGGTGCTAACCGAAAATAAAATAAGTGCACTGCAGTGGATCGCCACGCTCGAAGACTTGCTCGTGAAGATGGAAAAGAAAGTTCATGTCGTTGCGAGGAAGCAACTTTAGTTGCTGACGCGGCAATCTGCTCGTTGGAACGATACTGAGTATGAATCCAGGCGTTAACTTAACGCGGCTTTTTGGGCTGCAATAATGGTTTTAATACCGCCTTGGGCTAGCTCGATTAATTGATTTAATTCCGTTTGTTTAAATGCCACGCCTTCAGCAGTGCCTTGCAATTCAATAAACGAATCGTCATCGGTCATCACCACATTCATATCCGTGTGTGCTTTTGAATCTTCTGCGTAATCCAAATCTAAAATGGGTTGGCCATTATAAATACCCACCGAAACGGCAGCTACATAATGTTTCAAAGGATCAGTCAATAATTTTTTATCGCGCTGCAAGTGGCGCAACGCATCAATCATCGCCACACAACTGCCTGAAATAGCCGCGCAACGTGTGCCCCCATCGGCTTGGATCACATCACAATCTAAGGTAATGGTGTAATCGCCAAGTAAGTTTAAATCAAGTGCGGCACGCAGGGAGCGGCCGATCAAACGCTGTATTTCCAGGGTGCGACCGCCTTGCTTGCCTTTGGTTGCCTCGCGCTGCATGCGATCATGGGTTGAGCGCGGCAACATGCCATATTCTGCTGTGAGCCAACCTTGATTTTTATCCCGCAAAAAACGCGGCACTCCAGGCGTTATGCTGGCGGTACAGAGCACTTTGGTATGACCAAAAACCGCCAAAACCGAACCCTCAGCGTAATCTGTGTAGTGACGGATAAATTCAACGGCGCGTAATTCATTGCTTTGGCGTTTACTGGGGCGCATTAACGTACCTTGGTCTGTTCAGTGGCTGCTCAGTATAACGATTCAGTGAAGTTTTTCTAGTTTTTAGTAGCGTTAAAAATTGATCAGTGACATAATGCGGGTGTTTTTCATTGAGAAATTAATGGAAGGCAGTCAATTAATGTTATTTGGAGAATCTTTGTTATGAATAAGGTCTATGTAGGCAACTTGCCGTT
>JBGTHB010000170.1:0-7496 GCA_041746415.1 Coxiellaceae bacterium | reverse complement strand
TATCCTCCAAATCCGGCCCAGTATACCCCATGGCAGGTTGCGGTTCGAGACTGGGGATGGAGAACACGGTCATAAGAAGAGTAGCAAGATCATCGCCGGCGAGTGTGGCGGCAAGTGCGTTGTGCGGTTGTTTTTTGAAGCCTTTGGGCAGTGAAAGTAATTTGGCGAGTTTGTCTTGTGAGCTTGATAAACCGTCAATCGCTAAATCATGAAATCCTCTTTGAATAAGGTCCTTGGTTTTTTCAATGGCAAACTCACCTGCTGGGCCAGCGATGCAAGCCTCAATGACTTCTTCGTTGATGTGATACCGCGATGGTATTGCCTGCAAACTTTGGCTCATATGACTGACGTGTTGATTGACTAATGTATCCAGCAGGCCGCGGGTAAGTGCAGCAGCACTTTCTGATGGGTGATCAATAATATACATCTCAGCGAATTTTTTTATAAAATAACTGTGGTCGTTAACTTCTTTAAAAGCTTCATGCCACATGCTGTGAGTTTGAAAAATCGCCATTACTTTCGTGGGTGTATCCACCCCAAATTGTTGTGAAAGTGCATGACCAATTAACTCGTCAAACTTGGTGGCGTCTTCTGGTGATAAGTCCGCGCGCAAGGCGGTTAATTTATCTTGGTTGTTGGGGTTGTGCACAAAATACAAAACACTGTGGTGCATTATGGCTTCAATTAAGCCGATAAAGACGCTTAAATCCTTATAAGTTTTCGGATCTCGTGCACGTACAATATCGCGTTGTTGTGCCAGTGTTGGCAATAATGGAAGGCGTGTGTGCATATGTTTATGTTGTTGATACAATAATTCATAGGCTTTGTTGCGTAGGCTTTGATTAAATAATAAAGCATCAAACGGTACCCCGAATAATTGAGCAAGATTGTAAATACTTTTTAGTGCAACCGGTGTGTGCAATTCATCGGTTACTTTGGACAGTGTGGTGATACCGGCGGCGAGTTCTGCATACATTGTTCCATCGCTGGAGGAGCGTTTTTTTTGTTGCAGTTGCGCGGTGATGTTAGCATCGGTGTTAATCGCAATAGGCCCAAGCACATTATCGTTAGCGCTATACAAAACATGAATGGCTTTCGCCGCTTTGTAGGCATGCTTCGTGCCCCAACGTTTAAATAATGTTTTATCGAGTTTGTCCGCTTGCGGTGATAGAGCGGTGTTGGGTATCGCCGCTTGCCATAAGAAAACATTTTCAATAATGGGTTTCGCCAGCAATTCCATGGCTTGCACTAAAACAACATTACCAGCGCTGTGCGCAATAATATTAATTTCAATCCCGGCGTGGTGCAGTTGCTCAATTACCGGAACTAAACAACGCGCGGCGATCATAGCCATGGGTTCAATGGCAATATAATCAAGTGGCGTTTTAGGATTGCCTGTCCAGGCGACATGAATTAAGCGCGTGTATTCTGGATCGCTTTTTTCATAATACGGTTTGAAGCCACTAAATCCTGCCGCTCGATTTAAATTGTATTCCATGTGCAAAAACCAATTGTGCGCACCGCTGCCATTGAGTTTATCATCACTGCCGTAATCCAAGTGCGCGATGTTTTCACCATATATTTTGTGTAAATGATCACGGCTTCTAAAGCAGCGTGCCGGAAAATCAATGGGGTCAATGGAATAATAAGAGGATGTACCTAAGGCCTCATTATGCGGTGGTGGTGGATCGTATTGCACTTGGATGGCAGAACTCGGTGGCGTGAAATAACTTAAGGGTAATAGGGATTCAGGAAGGGGATTAACGCGTGTCATGAGAAGTTTGCCAAACTCGCCCCAACTCACATTGTAACCATGAATGAATATGGTCGCGTTCGGGCGTTCTGGATTGAGCTTTTTAAAATAGTCAATTTGCTCATCGGTTAATAAAGTTTGATTGGGTGTGTAAATAAATCGCGTGTCGTCAAACGGATCTTTTATTTCAGTGGGCATGGGTTCATTTGAAAAATAGTCCACGTATTGCAATTGTTCGGCGAGCCATTTTTTGTCTGCTGCTGTTTTGGGTTGATAAGGACATTCTGCGGCATCATCAAAACGAAAATTTAAAATAATCGGTTTGCGTAAAAAATTCATGGGTACGTTAGCGCGATAACGAATTAAATTGGGTTTTTTAGGATCGGGCGGTTGGCGTGTATAGTCATGGATGTCCATGTAAAATTTGATTTGACCCATTACGTAATTGAGAGTTTTGGTTGGCATGTAAAAAGAGTAGAAGGGATAAGTGTAATCAGCAATACCGGGATTTGTTCAAATTCCACTGGTTGCCTCACAACAAGCTATCGCTTACGATGGAATATCTTTACAAGGAGGCACCATGATTGATAAAGCCATTTTAGTCACTGGCACTTCATCTGGTATTGGCTACGCCACAGCAATCGCTTTAGATAAAGCGGGATTTAAAGTGTATGCCACTGTGCGTCATTTAGCCGATGCTGAAAAACTCCAACAAGCGGCATCCAATCGGCTAACGCCCGTCATATTAGATATCACTAACGAACAACAAATCGCTGCTGTTGTCGCTCAATTAACGCATGATTTGGGTCAGCACGGTTTGTATGGTTTGGTAAATAATGCAGGTATTCCAGATTTTACCCCAATTGAAGCTCTGCCAATCGAGCGTTTACGCCGTGTTTTTGAAGTGAATGTATTTGGGATGGTGCGATTAACGCAAGCCATGTTGCCGTTAATTCGGCAAGCGCGTGGGCGAATTTTAAATATTGGATCTGTTGGTGCGCATACCACCATTCCATTTGGTTTTGCGTTGTGTGCTTCAAAACACGCGACAGAGTCTTTTACAACTGGTTTACGCATTGAGTTATCACCGTGGAATATTGACGTTATCGGCGTTGATCCTTCTTCTATTCGCACTAAAGCATCAGAAGGTATGGTGGAGTTAGCTGAAAAAATCGTGGCAGAGCTTTCTGACACACACAAAAAATATTATGCCGATGCATTATTATCAATGGCAAAATCAATGCATAAAGCGGAAATGGATGGTATTCCCGCAACGGGCGTTGCACAAGTGATCGTAAAAGCCATGACGGCTAAAAAACCAAAAACACATTATCCTGTTGGACCGCATGCACGCCAAATTATTTTGTTTAGTAAAATATTACCTGATCGTTGGTTTGATAAACTCAAATTAAAATTAGTAGGTATAAAACTAAAGGGAAAATAATTATGTCAGCCGTAGATGACCCCAAAGCTAACCGTCCCGTTTTTATGATTGATAAAGATTTTGGTGAAGCGGCAGTTCGTTTATCCAGTCCGCTGTGGAGTTTGCCTGATTTATCCGATAAACAAAAAGCATTTTTATGCATGACCAGCGATGTGTGTCGTGCTTGGTTGGGCTTACCTTTTTTATTACACACTAAAATGGCGCAACGCCAAGGTGCGAAACGTTATGAATTAAAAGAATTAGTGTTATTTATTGCGCCCTATGCCAGCTTTCCGCTGGCGCTCAGTGCGATGATCCGGCTTAAAATTTTTACTTGGTGGCAAGGTTGGCGTGAACGACGTGAAAAAATTACGCCGCCGCCATTAGCAATGGAATTGAATATCATAGAATTATTACCTGCCTCTCTAAGCCCGGTTTTAGCGGAACATTTTAAAAAAACCATTCTGCCATTATGGCAGCGTCCCGGTTTGAGTTTGGAAGATAAAATTTTAATGACGATTGCCTGTGATGTGTCGCATCAAACGTTGGGCGAGTCATTTCGATTTCATCTTCAGCTGGCCAAAAAAGCCAATGTGCCTATGGAAAAAGTACGTCAAACCATTTTTTTTGTAAGCGAGTATGCGTTTAGCAAAGCGTGGACGGCGATGGCTGTGTTAAAAGAACAGGGATGGTAGCTGAATGTAGCCCGATATTTACTAAAGCGCTTGCATCTTATCAGGTAGCACATTTAGCGTTGTCAGTTGATATTCAATTGCAATCAATAACGGTGACCATAAAACACAGTGTGCAGCGGCGTGCGTGACGATGACAGAAAAAAAAGCAACCCAACAAAACAATAAATAATGATTTATTTAATTTTTTTTTGCAATTCTTCAATAGTCGCGCATTGATACTTTAATAATAAGATTTTCAAATAAAAATATCTCAATGTGCGCAAGGTGATTTTCATCTTTTGCGCCAACGCTTCAAATGGAATGTTTTCTTTTATGGCCATTAATATTTTTTGCTCGTGATCGCTTAGGCCAATTTTATTAGTCATCCGCTTCCCCATTTTATTTTACAAAACACAATTCTTATTGTGGGTCAAACCGCATTAAAGCTTATGAAGATTTCTTTTTAGTTTGCGATGAATGTTGGGTTATTGGTTTCCTCAGCTGCTTCTGATGGATAGCTTTATCTGAAAAAAATGGCTCTGTATACGTCACATCGTTTGCAAAATGCTTCAAACTGTATTTGTATCCAGAGCATACACGTGGGCAAGAATAAGCAAGAGCAATAGTTGAAGCAGCAAAGAAGGGAAAAGCAATTAAAATTTTTCTAGTTCTACACATTGTCTTCTCCGTTCTACGCTTCAAGTAAATTATTTAAATAAAATTGCAACGTGCGCTCTGTGATTCGCATCGTGTTACAGATGGATTTAACCGTTTCGCCTTTTTTTAACGCTAAAAGGATGGCTTTTTCACGTGGATTGAGTTTAATTTTATTTGCCATTGCTATTGTCATCTTCTTTTCCTTTTTCAATATGATTAACGAGAAATGGTTTCAGTTTTCGCTTTAATTCATGACGCGAAGCGGCTTTGAACTTGATGCGTAAATTAGCAACGTAATATTCCACCGTGCGAGCAGAAAGCTCCAGCTTCTTGCCAATGGCCTTGTAAGTACATGCTTCGTTGAAAAGCGCTAACGCCACTTGAAACTCGCGTAGCGTGAGGTAAAGCGCATCATTCAAATAATACCGTGCTTGATCGTTGTGCTTTCCTCGCGTTTTGCGAAGCGGGATATATTTCGCGTGAATACTCAAAGGGGCAACACCGCCTCGCTCGTGCCAATCATGCCATTCTTTTGCAGGTGCAAAAGCCGATTGAGGCGGTGCTGCTTGGGTCTGCTTAAAACAGTAAAAGCACAATAATTTTTTGTAATGGGTTAGCGTGATTGTGTCTAAGTGGCCTGCAAGCAGCGAATCGAGTTTAGCCAAATCAACTTTCGTTTCATGGGCAATCTGCTGTAACGTTAATGCCAAATGTTGCATTAAATCCAACAACAGTTGCTGCGCCGCATTTGTCTGGGTCGTTAATTTATGATTGAGTAAGTCTTTTGCTAATAATGTTAACTGCATCGTTTTGATCTCCCTATTTCATAACACTTATATCAAGTTGTGCCATTCTTAATTAACCCTAGATGGGTTATTGCGCAGCAAATAGCTGATGTGCATATTGCTGCGCTTTATATTCAGCTCGATCTAATTGAGTTTGTAGTCTAGTTACATTCACCAGGGCTTTGTTGTATTCGCGTTTTACGTTTTCTTTTTTAGCTTGATTTTTTGTGGGTTGTTTTTCCATGATTTCCTCTCCTTATGTATGTATCGAAAATACGTTGTTTTATTAATCGCTGCATTTATCGATGAGTACATTAAATCACAGTGGCTTAAGGGTGATAACGGAGAAAATTAAAAGCGTATTTATGAGGTTAAATTCGCCTATGATTTTCGTAGGTTAATTTCAAGAAATGAGCAAAATTCAATGAGTTAGTGCTATTATTTATTAGGCGCTTGGCCCAGGACTGAGTGGGTCCATTTTATGGAAGAAAATGCATTATGTTGAAAATCAATCTTTCTAATTTAGTAGTGGCTTTGTATTTTTTCTACGCGATCATGCAGCTCTCGTTTTTTAATTTTTCCAGTGGTCATTTGATTAATCAGTTGCAAATTAGCGGCATTCAATATGGGCTGTTATCGTCATCTTATTTATACGCACTCGCGTTAACATTAATTCCTGCCGGTTATATTTTGGATCGATTTAAAATAAAGAAAATAGCATTGATAACGTTTTTTTGTTTGGTAATGAGCTCATTCTTTTTGATGAGCAGCCACTTGGGACTTATTTTTTTATATAGAGCGATAAGCGGTATTGCCAATGGATTTGCATTTCTAATTTGTTTAAGAGTAGCTGCTTTATATTATTCAAATAAAATAGCAACAGTTTCAGGTTTAATGATTTCAATTGGAATGCTAGGAGGAATTTTTGCGCCGATTGTATTTTCATATTTAGCTATAAATTTAGATTGGAATTTAATTTTTATTATCAATGCTATTTTAGGAGTCGTATTTTTATTGGTGTTAATGGTTTTTTTCAAGGATAAGGATGATGTATTTAAACATACTCTTTACTCTCGGCAGGTTTTGGATTTAGTTGCTGTAGTTAAAAATAAATACAATTGGATGTGTGGTTTTTATACTGGATTCTTAAATTTATCAGTTTATTTAATTGCATCGCTTTGGGGTAATTTATTTCTTATACAGAGATATGGACTTACCAACTTTAAGGCCTCAATTGTGTCATCAATGATTTTTTTAGGCGTTATTATTGGTGCTCCTATGTGGGGTTATTTTTCAGATCGGATTATGAAAAAGAAAATGCTAATGATTTTCGGTGCATTTTTCTCACTTGTCTTTGCTTTGTTGATTGTATATTTTGCTCGATTGGTTTTTTTTGAATTAGTCATATTATTTTTCTTGATAGGAATAAGTACAAGCGCACAAGTTATTAGCTATCCGTTAATCGCTGAATTGAATTCAAAAAAAATGTTAAGTATGGCTACCGGATTCGTTTCGCTGATTATAAATTTAGTTGGAGCGATCCTGCAGCCTATCTTTGCATTTTTTCTTACATTTAATGCTAATAGCACCATTCAAAATAGTGTTACTGTATATTCACAAAAAGGTTTGGTTCAAGCGTTCTGCCTGTTGCCGATAGCATTTTTACTTGCATTTATGTTGTCGTTTTTTGTAAGAGATCAGATAAGAAAAAACCATGTTTAAATTTTATTTAACCTCGTATTTGATGCGGTGAGAGTACAATATCGCGCTGTTCGGCGAGAGCTTATTCGACATATTATTTTAAACAAACTCACAAAGACAAAACTTGATGATTATATTCAGTCAGAAATAAAAAGAGTTATTCCAGCAGCCGATCAACAGCAGGTTAGTGAGGATCTTAGGGAGGATTTAGCCGAGATGGCTCCGCAGCGTATTGCTGGTCTAGGAGTGACTCCGGCACAGTTGGCTGATTGGTTAACCGCCCAAAAAAAGTCTTAGAATCTGTTTAAGATCTATTGATTGGCTGCAAAAGCGGCGGCCACATAGCCCAGCAAAAACCGCCTTGTGAAGTGGCTACACTAGACCGGACACAAAAGTTAAAATAAAACGAACTTTAAAGAGGTGTCCCTATGAGTGAACGTAAACGTGTAGTCACAAGCTACACAGAAGAATTCAGACAATCATCTGCCAAGTTGGCAATTGAA
>JBGTHB010000169.1:0-5933 GCA_041746415.1 Coxiellaceae bacterium | reverse complement strand
GTGGTTATATTTTTAATCTCGTCTCACGCTCTGGTGTGATTGCACGTTCCAACCTCGGTGGATACGCTGCTTCTAAGTTCGGTTTAAAAGGCCTGAGTGAAGCGTTATATAAAGAGCTTGGCCCACTGGGTATCAAAGTCACGGCTATACACCCCGGTTGGGTTGATACTGAAATGACAGATTCCATTGACCTACCTCCAGAGAAAAAAATCCAACGTGACGATATCGTAAATATTGTAGATATGCTGTTAAAAATGAATAAATATACATTTATCAGCGATATTATTGTTGAGCCACAAGCAGCTATTGGATTAAGCGCGTAAGTTAATATTTATTTGACAAAAAAACCGGCGAAGAACCGACTTTACCTATTGTTTACTCCACGATTTTTACAAAACAATTTACACCACCACATACAATGCCCTCCTCTTATTTTAAAAGCGTAAAAAAATGGTTTCCATCTGGGCTAAGATGATGTGGTTTTTCCTCTGATTTAGTCTCACTTGAGCTGGATGTAAATAAACGCATTTCCGTCGATTCTTGATAATATGAAATTTCACGGGGCTTATCTGAATTCGAACTTGGTTTTGTTTTTAGTACGGTTTGGATTCTCTGCCATAATTTTGTATTGGCTCTCCACCTAGATAAAGTGGCTGGATCATATGGAAGCACAATTTCAGTGAGTTCTGGTTTAAGCTGAGCGAGTTTTAATAAGAATTTCAGTAGTTCTGTTTGTTGCTCTTTTTCATAAGCACAAGGATGGCGATAGTCATAATTATGCTGACTATAATCAGCACCAGCGCTTACACAAACTTTCACCATTTTATAAGCGTTTAAAATTTCTAATAAGCGCTCATAATCAGGCATGGTTTTTTCTCGATGCCGAATAAGTGGAACCTTTTGGTTATTTATATAGATACGCAGCGCAATAGCATAGCTGCCTGGCGGTTCTTCACTTTCTATGCTGTAAAATTCACCCCGGCTAGTTAATTGTATGACGCGTTTAGGAAGTGTATCGCGAACAACACTTTTAAATAGTTTGTCTACACCGTGTCTAGTTTTTGCAGAAGTAGGATAACAACTATAACTTGGATAAATTGCGTGCAGTGCCTTTATTATTTTTGCTACATCAGCGTCATTTCCTTCATCAATTTTTGTTAGTACAAAAGCGATCACTGATGACTGAGTTAGTCTGGGTTTAACCAGTTCCACATAGTGTTTTGCTAGCTCAAGTATGTTTTCACCTGCTAGCGGTAAGCAAATAAAAATAATATTTTTAGCAGAATATGCTTGGATCAGAAAAGCGCATTCAGGTGAGCCAGCAACTTCCATGATCATCAACGAGCATGACTTGTCGTCAACAGTGATGTGCGGAGTGTAAAGTTCCGCACCAATAGTAACTTTATAAGTTGGAGTAAACTCAATTTTAAGAAATGAATTTACCAGTGCAGACTTACCCGATTGTTCAGCACCAATAACGACAATCCAGCGGGTGATATCACTGAGAGAATTATTAAACCTCACACAAACTCCCATATTTTTGTTCGCATCATTTTAGTAGTCTAGCGTTCGTTATTAAAGAGCGAATATCCGCATGATTATATTCTTGACAGCAAAAATAAAAAGTGCGTAATCTCAATAAACGTGGTTCATGCACCTATACGGCTGCTAATTCTGCCGCGCAAGTTTTAACCCATATTGAGAAGCTGAGAATTATTTTTTAACGCCACCGTCATTTACGTGTGGTTTTATGTTGTAGAGCCACTCTTATAGAGTGCCAAAAATGATAATTAATTAACGCGCCTAAGTTGTTTATCAATGTGACTGGACTGCTCCACTCAACATACGGACCTAAAACAGCGTATTGGAGCGGCGGATAACCAAAACCTTTTTTATAGTTAACTGGGTCTTTGGCAAAACCCACCCAAGCTTGAACCATTTCGCGCGATAATTTTCGTTCTGCTGGTGTTACTTTATTCTCAGATAACACAGCTTGAGAATTATTCACGCGCTCTACGAAATTATGAAAAACATAGGGAATTTCTTCTGTGTGACAAATATTATTGGCTACTGGCCCACAGCGTTCAAAAATCGCATAGTTAAAACTAGAACGTTGAGTAAAACGATAACCATATATAGGTAAATTGGCGGTTTTCATTTGACGCCGCACCTTTGAAACAGTTGCTATGCTAGCACCTGTAAAACCATAATCAGTCATCGCTCTTGCCATGGCTTGAGCCGCAGGTGTCATTTGCGAAGCTTTATCATAGTGGTAATTTGCTGGATTATAAGGCATTGCTCCATCGACGCTGTAATTAAGAATGCGTTTTGCATTCGCTGCTCCAAAATCACTTATTAATATTTTCTCATAATCCTGAGCGTTAAATTTATTCGCTTCAGGCATGAAAAATACACCTTCATTGCGATTGGTTCCAATCACAAAAGGTTTAGGTGCTGTGCCGGGTTGAAATCCTTGATTTGGCTGGCCAACAACAGGATAAACACCTACAGTGGGTTGCCAAAGCAAGCCTTTTACCATTCCTTCTAATAACAAACCCGAAACGCCTCCTGCAGGAATTAAAGCGTTTTCTGCGCGCATAACTATTTTTAATGGTAAATGGCGTAGCCATGCTGCGTTGCGTGGACATTGACTACCTTTAAGTTGGCTGAATTGGCATAACAAAGAAATAAATTTTTCCTGCTCTTGCTCTGCTTGATGGCGAGTTTTATAGGGAATACTCAGCACATTACTTTCCATCACTGCTGCACGAAAAAAATGCTGGCTTGCAGGCATAGCAAATAAATGAGTGCCGACTGACATAGCGCCCGCACTTTCACCAAAAATAGTCACTTTTTTGGGATCACCACCAAAATGAATAATATTTTGATGCACCCATTTTAGCGCCGCCAGTTGATCTAGTAAGGCAAAATTTCCGCTTATATTGCTGTGATTTTTTTGATAACGGAGAAACCCTAGTGCACCAAGTCGATAATTTAGCGTAACTACAATTACGTTGCCGAAACCTGCTAAGTAGGTACCATCATAAGCTAGATAACCGCCTTGGCCAGTTAAAAAACCACCACCGGGAATAAACACCATTACCGCGCGCGGAGTGGATGATGATTGTGTGGGTTTCCAAACATTCAGATAGAGACAGTTTTCGCTGCCAGTGAAACCGGACATTGAAGCAGCAGATGGCTGCGGGCATTCGCTCATTATTTGCGTGGCTTTAAACGTGCGCTGCCAAGGAGTTGTTGATTGAGGTGATTGCCAGCGTCTCTTTCCAACCGGTGGTTTTGCATATGGAATGCCTAAATAAGCATACGCTTTTTCACCATTATTTTGCTGCTTTAAACCACAAACCTTACCCATTTGCGTTTGAATAACAGGCACACCTTTTTCACAAGCAACAGCGGCACTGCTGCCTTGGGCTAAAGTGACACTGCAAATCCCGCATGATAGAACCAACAACAAAAATCGTTTCAACATCAATCCTTCCGTAGATTTAAACAACTTATTTATCCTAACCCAAAAAAATTAAGGTATAAAGCTTCTGTGCTATTGGTTCATTTCTCTACCCCCACCCTTCGTAGAATGAATCAAAATCATCTTGATTGAAAAAAGCATTGCCATCAAGCAGCAATTGATCTGCAGTTGCGCTTTCATGATCATAAGAGCTGTTACTTCGGCACCGTGTCATCTACACTTAAATCATTTGTCTGCAGCATCTTCAATGGCGAATAATATAGCTAAATATTTTAACAAGTATTTTTTTTCTAATTCTATTTTAATAAACCACATGGGGAAAAATTTATTTCATCGCCGCTTCACTAGGCTTTAATGGTCTCTTAAAGTGAAAACTTTAATCTGAAAATTAAGGGATGTCTGTTGAAGGAATAAAAAACTCAGCTACATGTGAAAATGCCGAAAACTCAGGAGTAAGCTGCCTCATGTTATGGAACCAAGCTACATCAGAATTTACTACAAACCAAGCGCAATGCAAGATAGGAGTGTGATATGAGAGGCGAGAGCAATCCCAAGGCAAATGAAGCAAGTGCACCGAATGACCGTCAATCACCCAATGTCGTCATATCACCTGTTGCTGAAACATCCGAGCGATCGGGATTGAGTAAATATCCTTTCATCGCAAAATGGAGCACAACTCCCGTTTATGAAGCCCTAAACGAAACAAACACAGACTATCTGCAAGAACATGCTGGAGTAACAGTTGAGTCTTATGAAGAAAGCACATCTCATTTGGGTGGATTATACATTGCCAAAAAGACCCACTACAAAATCACTTTAGATGAGGCGCGTTTTCATCTCTCACCCAACGCTAACTCAGTATATAACTGGTTTATAACCCGCTTAGAATCTGCATTAAGACAAGATAATAAGATGAAGAATGAGGTTCAACCGAATAATGAGGAATCTCGCTACCCGTTTTTATATCGCGTAATTGCTCAATTGATACGCGCTTCACTTTCTACTGAAAAGTCTGGTGAGGGAGAGAAAATACTACAGCAGCTGTCGAAATTTATTGAGCGCCTTTTAGCAACACCAAAAAAGAAGGATGCCATACTCGATCCAAAATCGCATACCGCTATGTTTCTTAAAAAATATTACACCCCCTTTATAGTTCCGAACATCCTAACACCAATTATACGGCATAATGCAAAATTACGATCGCATTTAATCTTCATTACAGATATGTCGGCACGCTATGATGCGGCCACTATACGTATACTTCGATCTTTGGTGTTACTAATTTATGCTACAAGAAAGTCAGCACTAGCTGGTGAAAGCCTAAAGTTCGCTCTCCAAGACGCATCTCTAAATGCTCTTACTTCTCTTGAAAGAATACTTATAAACGGGATTGCACGCCTAACTAAACAAACAACTGAACTGACAAAAGAATCCGCAAAACTGATTGCACAAAAAATTAAGCGCATAGCGTTTGAAACTTCAGATCATGGTGAACAACAAAATGAATTTTATAACAATTTTTTCAATCTGCTCGTCACTCTAATTGATTTGAAAACTGCACGAGAAGAGCTTCTCCCAGCGCTGCGAAGTTTAAATGATTCCATCGGCGCAATGTGGTTAATTGGCGGATTGTTTGATGAAGCAAAACTGAAAGCCTCATTGATAGCACCTCTGGAAGCGGCTATCGAAACATCGAAAACTTGCTCAATATACATTTCTCGCAATGAACAATCGGGACCAGATGTTCTCAAACGTGCATATAAAGAAGCCGCAACCATTACTGGCGCATTAAACCCACTCGAATGTAGCCCAGAGGCAGCTAGACATCAATTTAGTGCTCTGTTTGAGAAAGGTCATCTTCTCTTTTTGCAAGCTAACATTGAAAATGATATTCAATGCCTAGAAGCAGCTGCCAGTAAGCTTGGACAAGTTAATCTTGTACAAAACAACGCTTTTCTTAGCACACTAAGAAGCCATAAAGTAGAGAATGATGGCCAAGGCACGAAACGTACTGCTTTTGTTACACTGCCTACTCAGGATGATGCCAAAACACTTGAAATTATTAACGAAGAGTATCCTGATGACCCGCATCATAACATTCCCACGCGCCCGAAAAGCAAAGTTAATTCTTCTAGTGCTACAGATCACCAAAGCGAGGAAGATGAAACTCAAATTATTGCAGCAGAAATACTTAGCGCTACCTCTATAGGGCCAGATTCACGCGCAGCGTCGTATGAATCCTCAAGCTCTCTAGCAGCTTCATTTAGTTCAGATGCTGAAGAAGACGAAGATGCTAAAGTGGAGATGTGAAGTGGCTACACTAGACCGGACACAAAAGTTAAAATAAAACGAACTTTAAAGAGGTGTCCCTATGAGTGAACGTAAACGTGTAGTCACAAGCTACACAGAAGAATTCAGACAATCATCTGCCAAGTTGGCAATTGAA
>JBGTHB010000168.1:0-7015 GCA_041746415.1 Coxiellaceae bacterium | reverse complement strand
CGTTGAAATCGCCATTAAATTCAGATTCAGTGAATTTTTCCTCATTTTTCTTTTCTAATTTCCAATTTTTTTCTTTGTCTGTATTTTTGTATAACCATTCTAGCTCTGAACTGAATGGCCAATCTTTACTATTTTCATTTTCTGCAGCTTCCAGCCGAAGGAGATGGTTTCGATTTGCTTGAGCTTGAGCTGTTAGCTTGTGTTCATTTTCTTCAGTTGGTTCAGTTTCTAAAAACAGCTTTTCAACGATCTTGTGGTCTAGGGTTCTTCTTTCATCTGCTGAGATTTCTTTTGAATCAAGGCACTGAGATTCCTCAAGTATTTGATAGCAGGTTTCAATATAGGTAATTGCTAATGAGGTGAGAGCATCTTGTGGGTTGTTAGCGTGGTCCTTACTTTCTTTTGAGCTATCTGCAATCTTTTTACGAAATAGGTCTGTGCGCAGAATAGCGCTAAATAGGATTTGCCAATACTCAATCTCTGCATTGCGTTTTTTTTGAGTTGGCTCTCGTCCCTGATCACTCTTTTTGTGATCACCTTGCGGCATAGTCTCTCTCTGTTTAAACCCTAGCAACTTAACAGAAACGACTTTATATATAAGCGGCATAGCTGGAAACGCTGTGTTTCTGTTTAAGAAACAATCAAGAGTAATAAAAAAACATTAAAATTACCTTAAATAGTGGGAAAATTGGCCTTAAATAAGCAAAATTTGTCTGTTATGTGTGAGAAAAGCGGTGTTTTTGTTGTTGCTCCGCCAGCAAGCTTACGTAACAATGCCGGTGTGAAGCAGCCCAAAACCCAATTTATTCTCGACGCCAACGCTAAGGCACACAGTGAAGCGTGCTTGGCGCACATTGTTGCGACGATTCGTCAACAAGGGCCGATTTCATTTGAACAGTATATGCAGCTGGCGTTGTATCAGCCGGGATTGGGGTATTACTCAGCGGGCGCAAAAAAGTTGGGGGCGGCGGGTGATTTTGTTACCGCGCCCGAAATTTCAGCTTTATATTCATACTGCTTGGCAAAACAATGCCAGCAAATTTTAGCGAATGTATCTGACGGCAACATTTTAGAATTTGGGGCGGGCACAGGCATAATGGCGCGCGATATTTTGTTGTGGTTAGCCGAACACGCTGCGCTGCCGGCGCATTATTTTATTTTAGAAGTCAGCGCCGATTTGCGGCAGCGTCAACAAGCATTGTTACAGCAGTTGCCAAACACATTAGCCTCGCGCGTGGTTTGGTTAGAAGCTTGGCCAACAAAATTTAATGGCGTCATTTTAGCGAATGAAGTGTTGGACGCGATGCCGGTGCGGCGTTTTTGTTGGGATCAACAGTTACAAGAATGTTTCGTGGAAGAAAAAAACGGTGAGCTGGCGTGGCTAATTGAAGCGCCTTCAATAGAATTAAAAAAGGCTGTCACTGCGTTGCAAATTGATTTTACTGCGCCATATCTTTCAGAAGTTAATTGTCATTTAGCGCCGTGGTTTAAATCATTAAGTGCGTCATTAGAAAAAGGGGTGGCGTTATTTATTGATTATGGTTTTTCGCGTTCGCAGTATTATTGTGAGGCGCGTAATCAAGGTACGTTGATGTGTCATTTGCAACATCATGCGCATGACAATCCACTTATTTTGCCTGGCATTCAAGATATCACCGCCCACGTGGATTTTACTGCCGTGGCCGAAGCCGCTGACGCTAATGATTTGACGGTGTTGGCGTATACCAATCAAGCCCTATTTTTATTGGGTTGCGGTATTGAAAAAATGCTTACAGAAGGTGAGTCAGAGGTTGAAAGAATGCAGCTGACGCAACAAATTAAAAAATTAACTCTGCCGCATGAAATGGGCGAATTATTTAAAGTTTTGGCGGTGGGGAAAAATTATTCTGCACCACTTTTGGGGTTCTCATTCAATAATCAATTAGAACGATTGTAGTGGCGTAAAAAAGTAATTTAAACGCTAAGCTAATATTTTTTCTACCGCATACAAGCGTTTTTGATAAAGCACGTTGGCGAATGCTTGGCCGCTTAAACCTTGCTGCTGTAAATCAGTAGTGGAAATGGCATTAACGGCATCAATGCAATTGGCGAGACGTACAATTTTATCTTCACAGCGTGGCTGTTGAATATGCAGCACTTTAATTAAATCGGCAAAGCGTTGGGGGCGGCGCAGTGCATCGGCTTGCAATATAAAATCCAGCCACATACGAGGTTTTTCATCACTGAGGGTTTTAAAAATCTGTTTAAAACGCACGGCGAGTTTGGCTAAATCAGCAAATTCATTGGGGATACGATAACGAGCGCACAAATCTTTAACTTGATCCAATTGTAATTCATACAGCAAGCAAGCAAAGTAAATCACCGCATTGTCTTGTGGTTTAATTTCAGTGCCCGATAATTGAATTTCAGGAAACAATTTTGCTAATGCGCCACAATGATCGAGTACCGCAAAAAAATTTTGCGGTTTAGCATACGTCATGGCTTTGAAAAATTCTTGCCACACGCGTTCTGGCACCAACGCATCGACTTCACCGTTTTTTACCATTAAGCGCATTAATTCAGTAGTATGGGCATCAATAGTGAAATCCGGAAAACGTGCTGAGAAACGCGCTAAACGTAAAATACGCACGGGATCTTCAGCAAACGCTGCTGAAACATGGCGTAATATTTGATTTTTTAAATCACGCTGGCCATGGAAAGGATCAATCAAATTGCCCTGTTTATCTTGAGCGATGGCGTTAATTGTTAAATCACGGCGCGCTAAGTCTTGTTCTAATGTGACCGAGGGATCAGTATAAAAAACAAAGCCTTTGTAACCTTTGCCGGTTTTGCGTTCGGTGCGGGCGAGTGCATATTCTTCATGTGTTTCAGGGTGTAAAAAAACGGGGAATTCTTTGCCGACGGGTTCAAAACCTTGTTTGAGCATATCTTTAACGGTGGCGCCAACAACAACCCAGTCTTTCTCTTTAACGGGAAGTCCCAACAACTGGTCGCGGACAGCGCCGCCTACTAAATAGATTTCCAATTGTGGTATCCTCTCATTCTTTTAGCAACAGGACTTTCGCGTTTAGCGAAAAGTTCACTAATAAAAGGATAGCATAAATTGATTAAGCTACTGCAATACTGTTTGCCGCAACTTTTTATATCGCGTTTGGTAGGGGTAGTGGCGAATTGTCAACAATCAGTGATTAAAAATTTATTTATCAAGCTTTTTATTAAGCATTTCAAAGTGGATTTAAACGATGCGCAGCGCACAGATTATCGTCAATATAAAAGTTTTAATGATTTTTTTACGCGTGCATTGAAGCCTGAAGCAAGGCCTTTGCCACTTGCCGCTAATCAATTAATTTCACCGGTAGATGGCTTTATCAGTCAGCACGGAAAAATCAATGACCGTACAATTTTACAGGCGAAAGGCAAAGACTATTCGTTGATTGATTTATTGGCTGGTGATAAAACGTTGGCTGAGCCATTTCGTTTTGGTGATTTCTTAACGGCTTATTTAGCGCCGGCAAATTATCATTGTTTTCATATGCCGATTACGGGGCGCTTAACACAGATGATTTATGTGCCGGGAAAATTATTTTCGGTGAATCAGTCTTCAGTGGATCATGTCGATGGGTTGTTCGCACGCAACGAACGCGTGATTTGCTTGTTCGATACTGAGATTGGCCCATTTGCCTTCATCGCAGTGGGCGCCTTATTAGTAGGCAGTATTGCGGTTGAGTGGCATGGCATAGTAAATCCAAAACACAAAAATGTAATTAAACGCTTTAATTACCAGCATGCACCGCAGTCAGTTACGTTAGAGCGTGGTGCTAAGTTGGGACATTTTCAGATGGGATCTACGGTAATTTTGTTGTTGCCACCCAAGAAAATTGAGTGGCAACATGATTTTATACCAAATCAGCCTTTACGCTTTGGTCAAGCGTTAGCGAAGCTCTCTAGCTGATGGATTCAAATCGGCAATAACGGTCAATCTTGAACGTAACATTCTCCTCAAAATGCTCAGGTACTCAATGTACATTGCGCTTTTTCGTCAATGTTACGTTCAACCTTGCCTCGTTCTTGCCAATTTGCAGATCATCTTTATCGGTGTCTCAGTTAGTTTTATTGCGCTGGTTTAGATTGATCAGCGTTATTATCACTGGCTTTCGCTTTCTCAGCAATGGCATTCTTCATGCTATTGATAACGGCTTTTTTCAGATTATCGGTGGTGTGTTTGAGCTTAGTATCATCACCTGTTACACAGTAGAGTGTTTCGCCCGTTTTCAAATCTGGAAAGTGTTTGTCTTTTTCAATAGCGCCACACTTTGGATCTAATCCTTTCACTACGCAATTTTGAGCAGGTGGTGTAATAGAGAATTTTCCATCAGCATTTGTTTCAGAGGTCAAAGTGCTTTTTTTGCTGCCACAGATGAGTTGTAGCGATAGCTTAGTGTTTTTAAACGCAACGGCTTCATTGCGTACTTGCGTCATAGCGCGATCGTTCCATTCTCTGATTTTTTTCAAACAGTCGGTATTGCCATCGCATTTATTAATTTGAGCTACAACGGTATCCAAGGCGCCGGCGAGTTGATCTTTAGTAAACATTTTTGCATTCAATGTTACTGGCGCAGCGGCCGGTGTGGTTGCAGCAACGGGTGCAGCAAAAACACTAGGGGCTAAGCAAAAAAATGCGCTTAGTGCGACAGCTTTTAAAATTGAGGTAGGGCATCGTTCCATGTTATGTTCTCCTGATTGATTTCGTCTAAAATAGCATTTTGCTTATGGAAATACAAAGGAGGTTTGATGGTGTCGATGAAAAAAATAATGGTGGGGATAATGCTGGTGTGTTTACCAGTCCTCGGTTTTGCATTTATAAATATGGTAAATGTAAAAATGTATGAAACGGCAAAAGTAGGTCATGGTCCATTTGTTGGTACCGTTACTTTTCTTGATTCACCGAAAGGCTTATTAATCCAGCCTAATTTAGCCAATTTAACACCTGGTCCGCACGGTTTTCACCTGCACGAAAACGCAAGCTGTAATGATATGGGTATGGCCGCAGGTGGGCATTATGATCCGCAAAAAACGGGCAAGCATTTAGGCCCGGTGACGAAAGGCGGCCATTTAGGCGATATGCCCGTGCTGGTGGTGGGCAAAAATGGCATGGCGGTAACGCCGGTGATTGCGCCGCATTTGAAAGTGGCTGATTTAAAAGGCCACGCCATTATGTTACATGAGCATGGCGATAATTATAAAGACACACCAGCACCTAATGGTGGTGGCGGGGCGCGAATCGCGTGCGGGGTTGTTAATTAATTATTTAGCATGAGCTGTGCTTGCTGTAAGCGAGTGGCATCGCCTGAAACACAATACAGTTTGCTGGTGTTGCTCAATTTAACAAAACGATTTTTTTTGCCGCTGACGCAAAGTGGTTTTTCGCTCATGACTGCGCAATTTAAACCTTTGGTGCTAATGATTATTTTGCCGTTGGTAGCGTGGTACTCATTGGTGAAATTATCATTATTGGCGCAGCGAAATTTTATCTTTACTGTGCCATTAAATGGCTTAGCTTGTTGTTGAAAAGATTCCATCATTATTTGGTTCCAGTCAGACTCATCCAATTTGCAGGTTGAGTCGGCAGCGCAAGCTTTGATTTGTGCAGCAATGGCGGTAATGGAATCAGCCATTTGATCGCGAGTGAGCGCAGCAATGGACATGGTGTAACTGTTTGAGTTTGCTTTTAAGTGCGTTGGTGTATTGGCAACGGGTTTGGGGTGAGTAGCAACAGTTGTTGTCGCAGCAAAAGCTGTAAAGCACAATAAACTGGTGATGATAAAAATAAAACGCATGCTAACTCTCCTTGTTATACCACTGTCGAAGCTACAGCATAATCAAGCATTTGGCCAGTCAAAACACATTACGTCTTTAATTGACTTGGTATTGGCTTGCAACATTAATAAACGATCTATGCCAATGGCAACTCCTGCGCAGGCAGGCAGGCCTGTTTTTAAAGCGTCTATCAAGCGCGAATCAATAGGTTTTATAGCAAGATTTTGCGCTTGGCGTTGTTGATTATCTTGTTCAAATCGTTTTAGTTGTTCTTTGGCATCGGTTAATTCGTGAAAACCGTTGGCAAGTTCAATACCTTTATAATAAGCCTCAAAACGTTCGGCCACAGCGCCGTTAATTTTGGCTAACGCAGCTTGTTCTTTGGGGTAATGATAAATTATTACCGGTTTATCTTGACCAAGATAAGGTTCGATAACGTGCGTCAGTAATAAGTCCAAACAATCGGTGTGGCTGAGTGGCTGATAATCGACAATAATTTGATGTTGTTGCAACAATAAAAATAATGTTTTTTTATCCGTCGTTAATGGATCGACATGTAAATAAGTTTGAAATAATTGTTGATAACTTATGAGTTCAGCAGCAGCGGTATTAAAAATACATTGCAGCAGTAGCGAAACTTCGTGCATTAATTCAAAATGCGTAAAACCAACACGATACCATTCGAGCAAACTGAATTCCGGATTGTGTTTGTTGCCACACTCACCGTCACGAAACGCTTTGGTAATTTGAAAAATATCGCCGCTGTTAGCTGCGAGTAAGCGTTTCATTGCGTACTCAGGCGAGCTTTGTAAAAAAGCACGCTCGGCTTGGTTGCCATGATGAAAAACTGCTTCGATATTTTGAATGTGTAAATCCGTCACACCATAGTGTGACAACAGCGGTGTTTCCACTTCCAACACATCGCGTGTGTGAAAAAATTCACGTATGGTTTGGTAGAGTTGGTTACGCAGTTGTATTTTGGCGCGCATTATTTAACGCGCGAAACATACTGGCCTATGCGAGTGTCAATTTTAATGACTTCACCTTGTTCAACAAACAAAGGCACGCGCACGACAGCACCGGTTTCAAGCTTTGCTGCTTTGCTGCCGCCTTGTGCTGTATCACCACGCACACCAGGATCGGTTTCAACAATTTTTAATTCCACAAAATTTTGTGGCTCAACAGACAACGGCGCATT
>JBGTHB010000167.1:0-8271 GCA_041746415.1 Coxiellaceae bacterium | reverse complement strand
TTACGGTAGCGGAATTAGCACAACGCATGTCAGTTAAAGCAGCTGAAGTCATTAAAGAAATGATGAAACTGGGTGCGATGGTAACCATCAATCAAATGATTGACCAAGAAACCGCAGCACTTGTGGTTGAGGAAATGGGACACGCGCCAAAACTATTGAAAACAGATGCGGTAGAAGAAGATTTAATTACTGAAGCGCAAACATCAACAAGCGAGCCTATTTCTCGTGCGCCCGTCGTTACCATTATGGGTCACGTTGATCATGGTAAAACATCGTTACTGGATTATATTCGCAGTACCAAGGTGACCAGCCAAGAAGCGGGTGGCATTACGCAACACATTGGCGCTTATCACGTTGAAACCGAAAAAGGCATGATTACTTTTTTAGATACGCCAGGTCACGAAGCGGTTACCGCCTTGCGTGCTCGTGGTGCACAATGCACGGATATTGTGGTGCTGGTGGTGGCAGCTGATGATGGTGTAAAACCGCAAACGGTTGAAGCGATTCAGCACGCTAAAGCGGCAAAAGTGCCAATCGTTGTTGCTATCAATAAAATGGATAAATACGATGCTGACCCTGAACGCGTTAAAAAAGAATTGACACAACATGAAGTCATCTCCGAAGAATGGGGTGGTGAAAACATGTTTCAAAATATTTCTGCCAAAGAAGGCACGGGTATTGATGCGTTGCTGGATTCCATTTTATTGCAAGCAGAAGTATTGGAATTAAAAGCCGTTGCGGATGGTGCTGCACAAGGTATTGTGGTGGAATCACGTTTAGATAAAGGGCGTGGTCCCGTAGCAACGGTGTTGGTTATTCGTGGCCAATTAAAAAAAGGCGATGTGGTGGTAGCAGGTCGTGAGTTTGGTAAAGTGCGCGCCATGATCAGTGACAATGGTCAATACATTGATCGAGTTGGTCCGTCCATGCCGGTTGAAATTCTTGGTTTATCAGGCACGCCCACGTCAGGTGATTCGGTTGTGTGTGTGGCCAATGAAAAACGTGCCCGTGAGATTGCTGCTTTTCGTCAAGGTAAATTCCGTGAAGTGCAAATTGCGCGTCAACAAAAAGCAAAACTTGAAAATATTTTTGATCAAATCAAAACAGCCCAACAAAGTGTGTTGAATATTGTATTGAAAGCGGACGTTCAAGGTTCGGTTGAAGCAATTAATGAATCATTGGCAAAATTGTCTAATGAAGAAGTGAAAGTGAATGTGGTGGCCAGTGGTGTGGGTGGAATTAATGCATCCGATGCCAATTTAGCCGTTGCTTCTAACGCGATTTTAGTGGGCTTTAACGTACGTGCTGATGCTTCAGCTAAAGTGGTAATCAGTCGTGAAGGCCTTGATTTGCATTATTACAGTATTATTTACGATTTAATTAATCAAATTAAAGCCGCTTTGTCGGGCATGTTGAAACCTGAAATTGAAGATAAGATTGTTGGTTTAGCACAAGTACGTGAAGTATTCCGTTCCACAAAATGGGGCGCGGTTGCCGGCTGTATGGTATTGGAAGGTATCGTGAAACGTAATTTACCGATTCGGGTGTTGCGCGATAACGTAGTCATTTACGAAGGCGAGTTAGAATCCCTTAAGCGCTTTAAAGAAGACGCCAGTGAAGTGCGCAGCAATATGGAATGTGGTATTGGGGTGAAAAATTACAACGATGTTAAAGCGGGTGACCAAATCGAAGTTTATGAAAAAGTTGAAGTAAAGCGTAGTTTGTAATGGCAAAATCGTTTAAGCGTAACAAGCAAGTCGGTGAATTGATTCAGCATGAAGTAGCGATGATTCTGCGCAAAGAAATGCGTGATCCATCGTATGTGCACTTGACGGTGCGTGAAGTAGAAATGTCGAGTGATTTATCCAACGCCAAAATTTATGTTTCGTTATTGGATCCCGCGTACAAAGAAAAAGTGATGAAGTTACTTGACATCGCTACGCCAAAAATTCGTCATTATTTAGGCCAAAAAACGGCATTACGTTATGTGCCACGGTTACGCTTTGTTTATGATGACACACAAGAAAAAGCCGCACGTATTGATGCTTTACTTAAACCTATAATCCAAGATAAGCATGATGACGAAACCAACGATGAAAGTTGATATTGATGGTTTGATTTTATTAGACAAACCAACTGGCATCACATCAAATCGTGCGCTGCAACAAGTTAAACATGCTCTGCATGCTAAAAAAGCAGGCCACACGGGCAGTTTAGATCCATTAGCTACTGGTATGTTGCCCATTTGTTTGGGACAAGCCACTAAGTTTTCACAATTTTTATTAGACGCGGATAAAACTTATCGCGTTACAGCGCGTTTAGGTATTCGCACTACTACCTCGGATGCTGAAGGCGAAATTGTCAGTCAGCGTGATGTGCCTGTTTTAAAAACAGAAGTTATCGAAAAAAAATTAACGCAGTTTCGCGGTGAAATTTCTCAAGTGCCGTCGATGTATTCGGCGTTAAAACACAATGGACAGCCGTTGTATAAATACGCACGTCAAGGAATTGAGGTACCGCGCGAGGCACGTAATATCACTATTTATCGCTTGGAGTTATTACAAGCCAGTGCAAATGAATTAGAATTATTGGTGCATTGTTCTAAAGGAACTTATGTGCGCACGCTCGTGGATGATTTGGGTGAACTGTTGGCTTGTGGTGCACACGTTGTTGCGTTACGGCGTTTGAGTGTGGGGCAGTTCAAACAACAAGATATGCATCCGCTTGAACATATTTCAACAGAAAAACTCAGTTCGTTATTATTACCGGTGGAGTCATTGTTAACGTCGATGCCGACAGTAGCCATTTCGCCGGCGTTAGCATTTTATTTAAAACAAGGCCAAGCCGTGTTTGTGCCCAATGCCCCAACCAGTGGTTTAGTGAATTTAGCGCAAGCTAATGGCACCACACTGGGTGTCGGCGTGGTGTTGGATGATGGTAAAATTGCACCGCGTAAAATGCTGGCGACGCAAAGCTAACAAAAGACGACATAAAAAAATTCCGTAACTCCCCAGCTTAACAAACTGCAGTGTCAATGAGATTACCACGCTCGATGACTCGCTGGTGACGAGCGGTGTTGTTGTTGCGCCGCTGTTTTGTCTTTGAAACTAAACGCAATGGTGTACTACGCTCGCTACGTGCACTTAATGCAACAAAAATAAATTCATGCGCAATCATTTTACGATTTAAGATTGAGTTAATTTTATTTAGGCATGCTGCGGGTCGATTTGGGAGTTTTGCTATGTCCGATGAACCTAGCCGTATGAGTAATTTTTTAAAAAAGCTTGCTGTGCCGTCCATGATTTTACAGACGTTGCTGACTTTATTGATGCAATTGGCAAAGCAAGATATTAATGCGGCGGCATTTCCAAGTTTATTTTCTCTTTACCATATCTCCTCAAAAACAGCCGAAGAAAATTATTGGAGTGATGTGGTATTTGTTGATGTTTTTGTGTTGCGCTTGTTGGTGGTGTTGTTTAGTCAAATTGCCGATATCTGGGGCGATCATCAAGCTCCCGGTTTTGATAGGCTCAAAACAAACTACACCATTATGGCGACTATTATAAATTTACCCGAACGAGCAGAACAAGATAAGTGTCTATTGCTTGGCGGTTCGCCGCGTGTCAACGATACTACAGAAGAAGGTGAAACTGAATTTACATTTGAACAGCATGCACGAGCGTTGGAACAAGTGAACCGGAAATTCAGCACTGGGCTTAAACAAGAAGATTATATTAATTTTTATCCAAAATACCGACGCGCGCAAAAATTTGCTTGGTGCGCAGGCAATTTCGATGCCGTGCTGGGTGTGCCGCCCACCGCCTTTTTTATTAAAACATTCATAGAAGCAAAATTTTATGGGCCAAGCTCATTTATTGAAACAGCGGGATTATATGCTTTTTCACTATTAGTCGCGGCTTATGGTGCCAGAACGTATTCTGTGTTTCGCGTGCCAAGTATTGAGCAAGGTTATATGTTAAGACGTGCTTGGAATGATTACGGTATGAAAGTTTCACATCGTAATCCCACACCACTAAACGATTACCACGTCGCGTTGGTGGCGGCGACACTCACAGCGCTCACTGGATTTGGTCTGACTTTTTTTGGTGGTGATATTACCTATCAAGGGAAAATGCCTGAGATTGCCGTGATTATTCTTTCCGCTGTGTCAGCGGCTTTTGCTGCACATACGTTTTCGAATAATCATATGAATTGTATGTTGCCGATGTTTATTAAACAATCAAAAGTAACAGTGGGTCGGAGTAATAAGTCGTGTTTAGCCACTAGCGCCTATGTGCTTATGGCGGTAATCGGTGCAGCGGCTGTTATTGGTGATGGCGGCATTACCGTGCGCGCTATGGCATACAGTCTAAGCAGAATCGCTGGTTACCAACCAAGCTACTTTAGTGGCACAGCAAAAGTGCTGCTGGGTGTGTTTTGCTTCTCGCAAATTGCCCCTTCGCATCGCGCTATTTTCTTCACAGTGATTAAAGCCATGAATAATGCTGTTTTGTTTATACTTTGGTTATGCAAACTAGCCGCTAATGCGGCTAGTTTTGTGAGTGAGAAATGTTGTCCGGCTATTACACGACCGGGTTATTCGGCGTTCTAGGCGGCAAATCAAAAAACTTATCCATTTTCAGCGCACGTAACAGTTCGATAAACACAAACAATGGCGCGATAGGAAAAGACAGTAAGTTTTTCATGAAAGCAGGTTTTGATTTTTCCATTGAGTGGCCGATAAATTGCAACACCCAGCCACCAACAAAGAAAATCAAAAATAAAATGATGCTGGCGAGGCTGGAAATGTTAAACGTAATCGCAGCCACAATCACATTAATAATGACAAGCACAATCGTTGCGGCAATTGCTAATTTCATATCAAGCGCAAAATAATAAATAGCCAATAATATGATAGCGATCCAAGCAAAGGTGAGGTGCAGTGAAAGTGCAAATGGAATGCTGATCCAATTTAAAAAGAATAGCGCACCAATCAAAATAGCGGGAATGCCGATATAGTGAGTCAGTTTATTGGTGTGCGATTGGTGTTGTTGAGCGTAGTCATTCAATAGTTGAGCCAATGATTTCATCCGTTTTCTCCTTTGGCGGTTACAAACCATTATAGTGCATATTTCGGCATTGTTACACGTCCAACGATGACGCTGAAATGGGATCAGTGATATAGTTGCAGCCATGAAAAAATGGCTATTATTGTTGTGTCTACTGCCCTTTATCACCTTGGCATGGAATCTGCCGGGGCACGCGTTGGTGGCGCAACTGGCCTACAATCAATTGCCGCCTGCCGACCAGCAGCAAGCCGATCAACTCGCCAATCGAATTTATCAGCAACTGCCGAGTGAAGAGCAGTTATTTTTAACCCATAAACTGGGTGCGGTGAGCGTGTATGCGAAAACAGCTGCGCTGCCCGATAGCTGGCTGAGCTTGTCGTTAGGCCAAGTCTTTACACGTTTTCACGCTGCACTGCCACCGCTGTTGCAGCCCTACAAAAATGATTCCACAGCGTCATGGCATTTTATTAATGAACCCTTTGGTTATAGTTACTGTCACAGCGTGCGTCAGCAAAATGTCGTGTGGGCTATTTCCTTGTTGCAACAAGCGTATCACCAAACTCAAGATGCCAATTCACGGGCAATAATTTTGATATTGTTAACGCATTTTGTGGGGGACGCGCATCAACCCTTGCATGTCGTTACTCGCGTAAATTGGGCATGTCAGGGTGATGGTGGTGGTAACGGCTACTGTTTAAAAGCAAAAAATGGTGTGTGTGTTTATAACCTTCATCATTATTGGGATGGTGCAGCAGGTTATTTGCATCGTTATCCTAATATAAGCAAAGATGCGCATTATCTTATGCGACACTATCCAGAGACAGCAGTGGCGAATCAAGCGACCGATCTGCAACCGGCAGATTGGGTGAAAGCTGAAAATGCTACTGTTAAAGCCATTTATGCCACGCCTCAATATCACTGGCCAAGTCGCCACTATAAAAAATGGGCTCAAGGAATAGCGAAACACCAACTGGTTTTAGCCGGCTATCGGTTGGCCGCGATGATTAAGCACCTTATTGCTGGTACTTCGCAAAGTGGGTAGAATAACTTCTTGATCAAGTAAGGAGTGGATCATAATGAATAAAGCTTTACGGCTAATGGCTATCAGTGCAATGGGATTGACCATGGTAGCTGGATTAACTGCGTGCGCGCCTGGTGATAATACGCCTGGTGCGACTGTTGCTGGTGCGGCGGCAGGTGGTTTATTAGGTGCTGCGGCGTTTGGTGGTAGCAGTGCGCAATGGGTAGGTATTGTGGGCGGTGCATTAATTGGTAGTGTTGTTGGTAACCAAATTGGTAAATACATGGATCGTCAAGATCATGTGAATATGCAAAATGCAATTGTTCATACTCCGGTTGGTTCACAAGCGCAATGGACGAATAAAAAATCCAATGTCACTTATACTGTGCAACCTATTAAAGATTATAAAAGTAATGGCCGTTATTGCCGTGAATATCAAACAAAAGTGTTGATCAACGGTAAGTTGCAAAAAGGCTATGGACGTGCGTGTCGTGAACCAGATGGTTCATGGAAAATCGTTAGCTAGTTTTTTTATAACCCAGCAGTAAACGCTGCTGGGTTTTTTTAGGGTTGGTGCAAAAGGTTAGAGAGAGATGTTAATCGTTAAAGAAAATTCTGTTGTTATGGCAGTTTCATCACAACGTCCCAGACGTTTGCGTAACACGCAAGCAATGCGTGATTTAGTTGCGCAAACACAGTTAAACGTAAAAGATTTTGTGTTGCCACTTTTCATTAAAGCAGGCAGCAGTATTAAGCATCCTATTTCAACCATGCCGGGCCAGTTTCAATTTAGCGTCGATCAACTCGAAACGGAAATAACTGAAATTGTTTCCCTGGGTATTCCGGCGGTGTTGTTGTTTGGTATTCCAGAATACAAAGACGCAACCGGTTCTGCTGCCTGGCAAGCTAACGGCGTGGTACAACAAGCGGTGCGTCACATCAAAACTAGTGCACCTGATTTATTAGTAATGGCGGATTTGTGCTGTTGTGAATATACCGATCATGGGCATTGTGGTGTGGTTGAAAAAAATCGCCAAGATCAATGGTATGTGCACAATGATAAAACGTTACCATTGTTAGCTAAACAAGCACTCAGTTTAGCGCAGGCGGGTGCCGATATTATTGCGCCGAGTGGCATGATGGATGGCATGGTGGCGGTGATTCGTCAGACCTTAGACGCGCATGGTTTTACAGACGTCATTGTTTTAAGTTACGCCGTAAAATACGCATCCAGTTTTTATGGGCCGTTTCGTGAAGCGGCACAGGGCGCGCCGCAATTCGGTGATCGTAAAGCGTATCAAATGGATTGCCGTAACGCACAGGAAGCACTACGTGAGGCAGAATTGGACGTGGTCCAAGGTGCTGACATGTTAATGGTGAAACCGGCACAAAATTATCTTGATATTGTTTATCGTGTTAAGCAGGCATTTCCCGCTTTGCCATTAGGTGCGTATCAAGTGAGTGGTGAGTTCGCTATGATAAAAGCGGCCGCTGAAAAAAATCTTCTCGATGAAAAACAAGCCATGTTGGAAAGTTTGATGGCGATTAAACGTGCTGGTGCGGATTTTATTATTACCTATTTTGCTAAAGCAGCGGCGATTGCGTTAACTCAAATATGACAACCAAACAATACATAACTCGTGTGGCTGAAATTGATTTAGGCCATCGTGTTATGGATGAGCGCTTTAAATGTTATTCTCTGCACGGTCATCGGGTGCGGTTGGAATTAACATTTGAATTTAATGACCAACAGTCTATCGGTTATAAAATTGATTTCAAAGAAATTAAACGCATTGCCGGACAATGGCTCGATGATTTTTTGGATCATGGTTTTGCGCTTAATCCACATGACGCTGTGGTTTTGGAAGCTTGCCAAAAAACACAGAGCAAATTTTATGTGATGGCGTTGAATGGGGATCAGTATTGCAATCCCACTGCCGAAAATTTAGCGCGCGAAATTTTTATGGCAATGCAAATTTTATTTGAAGATTGTACGGGTTTGGCTTTTCATCATTTAAGATTTTACGAAACACCGCAGTGTTGGGTGGATACTTATGCCACGAGTTTGGTTGAACAAGAACAACAAAATTTTTATAAAAAGCGGTATGCTGAAATTAAGCACTACCGTGTTAGCAAAGGAAATGTAGAGTATGATAAGCGCCGCCTAAAAACAGGAGTTTG
>JBGTHB010000166.1:0-10659 GCA_041746415.1 Coxiellaceae bacterium | reverse complement strand
GCTATATAAGTCTTGATACGTACCCGCTGTCATAATGTTAAATTCCAATTGATCGCGCATCGAGTTGCCGAACGAGGGTGAGAAGACAGAAGCATTTAAGCCCGGCACTTGTTGGATTTGTTGATTTGCTTGATTCACAATTTGTTGCGAGGAGATATTGCGTTGGTTAAATGGTTTTAGATTGGTGAACGCGGCACTGAAGCCTTGTGGGTTACTATCAGCTAGATTAACCACGCTCGCTACCGCCGGCGATTTTTTAATAATGGCGGATACTTTATTAAGCGCTGCCACTGTTTCAGTTAAGGCCTGCCCGCTGGTGGTGTTTACTACTCCAATAATAAAACCAATGTCTTCTTCTGGCATAAAGGCTTTAGGCAGACCTGCAGCAAAAATAAAACCAGCAACGATCAACACCAGCGTAACAATTAACGTGATTAGACGGTGGCACAGAATAAATTTTAAATAATGGGTGTAGCCGTGTTGCAGTTTATGAAAAAAAGTATCTAGCCAATTTTGGTAACCGTGATTTTTTCTGTTGATTGGTTTAAGTAAACGTGAACACATCATGGGCGATAAAGTGAGTGCGATAAAACCTGAGATGATGACGGTGCCCGCTAACGTAAACGCAAACGATTGGAAAATGTGTGCCGCTTGATTTTTCATCAGACCAATGGGGGCATAGACAGCAGCTAAAGTGAGTGTCATTGCAATAATGGCGAAGGTAATTTCTTTGCTGCCCACAATCGCTGCCTGCATGGGTTTTTGTCCAGCTTCGATATGACGATAAATATTTTCCAGCATCACAATCGCGTCATCGACAACAAGACCAATGGATAACACCAAAGCGAGCAGCGTAATCATATTGATACTAAAACCAAGCCAAAACATCATACCAAATGCGGCCATTATGCAAATTGGGATGGTAACAATTGGAATCAGCATGGTGCGCAACTGACCGAGAAATAGCGCAATTACGGCAATCACGCATAATGCCGCAAAGAAAATCGACACATAGACTTCATGCACGCTGTCCCGCATAAAAACGGAAGAGTCAAAAAAGCGATTAATGTGCACCGAGCTTGGCAACTGTGCTTTGATGTTTTTCATCGCTGCGTTAACCATGTTTGCGGTGGCTAATGGGTTGGCATCAGTGGTGGGTTGTATATCTATAAAAACACCCGGCTCACCATCCACACTCACAATGGATTCATCGCTGGTATCTTGCCCTAATGCGGCGTGGCCAATGTCTTTGATTCGAATCAGGCGGCCATTTTGATTGGTAATAATAATATTATTGAACTGGGTGGCGGTAGTCAGTTTGGTTAGCGCCGTAATAGGAAAATTAATATCGTTACCTTTGATTTCGCCGGCAGGTAATTCAATGTTGCTGTTTTGAATAGCGGCTTGTACTTGATTAACGCTGATCCCACTGGCAGCCATTTTTTGTGGGTTTAACCAAACGCGCATAGCGTACGAATTTGCACCCACCACGTGGACTTGTGCGACACCGGGGATTTGCTCAATGGTGTTAGTAACATAGCGATCAAGATAATCGCGTAATTGTGCCACACTCAATTGCTTTGAAGTAAACGCAATATCCATTAAATCCATGGTGCCTTCACCTGTTTGCACCACTGGCGAGGGTAGATTATCTGGTAGTTGGTCAACCGCTTCCGCTACTTTATTGCGTAATTGATTGGCGATATCAAACAGCGGCTGGCCATATTTTAACGTCACTTTGATTTTGCTTTCGCCTTGATAAGAATCGGATTCAATACTGTCAATACCGGAGACACCGCTGATGGCTTCTTCCAGTGGCGTGGTAACGGTGGTTTCGACGAGTTTGGCGCTTGCGCCAGGATAGGTGCTAATGATGTCAACCGTGTTTTTTTCAAACTCCGGTAAAAAGCGTGTGGAAAGATTTAGCAATCCCATAATGCCGGTAACAATCAGCGCTAAGCTCAGTACTGTCGCAAAAACAGGGCGTTTGATGCAAAATTCCGCTAACGTCATGGTGAAGTTTCACTCGCTGCGACGCGCACTGTGTCGCCAATTTTAACTTGGTTTTGTCCCGCTGTAATAATTTCGCTAGTGGCTTTTAAGCCGTTACGAATAATGACCATGCCATTGTAATGCGCACCGGGTGTAACGGTTTGTGATGTTACTTTGTTAGCGTTTACTTGCAATACGTAATAACCATCCATGCTGCCAAGTAGCGCATTTTCAGGAATTAAAATGGCTTGCTTGGCCTTGCCGAGTTGTTGGGACAAACTCACGTATTGTCCAGGTTTCAAATAATCTTGCTGATTGGATAAGGTGGCGTGCACCGTCAACGTTTGTGAATTTTGGTCAATGGTCGGCGAAATATAACTGACTTTGCCATACAGCTTTTTGTTATCCGGTCCATTTACACTCACCACTTGTCCAAGCTGGATGCGGTCACTGTAAAACGCCGGCACGGTATAATTTATTTTGAGTTTGGTGGTGTCAGTAAGCGTTGCCACTTTTTGCCCTGCTTGCAAATAGTCGCCAATGCTAACGATTTTTTCACCCATGTAGCCGTCAAATGGTGCGCGTAACGTCATTTCATCCAACGTTGTTTTGGCGCTGGCGAGGGCCGCTTGATCTTCAAGCGCTTGCGATTTTAATTTATCCAGATCCTGTGCAGCGATATATTGACTGCTACCCAAGCGTTTATTGCGTTTGTAAGAGGTTTCACTGTTGGCCGCTTGTGCTTGCGCTTGTTGAACTTTATCTTCTTGTTGACGCGCGTCGAGTTGAATTAAAACACGTCCCGCTGTTACAAACGTGCCTTCATTATAATTAATTGCTTTAACGTAACCAGCAGTTTCAGGTGAAATGTCAGCTTGGCGATAAGGCAATAAATTTGCTGTGGTGTGCAATGTGATGGGCACATTGGCTGTTTTTACAGTAGAAAGCACCACTAATGTGGTTTGATGTGGGGTTATTAATTTTTTGCCACGTATTGAAACCATAGCAATAATGGCAATAAGAATAATGACAACGATCGCGATGGCAATAATTTTATTTTTTTTCTTCATTACTGGTCGCGCTCAATTACTAAATAGAACAGTTGATTTTGTGTGCCGCGTGACACTTTAAGCAATAATCGCGAGGGACTGTTTTCAGCGGTGGTTATAAGTTCGTGAACCGAATTAATGTCTTTATTATTCGCGCTAATAATGACGTCACCGGGAATTAGGCCCGCCAACGCACCTTGGCTTGAATCCTCCACTGTGGCAACGAGCGCGCCTTTAATAGTGGTGCCATCGGGTTCTAAGTCGCTGAAGTTAGTTAAACGCATACCGGAAAGGTAAGGAATAATATGCTGCTTAAGCAGTTGTTTTGGATCGCCAACAACACCTTTTAAAGCCATTAGCTTATGTTGACGTAAAATTCCTAGAGCAATGTGGGTGCCAGGGCGCAGAATACCGAGCATATTATGTAACTGTGCAGCTGATTTAATTGTTATATGGTTAACGCTTTCAATAATGTCTTCTGGTTTAATGCCAGCAGTTTGGGCAGGCGACCCTTCAACTACTTTTGTAATAATCACACCATGGGAATTATCAATATTTAATGCCTCAGCTAAGGTGGGATTAATGTCTTGTGCTAACACACCCAGCATGCCAGGTGTGACTTTACCGTATTTTATCAGTTGTTCAGCCACGCTTTTTACCATGTTGCTCGGGATAGCAAAACCGATGCCAATGCTGCCTTGAGTGGGACTATAAATAGCGGTGTTCATACCAATAAATTGCCCTTGCATATTCATCAAGGCGCCACCAGAGTTGCCAGGATTAATTGGCGCATCGGTTTGAATAAAGTTTTGAAAGCCTTCAATTTGTGGTTGCGAACGATTAAGTGCACTGATAACACCAGAAGTCACGGTTTGAGTTAAATCGAATGGGCTGCCGATCGCCAGCACAAAATCGCCCACTTGCAACTTGTTGGAATTGCCAAATGGCAGTTGAGATAAATGATTAGCGTGAATTTTAATAACCGCGATATCAAAACCATCGTCTTCGCCAATCACTTTAGCATGGTAGCGTCGGCCGTTTTTAAGAGTGACAACAATGAGTTTTTCATCTTTCACCACGTGCGCGTTTGTTACAATGTAGCCATTTTTGGCGTCGATAATAACGCCTGAACCTACACCAGCTATTTTTTGTGCTTGTGGGTTCAGCAGTTGCGGATTATCACTTAAAGGATCGGGTAAGCGTGGTACTTCTTTTAGTACTGCAATATTCACTATGGTGGGTGTGCTTTTGGCAAGTATAGGCGCTAGGCTTGCCACCGCATGATTATTCATCTCAGTTGGGATAGCGGCGAAAGTGAGTGGCGTTAAGCCAAACAGTAAGGCTAGCAATAAGGTAAATTTTTTCATGAGTTCTCCGTTAGCGAAAGACCATATTTTAACGTATCCACCTCAAGATTTACACATTGGTGTATTTTTTTGCGCTGGCTAAAAAAGCGGGTGGCGCAAGTATCGCCGCGCTTGATGCGCTTCATCAGTAGTGATACTTTCTCCCTATTGCAAAACTTGTCTCTATTTATATGATGAATAAGGTAAAAACAGTGTCAAAAATGAATTTCCCACTCGAAACCATCCGCCACTCCACTGCCCACTTAATGGCAGCAGCGGTGGCGCGTTTATACAAAGATGTACGCTTTGGTGTTGGCCCAGCCATTAAAAATGGCTTTTATTATGATGTGCGATTAGCCGATGGCAAGACGCTTAATGAAGAAGATCTGCAAGCCATTGAAAAAGAGATGGCGCGCATGAAACAAGAAAAAATCCCCTATGTGCGTTCAGAAATGGCGATTGATGACGCCATACAGTTAATGCAGCAACGTGGCCAAACATACAAAGTGGACTTGTTGGAATTGCTAAAAACCAAAGGTTCAACAGCGGTTGCCAAAGCGGTTGATGATGAGTTAGTTGATCCAAGTGCCACTAAAGTAACGCACGTTTCTGTGTACACCTTGGGTGATTTTGTGGATTTATGTCGTGGCCCGCATGTGGAGCATTCTGGGCAAACAGGCGCCGTTACCTTAACTAATATCGCGGCAGCTTATTGGCGTGGTGATGCAAAAAACGACACGCTGTTGCGCATCTATGGCATTTGTTTTGAAGATCCCAAAGCCGTAAAAGCAGAAATCAAACGTATTGAAGAATTAAAAGAATTCGATCATCGCAAGTTAGGCGCTAAACACAATTTATTTTTCTTTGAGCCTAATGACGTTGGCGTGGGTTTAGGGATGTGGACGCCCGCTGGCACAGTGCTGCGCAAAGAATTGGAATTATTAGCCACAGAGTACGAGCGCCAAGATGGATATCAAGCGATTTGCACCCCGGAATTAGCCCGTGAAGAATTATATCATCGCTCTGGTCATTTGCCTTATTACGCCGATGATATGTACAACGCCATTGAAATTGAAGATCAACATTATCGCTTGCGACCGATGAATTGCCCCCATCATCATATGATGTATGCCAATAAATTATGGTCTTATCGTGAATTGCCGGTGCGATTTTCGGAATATGGCAAAGTTTTCCGTTATGAACCTTCGGGAGCATTAACAGGTTTAATGCGCACGCGTGGCTTTACCCAAAATGATGCGCATATTTATTGTCGTGCGGATCAGGCCAAGGATTTATTTTTAGAAGTGATGCGTTTGCACGTGCGTTATTATGAATTGTTTGGCATTAAAGAATTTTATATGCGTTTGTCACTGCCTGATATGGAAAATCTTGATAAGTATGTTGATCAGCCTCAGCAATGGCAGCAAGCGGTTGATATTATTCGAGCCGCGATGGTGGAATCGGGTTATAAATACGAAGAAGTGTTGGGTGAGGCCGCATTTTATGGGCCAAAAGTGGATTTTCAAATTGTGAATGCACTAGGCAATGAATTTTCTATCTCAACCAATCAACTCGATTTTTTCGCAGCACAACGTTTTAATTTAGAATACCAAGGTGAAGACGGCAATAAACATCCGGTGTATGTTATTCATCGTGCACCCTTGGGCAGCCACGAACGTTTTGTGGCATTTTTAATTGAGCATTACAAAGCCACATTTCCAACCTGGTTGGCACCTGAGCAAGTGCGTATTATTACTGTGGCAGAAGATGATAAATTAAAAAGTTACGCTAAAAAAGTGCATGATTTTTTATTTAAGGCTGAAGTTAAAACCGCTACCGGTGGCATGCGCATTAATTTGGATCAATCCAACGAAACGTTAAATAAAAAAATCAAATTAGCTCAATTAGATCGCGTGCCTTATATTGTGGTAATCGGTCAACGAGAAATGGAAAGTAATGCCTTAGCGGTGCGCTTGCGTGGTAATCGTACGATTACGCTTAGCGTGGATGATTTTCTCAAACGCTTGAAGTTTGAAATTGAAAATCGTTTGGATTTGGCGAGTGAAGAGCACGTGAATTTTACGCCTGTTACGGCTGAAAATTTTATTTAATTATTGTGTTGTAGTTTTGATGAAATTTCTTTTAGCGCAGCACTAATATTGTCGATATCAAAATTTTCAAGCCCCGTTTTTTGTTTAAAGAAGCTTGCCCATTTTTTCGGTGCGTCATTTTTAGATGATTTTGCTGACTCGGACATTGGGGCAATTAAACGCAAAAACATTGCTTGCTTTGTTTTAATGTGAGCAAGTAATGTTGCTTTAGTGGGCGGATTCGTTCGAATAAGTAACGCCAGCTGTAAGAATATCGCTAACACCTCGTGTTGCGCCTGAAAAAAGCTGCTTAAAGCGCGATATGTACTAATTTTTTTGGACTGAGGATTGGTGTGCTTAATTTTTTTAGATTTACGTTTACAAGTTTCAGCAAGCTCTTCTAGCACAACACAATAATGCCCAATTATTTCTTTAGCTTCTAATTTTTCTTCACTTGGCTGTGATTTTGGTAAGTTGGCATCAATAAATTCACTTAGCTTAGTGTGGAAAGATTTAATGTCATTAATAGAGAAACTGAGCTGAACACTTTCTAATGTAGTATTCACAGATATGTTTTTGCTTTTTTTTAGATAAGCGCTGTATTTCTGCAAGGCAAATTCCCAGCTTTTTTCAAAGTAGTCGGAGTTAAACAAAGCCACTTCTGATTTTTTAGCTACGTTTGCATTTTGTTCATTTAGCTTCGATTTTATGCTTTTTTTACTTCTGTCAGCATAGGCAAAAAATGAGCGCAAAGTTGGCGATGATTTGGATTGGGCCTACAGTTGCGAATCGCCAGTGTTGTGAGTAAAGTGTCCAACTCAGTTTGAACTTCTTCGAGTCCAGCATAATTAAAATCGTGACGCAATTTATTTCCCCTCTTACTTGGGCGCTATTTTCAACTGCAAATATTAAGTCAGTATTAGACTGAATTTGGTTGAATTTATTATTTCACTTGAGAGAATTAATGAGTTGCTGCAGATCATCTGGCAACGGCGCGATAAACTCCAGCGGTTGGTCGCTGAATGGATGAGTGAAACTCAGTTTTTCGGCGTGTAATGCTTGGCGATTAAAATGTAAAATAGCCTGTCTTGCCTCAGCGGTTAAGTCTTTTTGCGGCAAACGTTTGCCGCCGTAAACGGCATCGCCCACAATGGGATGTTGAATTGACGCCATGTGCACACGAATTTGATGCGTGCGACCGGTTTGTAGTTGTACCGCCAGTAACGTGTGATAGGTAAATTTTTCTTGTACTTTGTAATGCGTGATGGCCGGCTTACCGCTTTCCATAATGGCCATTTTGGTGCGTTGTTGTGAGTGACGCGCAATGGGTTTATCAATGGTGCCGCCGACATTAATCACACCATGTACTAACGCTAAATAGTAACGTTTAATTAAACGTTCTTTCATCATATTAATTAACGCATGGTGCGATTTTAAATTACGCGCAATAACTAATAATCCAGTAGTATCTTTATCCAAGCGGTGAATTAAACCAGCGCGTGGTACGCTTTGTAATTCAGGGTCAAAATGCAATAACGCATTTACCATGGTTTGGTCGTAATTTCCTGCGCCAGGGTGAACGACTAAACCAGTTGGTTTGTTAATAATGAGTATATCGGCGTCTTCAAATAAAACATTAAGCTGAATATTTTGTGGTTGCCAGTTTTCACGTGCCTCAAGCACGGCTTCGATATGAATTACATCATCGGTGTTCACTTTGGTTTTGGGTTTCGTGACAACTTCGTTGTTAACCTTAACCGCATTGCTTTCGATCCACAGTTTGAATTGGCTGCGGGAGTAATCTGGAAATAATTGCCCTAGGGCCGCGTCAAGACGCGAGCCATGCAATGAGGATGGGATACTATTTTTTAATTCAATTGATTTACTCATAAAGATGACAGCAGCGGCATCAATCCTCTATAATGGCCTCCATTTAGATCTAAGGATGCTTAAATTATGCGCAAACTGCTTTTTCTCCTACCGGTTCTATTATTATTGTTTGGTTGCTCAAATGAAAACCAAGATCCGTTCGCGGCATATCGTAGCACACCTGCTGGCACGTTGTTCGTTAGCGGTGAAAAAGCATTAGCGGATAAGCATTATCACGATGCGGTGAAATACTTAGAAGCGCTAAATGCGATTTACCCATTTGGTCCTTACGCTCAACAAGCGCAGCTCGATATTATATATGCCTATCATATGGATGACGATGATGTTTCAGCGATTGCGGCAGCTGATCGTTATACGCATCTTTATCCGCGTGGTCAGAATGTGGATTACGCTTATTATATGAAGGGTTTGATTGGGTTTAGCGAAGGTTTATCGTGGATGCAGCGCCAAGCGGGGATCAGTCCAGCGCAACGTGACATTAGCACCATGGAGCAATCGTTTGTGTCGTTTGGCACCTTAGCGCATTACTTTCCAGATAGCCCCTACACCCCTAATGCTGAATTACGCATGCGTTATATTCGCAATATGATGGCGCAACGTGAATTAATTATTGGTGATTTTTATTTGCAGCATGATGCTTATGTAGCAGCCGCTAATCGCGCGAGTTTCGTGGTGCAGCATTATGATGGGTCACCCGCGGTGGTTGACGCATTGGCGATGATGGTTAAGTCTTATCGTGCACTGGGCTTAACTAAGTTGGCTAATCAAAGCTACAAAATCTTGGCGCAGAATTATCCGAATTCCAAACAATTTGCTGCGTTAAATAAATAACTGTTTTATTGGCTACATGGACAAAGTAATACGGATTCAAACACACCATACTTGCGGCGGCCAATTTGGTTATTGGTTGCGCCGTGTGGTTCATCTTGGTTTAGCTATTATTCCATTGTTGTATTATCACTTTGGTCAACCACGGCGGCTGGTTGTATGGTTAGTTGTAGCCAGTGTTGTAATTGAATTACTGCGATTAAGTTTGAAAATCACGGTGTGGGGTCATCGTGATTATGAGCGTAAACAAATTTCTTCGTTCGCCTGGGGTTTGTTTGCACTTGGACTGGTGTTAATTTTTTCTCCCAGTGCGGCTGTGGCTATTCCAATCATTTGGTCGTGCGCGTTTGTGGACCCGTTATTAGGCGAATTGCGCTGCTTTCATTGTTCAAGCTTGTTGGTTAGCGTTGTAGGTTTAATGGTGTTGCTATTGATTTGGTGGGGTGCGGCATTTTGGCTGGGGACAGCGTGGTGGTATGCCTTAATTATGGCGCCTATTATTTTATTGGTTGAGCGGCCTAATTTTAAATGGGTCGATGATAATGCGTTAATGCAATTAGTACCTTTAGTTATTGTATTGATAATTGAAATTTTATGAAGGAGTGATTAGCACATGTTAGCTTTACTGTGGTTTCTTTTTATTCTGCTTGTGTTTGGTGCGCTTTCTTATAATCGTGCTTCACTCAAAGTATGGACGCTTGGCCTCTTTGTGTTTTTGTTTGTCGTTTCGATTTTTGCACACTTAACCACGATGACCCTGGTGGTGTTGTGGTTAATTTGGTTGGTGGTGTTTGGCTTTTTGAATATTACTCCTTTGCGGCGCGGGTTAATTTCCAATCGCATCTTTGGATTGTATAAAAAGCTCATGCCTAGTATGTCGAAGACAGAACAAGAAGCACTTAATGCGGGTGATTTGGATTGGTCAGCAGAACTGTTTGCTGGAATGCCAAACTGGCAGAAATTGACGAAAATGCCAAAAAATAACTTAAGTGCGGAAGAGCAAGCGTTTTTAAGTGGCCCAGTTGAACAGCTCTGCAGCCTTATTTCAGATTGGAATATTTGTCAGTTACAACGCGAAATCCCTCAAGCTGTTTGGGATCATCTTAAGCAGCACGGTTATTTTGGTTTAATCATACCTAAACAGTATGGCGGAAAAGCGTTTTCAGCTTTGGCGCATGCTCAAATTATTTCAAAAGTGGCTTCAGTCAGTGTTTCGGTGGCTACCGTGTTAAGTGTTCCTAATTCGTTAGGACCAGCCGAATTATTATTGCACTATGGAACAGAACAACAAAAAGAACATTATTTACCGCGCTTAGCCACAGGTGAAGAAATTCCTTGTTTTGGTTTAACCAGTCCCGTTGCTGGTTCCGATGCCAGTGCTATTACGGATCACGGAATTGTATTTAAAACCATTATTAATGGTGAAGAACAATTAGCAATTAAATTAAATTGGAATAAACGCTA
>JBGTHB010000165.1:0-10932 GCA_041746415.1 Coxiellaceae bacterium | reverse complement strand
TATCCAGTACATCCGTGTACTTATTTTTGTAGTTTCGCTAATCGCACCACGGCCTGACATCCTGTCAGGCGTTCGTCGGGACAAATTGGCAATTTGTCTTTGCCGACTCACCCATCTCTCCAAATTTAAACTGTATCCAGTACATCCGTGTACTTATTTTTGTAGTTTCGCTAATCGCACCACGGCCTGACATCCTGTCAGGCGTTCGTCGGGACAAATTGGCAATTTGTCTCTGCCGACTCACCCATCTCTCCAAATTTAAACTGTATCCAGTACATCCACATATGTCATCGCGAGGGAATGCAATAACCGTGGCGATCCACAACAATGCAACATTGTGTTGGGCTTCGAAGACTCAACCCAACCACACGCACTGTGGAGTTAATAAACTCTATCAATCTAATCCCACTGCGAAATTAACCTAAGTTGCTCGTGCCCTTTTGGGTACCTAACCTACATGCAACGACATTAAAGATTGGTGATAATAACATCGCAAACGCAATATGCAAATGCTTAATTGCCGGCAAATTGCTGAACAATATGGTTTTATTTCTTTGACAACCCGCAAGCATACCGTATAATCACTTCCTCAAATTACTGCGCCCGTAGCTCAGTTGGATTAGAGTACTCGGCTACGAACCGAGCGGTCGGGAGTTCGAATCTCTCCGGGCGCGCCAAATAAATAAAACCCACGATAGTGGGTTTTTTTATTTTAGCAAACGGGAGGATGAGAACCTCCGACATAGTATTAAGCCGGTTCGACAAAATCAGCTGGACGCTGATTTTGCATGAGCAACGAGAATCGCACGTAAGACAAGTGAAAAAAAGCAAAATAAGACAAAGTCGTGCAAGCGCGCCAAACGTGAATTTTTGTGCTGCTGTTACGTGATTATTGCTCAGGCAGCTTTTAAGTAAGGTTGCATTCTCCGTCTAATCTTTATCGCGCTTACGATCCGTTTCTTTCAAGAATTTTTTGCGGAAACGTAGATTTTGCGGGGTGATCTCAACTAGTTCGTCGCTAGCAATAAAATCCAACGCTTGTTCTAAGCTCATATTAATCGGTGGTGTGAGAATAATGGCATCATCAGTACCAGAAGCGCGCACGTTAGTGAGCTTTTTGCCTTTAATAACATTTACTACTAAATCATTGCCGCGTGAATGGATGCCAACAATCATACCTTCGTATACTTCGGTTTGTGGGCCGATAATCATACGGCCGCGTTCTTGCAGATTCCACAACGAGTAGGCGGTTGCTTTACCAACACACATTGAAACGAGCACACCGTTGCGGCGTTTTTTAATTTTTTCGCCAGATACTGGAGCGTATTCAGCAAACACACTGGCCATGATGCCACTGCCAGAAGTCATGGTCATAAAATCAGTGCGAAAGCCAAGTAGGGCGTTGGTAGCAATTTTATAATCTAAGCGCACACGACCTTTACCATCCGGCGTCATATTTTCCAGTTGTGCTTTGCGTTCGCCTAAGGCTTCCATAATCGAGCCTTGGTGTCCTTCTTGAATATCCACCATAAGGTTTTCGTATGGTTCACACTTATGACCATCAATTTCTTTGTAGATAACTTGAGGTGGACTAACCGCTAGTTCGTAATTTTCACGGCGCATGGTTTCAAGCAAAATAGAAAGATGTAATTCACCACGACCAGAAACTAAAAACTTATCGCGATCTTGTTGTTGTTCTACGCGTAATGCCACGTTATGAATTAACTCACGATCCAAGCGCTCTTTAATTTGACGGCTTGTTATAAACTTTCCTTCACGACCAGCAAGTGGTGAATCGTTGACTTGAAAAATCATGCTGATAGTTGGTTCGTCAACGCAAAGCGGCGGCAGTGGGTCAAGTGATTGCGGGTCGCAGAGCGTGTCTGAAATAGAGAGCTTCTCTAATCCCGTGACCGCCACAATATCACCGGCGCTCGCGCTTTCTACTTCGGTTCTGTCTAAGCCTAAATAGCCTAACACTTGTAATATACGTGCATTGCGCGTGTTGCCTTTAGCATCAATGATGGTGACTGGCATATTGCGTTTAATGGTGCCGCGCTGAATACGACCAATACCAATCACACCCACATAGCTTGAGTAATCCAATGAATTGATTTGCATTTGCAGTGGACCATTCGCATCCACTTTTGGTACTGGTGTGTATTCTATGATGGCTCGAAATAGTGCTTCCATATTATCAGTGTGATGATGCCAATCTTTAGTGGCAAAACCATTTAAGGCAGACGTATAAATCACAGGAAAATCTAATTGCTCGTCAGTGGCGCCAAGGTTATCAAATAGATCAAATACTTGCTCCACGGCCCAATCAGGGCGTGCGCCTTCGCGGTCAATTTTGTTTACCACGACAATAGGTTTTAAACCACGCAGGAAGGCTTTTTGCGTCACAAAACGCGTTTGTGGCATTGGCCCATCAACGGCGTCAATTAATAATAAAACGCTGTCGACCATCGACATAATGCGTTCCACTTCACCACCGAAGTCGGCGTGTCCAGGTGTATCGACAATATTGATACGATAATCTTCAAAGCGAATAGCCGTATTTTTAGCCAGGATGGTAATGCCGCGCTCACGCTCCAGGTCATTGGAGTCCATGATGCGTTCGCCATACTGTTTGCGCGCATCCAAGGTATGGGATTGCTGCAATAGTTTGTCGACTAGTGTGGTTTTGCCATGATCGACGTGGGCGATGATGGCGATATTACGAATTGTTTCGATGCGATTAATGTTACTCATAAGGGCGCGACTATATCACTATTTCAGGTATTAGGTTAAGCAATTTTGTTAGATAAGCGAGCCAATTAAACCAAGGCAGCCTGTAAAGAGCAGGTAGTAGCTTGGCGAAGCCAATAAGCCCGTATAGTGAATTAAAAGCAAAGCAACAAATGGAGCTAAGCCGGCAAAAAACGCGAATGCTAAATTGTAGGATAGAGCAATGCCGGAGTAGCGAATTTTGGTGGGGAATAACTCAGCCAACGTGGCAGGGATGGTGCCCCAGGCTAACGTTTGTAAAAACACACTCAGTGCGATTGGCACAAATAAAGCGATGTGTTGTTCGTAAAAGGAAAAGATAGGGTAGGCAAAAGACAAAGTGCACACCGAGAGAAAAAATAAAATATATTTTTTATTAACTCGATCCGTCCAGGCGCCGAGAAACACAATCAAGATGGCAGAGATAAAAAGGCCAATTGTGATTTGCCAGGTTACTTCAGAGGCGGAGTAGTGCAGCACTTTGGTGAGGTAAGATGGTGTAAAAAGAAATAATAAAGTGGTGATGCTGCTGCCCATTGCGACCAAAAAAAATCCTTTGGCAAGTGGGTGAAAGTAAGATTGGAAAGACTCCACCATGGGGAAATGTGATAGATCATCCTGGATTGACTTAAATAAAGGAGATTCATAAAAGCGTCTTCTTAAAAAATAGCTGGTGGTGCCGAGTATGCCACCCAGGAAAAAAGGAAGACGCCAGGCCCAATCAATGATGTCAGCTTGGGTAAAAACGGCATTGAGTAAGGTATTGACCGCCAGGCCCAGTACAATGCCAGAAACGAGAGCGCAAAAAATAATGCCGCAGGCAAAGCCTTTGTGTTTTTCTGCAGTTTCACTTAAATAAGTGATTGCTCCGGGAACTTCGCCACCTACTGAAAAACCTTGGCCCATGCGCATCAGAATTAATAATATTGGCGCTAAGATGCCGACTTGGTGATAAGTAGGCAGCACACCAATTAAAAAAGTGGAGATGGCCATCATAAATACAGTAATGGTGAACGTCGTTTTGCGCCCAGACTTATCACCGAAGTGACCGAAAATGACACCGCCTAATGGTCGGATGAGGTAACCGATTGCAAAGGTGGCAAAAGTGAAAATTAATGAAGTGACATGGTTGTGAAGAGGAAAAAAGTTTTGGGCAAGGTAACCCGCAAAGAGTGCGTAAATAATAAAATCGTAAAACTCAAGCAGGCCGCCGATGCTGGATAAAAAGATGAGTTTCTTTTGTTGTTTTGTTAACTTACTCAATGGTTAATCCTTTTGCCAGCCATCAGTGGATACTAACATCTCGCACCAAGTAAGAAAATATTTTATACTATTGGCGACGGAATTGTTTGTTTAGGGAGTAATAATGAAAAAAATAGTCATTTTCTTAACGTGTTTAGCGATAATGCCTACATTGTTTGCAGCAAAAGCGCGTACAGTTGAGAATTCATTTTATAAGATGCGACCCAAGTGCACAGCTTATATTGAGAGCGATCCAAGTTTAGGAAGATACTACATTGGCGAGTGTGTTTTTGAATTCAATTTTTCTGCTCAGCCTACTGGTTTGATTGATGTGGCTCCTCTTTATACCACTTATGCAGATAACCCTAAGCATTATCCTGAGTTCGATACTAAAAAATGCAGTATGAATATACGCCGCGAACGATTTAATTTTAATCGCTTGCATCCAGAGTGGCATACCATTAACAATAATTATATTGACTTCAAAAAAGTGAATAATTTTTCAATCCAGGTTGCCATACCCGCCGCGGATGAAAACATTGGTAGCCATATCGCAACAGCAGAAGTGGTGTGTGTGGGTAAAAGTAAAGCGGATGCAATGAAAGAGCTTAAAGAACATCATAGCTAATTTATTGCCGCTACACAGTTATTTCTTATTGTTTTTAGTGGCACTGATAGCTGGCATTATTGATACACTAGCAGGCGGCGGAGGCTTATTGACGTTGCCGGCTTTGTTAAACTGCAATCTTAATCCTGCTACTGTGCTTGGCACCAATAAATTTCAAGCGGTGTTTGGTGAATTTAACGCATCCGCACATTTTTTTCGACGCCAGCAGTTTACGCTAAAAGAAATTGGTTTTGGTTTACTGATGTTGGCCATCGGTTCGACACTGGGTGCGATTGCGGTGCAGATCCTCCATCCCCACACATTACAAAAAATAATTCCAATTTTGTTGGCCATGATCCTACTCTATACTATCTTTTCGCCACGGCCGAGCAATGAAACACGCACGCCAAAGTTATCCAAAAAATGGTTTTATATTTTATTTGGCTTGTCGATTGGATTTTATAATGGATTTTTTGGTCCGGGCACGGGTTCGTTTTTAGTGTTTAGCATTATGGTGGTTTTAGGCTTAGACATAGTGAAGTCGACCATCATTGCCAAGCCGTTAAATGTGGTTGCCAATTTAGCTGGGCTGGTATGGTTTATATTTGGCGGTAGCGTGAATTATGTCATTGGCTTAACTATGGCAGTAGGGCAGTTAATTGGCTCGCATATTGGCGCACGCATGGTTATTTTTAATGGCCATAGGATCATTAAACCAATTTATGTTACCATTGTGGCTATTTTAACGATCGACCTTTTTATTAAATATTATTAAATGAAACCCTATTCACTTGGCATTTTATTAGCGATTGCCGCAAGCTTAGGCACGGCGATGTCAGTGTTTTTATCTAAGTTTGCATTAGAGTTATTGCCAATAGGTCTGGTGTTATTTGGCGGTTCGCTCACTGTTATTATGTTATGTTTGTTTTTCGAGTGGTGGCGTTTTTTTAAAGATGTGGGTCTGTATTTTCGCGTGATTTTACCGATAGCCTTGATTTATTTAATTGGCAATGTTTGTTTTATTGGCGCTGTGGCGAAACTCACACCTGTAACTATGTCAATGTTGTCGCGTAGTTATGTGATCTTTACTACTTTTTTTGCGGTATGGTTTTTTTATGAGAAGCTAACCAAGCTGCAATTCATGCTCATTTTTGTGGCTATCATGGGAGGGACATTGTTTGTTTATCGACCGGCGCATGTGAATTTTTATTTTGATTTTGCTTTATTGGCGCTAGTGTCGTCGCTCATGTATGCCGTGGCGAACGCTATTATTAAAAAAAATCAAGTGGTGTTGCGGCCAGCGCAGTTGTTACTGCATATTAATATTGTTGGGCTACTGTTTTATGGTATTTATATTGTGATTCATCCAGCTAGCCAGCACGCAAATTTTACTTTTTTGGGTGTGTTCTTTACCGTCGTTTCAATGCTGTGTTTTGCCTTATCTTTTTTTGCTTATATGCGCAGTTTAAAACTCATTCCATTTTGGCAATTGAATGCTTTTTCATTGTTAGCGCCGGTATTTTTAGTGATAGTGTCGCGGCCATTTTTTCCCAGTCATTTGCTGTGGTTTAATGTCTTAGGTGGTTTGATTATGCTGATGGCCTTATTTTATTTGGCTTGGGACAAACATGGTAATTGTTCTGTGGATTATGGCAGTAGCACAAAAGGTTAGTGCTATATTGCGTTGCATAATAAAGATGTGCACACTCCCCGAATGTACTATGTGGCAGTGATAAAACTGGCAAGAAGTTGTTAGGCTCAATGAAAAACTTCTGCTGACATGGCGTTGCAATGCAAAATTAATTTCTGAGAGAGGCGATTAGATTTGGTGGATCTTCTTCGGTTGACTTTTCATCAGATTGATAGCGATCAAAAATTCTTGTTATATTTTCCTGATCCAGTTTTTCATATATATCGGGATGGCAAAGCGCGTTTGCCGCACTTATTTTCAAAAGCAGTCCAATTCTTTTGTCTGTCGTGTGGGATAAGTAATTTAAAGTAGACAATGCAGCCATAACTGCTTCTCTTTCAATGGGCTCGAGATTGGAAATTCTCTTAAGAATACTGACTACTGTTTCTGGATTAAGTAAAAGTTTTTCAGTCCAGTTATAACCGAACTGAATTTTCTGTCGATTAACACAAAAATTAACGACAGTAACAAAGTCCCTCAAATAGCTCTCATCATGTCCACGATTAAGCAAACGGATAATAACCCGAAGACCATAACGAGACGCGCAATAACCTATTTTTTCTAAACCGCTAAATACGATGCACAATTGAGCTATGTCAATATTTAAAAGCAATGATAAAACCGAATATTTATCCGATAGTTTGCCTGCGTCGCGGCCATTTTTTGCAAGACATTCTTGTTTAATTAAAAAATTCAAGCAAGCCAACACTCCTTGAGGGTTTTTATGCGTAATCACTTTATTGACATAGCCCACAGTCACCATTTGGTGTTTTTGTTTTTCTTGAAATCCAATAAAAATTATTAAGATTTCATTTACAGCAACTAAGTCTTTTTCCAACCTAACAGGCGGTTGGCTTATTTTATGTATTGATTGGCTGAAAACACGGATGGACATTTCGTTTTTACCCGTAAAACGACAAGACTTATACTCAGATCGGCCGTCATTTAACTGTCTTTGCCTTCTTTGATTTATATCAAATTCAAAGTAACAACGATATTCAAAAAATCGCATAGCAACTGGTCTTAATGTTCGAGGCAAGCTTGCCCATCTAAAATAAATGTGGGATTTGCAAGTGACTATAAAATTTTCACTACTTACAGATAGTGATATTATATGCAAACATAAACGATGCGGAAGACGACTGAAATAAGATTCGCTGTCAGCGCTTGCTTGCCCAACTAGTAATGACACCATAGCGACTCTGTTCCTTATTTTACGTTTAAAATTTTTAATTAATGTAAGTCTATCCTCCTTAAGCATTAAATTTTTCATCAGTAAGCTATCGGGTGTAATAATTCTGCTTAAGACGTCAAGGTCATTAATTTTTAAAATTTTTTGTACTATAACATTGTTAAAATGGAAGCGTATATATGGATAAAGATGATAAAGGTCTGGCTCCTTCTCCTCATAAATAGCATGAAATAGTTCTTCAGGGCGAGGAGATTGGCCGCTTAACGAGGCATTCCAAATAAAATCAATCAAGTACGGACCGGCTGCAGGATAATATTGATTAAGCCAGTTTGAGCCAGTAGCGCTAAGAAAATCATTAAGCTCATGCATCAGTACAGGCTGCCCATGCCAAGTTGCTCGGCAGAGAAAATAAACATATTTCGCAGCGTTTATGTCATTTTTTTCAACCAGGCAAGGGCTGATTCCAATGATGTTAAATGCACATGCAAAACAATTCATCGCTCGGCCGTATGCAGCGGCGTCTTCTTTCTCATTCGGCTGTTCTTGTGCTAAGCGCATAAATTCTTCTGAATAATTTAGCTTGGGGTCATCAGTGAATTCCGGAGGCAAAAATGAATTAAAAAAATATAGGAATAATTGTTCTCGCTTGGTGCTAGGTGGTTGAAGTTCAGCTCTGATTTCTTTCATTAGCTGAGTTAATGCCGCTTTATCGGCTTGAGCACCTGTCCTGAGTGCGTGCCAGCTTTCTAAGGAGTCTCGATATTGAGCCAACTCTTCTAAAGTACCATCTGGTAATGTGCCTTGCAGCAACGGTATTGCTAACGCTTTTAAATGATCTTTAATTTCTCGTCTCATTTTTTCTCTCTTTAGCGACGCAATACTTGTGTTTCAGACCTCATGTCACACTTTTTATCTTGGGTTAGTAGATTAAACACAAAACCTTAAAAAAAAATTAGCTCACCCACCGCTTAAAAATTCTAGCAACATGTTATAAGCTGCTTTGCGAAATAAGTCTTTATGTTTTTTAGTGTGATTAAAGGTTCTGCATGGTCTAAATAGGCGTAGCTCACTAAACTAAAAATCAAACCTGATAGTATTTGAATAACTTGTATCGCCTTGCATTAGTCCATTTTTTTGAAGATTTTTAACTTGCGCCTCAATGCCGTAATTGTGCGTGTCTATTGTTGCTCCGACATCGGCTGACAGGGATTTCTGATGACCAGAGAAGCTGTGACGCTGATTTTTATTGCATATCACTCTCGCGTCTGTATATCCTCGCTTTCTTGCAAACGAGCTTTCGCTTCACTCATCTCGCTCGCCATCTCTTTTTCTTGTGCTTCATTTAAAACACGCTTAGCGCCTTTAAACATTTCGTTTTCTTCTTCCTCGATGTGATGTTTTAACGCTTCTTTTAAACTTAATAGTTTTTGTTGCCAGGCCGCACCTTTTAATGTATTTGATGTTAATTCACTTAACAATTTTTCTGCTTCATGATGTTCTTCTTTGCCGTGTTTTGCTTTTGCATTTGTCTGACTATGATTTTCTAGTGCGTGGTAAAATACTTTTTCTTCTGCTTCGCTGTGAAGAATAAGCACTTTTTTCAATTCGTTAAACAAAGCGGTTTTTTCAGCGCTTTCTTCGTTACCTAAGCTTTCAATTTTATTCAGCAGAGATTTTATTTTTTCATGATCTTGGTTTAAGTAGCCATATATATGTTTTTTATTTTGTGCTGTGTTCATTTTATTTTTCCTTTTCGCTTATGTATGGTTTGGATATTTTAACATATTGATTAAGTTGATGCTGTTGGTAGGGCTTGCCGTTTATGCCTTGAATTGCTGAGTTACATGCGCAGTTGGGTCCAGTATCGAATCCCTAAATTGAAATGAGCCTATTGACATGGTATGACTATGACACTTAAAAGCATAATGCCTTGGGTTATGAGTTTTCTGTGATCCGTGCTAAAAGCACGTGGTGTTGATAAGGGTAATCCTGGTGTGTCTCAAAATGGGGCGGTGTGCTACCAGTAAATGAGGTGGATAATGTTCGGTGTGCCAAGTTGGGTAATAATATTATTTTTTGTGTTGCTGTATATGGGCATTAAGCGCTGTCAAACACGTGTGGTTTCAGTTAAGCGTTTATTGATTGTGCCGATTGTATTCACTTACATGAGTTTGCGTGGAGCAAGTCAGTTGTTTCATTTTTCGGTACTTAGTTTAGTGCTACTGATAGCGGGCGCATTAATTGGTTTTGGAGTAGGGCATTGGCAAGTAAGAAATACAGAGGTGAAAGCGGACAAAGACCGATATTTAGTTCAAATCCCGGGCAGCATGTCGATGTTAATTATGTTGATGTTGGTTTTTCTAATCGAATTTTTTATTCATTTTTCAATTGATGCACATATAGGTATTGCTGCGACAGCTATTTTTAAATGGGTTGCCATCGTGCTCAGTGGCATTGTAGTTGGTATTTCGATTGGGCGAAATGCGACGTATCTTTTTAAATATCAAAATACACCAACGTGCGAGTTGGCAGACATAAAAAGTAGTTAGTGTGTCTGAGTGTTTTTTCAATTTATTAAGAAAATGCTTAATTATTAATTTTTAGGAGAGTTTATGTCTGACTTAACCACATTATCTGCTGTCGCTTTATTAAAAGGTGTTAAAAATAAAACTTATTCTTGCGTTGAAGTTATGCAAGCTTATTTAAAAAGGGTAGACCAAGTAAATCCTCAATTAAATGCAGTTGTGCAGCGTTTAGATTCAGGAGTTGCCCTAGCAAAAGCGAGGCTTGCTGATGATCAGTTAGCAAAAGGGGGAGTAACTGGTAAGTTGCACGGATTGCCGATCACCATTAAAGATCACATAAAAGTAAAAGATTTTATTGTTACGCGTGGTTCATTAGCTTTTAATAACTATAAATGTAATAGCGATGCATCTATTGTGGCTAAACTAAAAAATGCGGGTGCTATTGTGATTGGAATTACCAATATGCCTGAATTAGGCCCCGCTTTTGAAACAGATAATGACGTTTATGGCTTAACAAAGAACCCTTATGATTTTTCTAAAACGCCTGGTGGAAGCAGTGGTGGCGAAGCCGCAATTATAGCAAGTGGTGGTTCTGCATTCGGTATTGGTACAGATGGTGCTGGCAGTATCCGCTTGCCTGCACATTTCTCTGGTATTGCCGGGATTAAGCCAACGCAGCATTTAATTTCTTGCGTAGGCAATGTACCTATTGATGGGGGTATGAACATGATATTTTATACCCCAGGTCCTATGGCGAGATATGTTGAGGATTTGAGGTTGGTATTGCCTATTATTGCAGGCCCAGATGGCATAGATCCTTATGTCATGCCATTTAACTTGCCCGTAGAAAATAAACCGCTGCATGAAATGCGCATTGGTTATTTAGTCAATGCGAAACAAACCACAG
>JBGTHB010000164.1:0-7903 GCA_041746415.1 Coxiellaceae bacterium | reverse complement strand
GCAAAAAACCAACGCCAGTGGTATTGCTGGGGGCGGGCCAACCTACTGGTTTTATTGGCACAAAAATTGATAATTTACCCGTGAGCAGTGTTAAAATTGCAGGCTCAACTTTACTTGAGCTGCAAGTTTCACGCTTGAAAGAAGTGGGGTTAAAAGAAATTATTTTTGTTTCTGGATTTGCGCATACTGAATTACCTCAAGTCGAGTTATCTATTGTGCATAACCAGAATTTTGCTAGTACAAAAGTTGCGGATTCACTATTGTTATTGCGTGATAAAATTAAAGAAGGTTTTATCATGATTTTCGGCGATATTATTTTTGATAAAAAGTTGTTACAAAATTATTTGTTGGATGCAGAGCAAGATATATTGTTGCTTGTTGACAGTTCATTTAATTTAGATACGCGTCAAACCATTAAACCCACCACCGATTTAGTGATTTTAGATGTAGCAGATAGACAAAGCTTGCGCAAACCTAATGTGGTAACAGAATATGTGGCTACTCTCGGCAGTAATGTACCATTAGAAAAAGCCACACATGAATTTATTGGTATTGCGAAATTTTCTAAACGCGGCGCTGAATTATTAATTGCCGCCTATGATGCAATTGCTGCGGAAAACAAAATGGAAGCCGTAGATTTCAATACCTTAATTAATTATTTAATTAAAAATGGTGTGCCTGTTGAAGCATTGGAGCTTAACCAAGGTTGGTCTGAAGTGCATAATTTAACGGACATTGCTGTGATTGAAAAAGATATTAATCGTAGTCAAAAAAAGCGAGATTTTCATGCTATCCCCTCAAGCTCTCATTGATTTACTGTTGAAATACAACCACACTTTTATGACGGGTGTGCCAGATAGCGTGTTTAAAGATTTCATCAATGAAGCGAATAAAGATGCGCGTTTTAATCATGTCATTACCAATAACGAAGGTGAGTCGTGTGCGTTAGCGGCAGGGGTGCATTTAGCTAGTGGTCAAGTGCCGGTGGTGTATATGCAAAACTCCGGTTTGGGCAATGCCATCAATCCACTTACGAGTTTGTTGGACGCGTATATTTATTCAATTCCAGCTTTGTTATTAATTGGTTGGCGGGCCGTGCCTGGAGAAAAGGATGAACCACAACATAAGCGCATGGGTGAAATCACGCCGCAGCTGTTGGATTTAATGGGTATTCCGCATGCGTTGGTTGATGCCGATTTGACAATCATGAATGCCATTTTTGAACGCGCAGCGCAGCATTTTGAAAAACACCAATCACCATTTGCCATTTTATTTCCGCGAACAGCGATTGTGAGTAATAAAGTTAAACAAGCCGCGAAAACAATTCCGCCACACAGTGTGCTGCGCGAAACCTTACTGCACACACTGGTGAAACAGGCGCAAGCAGACGATATATTTGTTACCACCACCGGCAAAACGTCACGTGAATTATATGAAATTCGTCAGCAACTTGGTCAGAGTCATGGTAAAGATTTTTTAACCGTGGGATCAATGGGTTGTGCAGCGAGTATTGCGTTAGGCATTGCGCTACAACAACCACAGCGACGCGTTATTTTAATTGATGGCGACGGCGCGTGTTTAATGCGTATGGAAGCGTTAGTGACGATTGGTTATAAGCAACCAAAAAATTTATTGCATGTGTTAATTGATAATAATGCCTATGAATCCACGGGATCGCAAAAAACGTTGTCATCACATGTGGATTTAGCTGCCGTAGCTACGGCATGCGGTTACGTTGAGGCGATAAAAACCCAAACATTAGCCGATTTTGAGCGTGCGTTTAAACAATTTCAGCAAGGGCCCTTGATGTTGTGGGTTAAGTGCTACCCTTATTCGCGCGCTGATTTGGGTCGTCCGCAAACGACACCCATGGAGAATAAACATGAATTTATGCGCGAGCTTGGGATTCAATCATGCAAGCTGTGATTTTAGCAGCGGGTCAAGGCATACGTATTCGTCATCATCATGAATTGCCAAAAGGACTTATACAGTTAGGTGACAAGCCGATTATTGTGCAATCAATCGAAAAGCTGATGGCGCATGGTGTTCAGGATATTTTATTGGTCGTCGGTTTTGGATCTCATTATTATGAAGAATTGGTGCAGACACTGCCGAATGTAGCGTTAATTTATAATGCGGCATTTGCTACCACCAGCAGCTTGCGTTCATTGTATTGCGCGAAAGAATGGATTAAGGAAGATACGCTGATTTTAGAATCGGATTTATTTTTTGAAGCCCGCGCAATCAAAGAAATAATGGCTACACCTCATACAGCAGCGATTTTAGTGAGTGGTAAAACGGCTTCGGGTGATGAAGTATTCGTGAGCGCTAATAACAATTATTTAATTGATATGAGCAAAGATGCAACTGAATTGGCGGCACAAACGATCATCGGTGAATTTGTTGGCATCAACAAACTCAGTTTGCAAGACTATCGTGCGCTGGTGACATTATTGGAAAAAGAACCGGCGTTGCTGAATGCAGGGCATTATGAAGAAGACGGTTTGGTACGCTTGACGCAGTTGCGTCCTGTTTTTTGTGAAAAAATTGAAAAGTTATTATGGTGTGAGATTGACACCGTTGAGCATTTAGCGCGTGCGAAACAACTGTATGCAAAAGAGAGCAGAGTATGAAGCGCAATATTTTATTAAATCCCGGCCCCTTAACAACATCGCAAGCAGTGAAGCAAGCTTTGTTGGTGCCGGATATTTGTCATCGTGAACAGGAATTTACGACACTTCTAAAAGGCATTTGCCAAGATTTGCTTAAAGTAGTGCAAGCACCAGCCAACGCTTATAATGCTGTTTTGTTTACGTCGTCCGGCACCGGTGCGGTAGAAGCGTGTGTCAGTTCGTTAATACCTAATGGCAAAAAGTTGGTGGTCATTAATAATGGGGCTTACGGGCAGCGCATTATTGATATGGCAAAGCGTTATCATATTGAAGTAATTGAGATTGCTTTTGATTACAGTGAACCGTTAGCGATAGAAAAAATAGCCGCTGTTTTAAAACAAGAAACCAACGTGGCGTATTTAGCCATGGTGCATCATGAAACATCGAGCGGTATTTTAAATCCAATCAATGCCGTAGGTGAAGTGTGTAAGGCGGCGAATTGCGGCTTTATCGTTGATGCGATGTCGAGTTTTGCTGGGTGCGAAATTGATATTGTTAAAGACAATATTGATTTTTTAGCTTCAAGCGCAAATAAATGTTTGCAAGGAATGCCAGGCATTGCCTTTGTTATTGCCAACAACAACAAGTTAATTGCCGCTAAAAATTGCGCGCGTTCGTATTATTTTGATTTGTGGCAACAGCAGCAAACGTTTGCAGCAACAGGACAATTACCATTTACGCCAGCGGTGCAGGTGGCTTATGCCATGCGCCAAGCGTTGGATGAATTATTTTCGGAAACGCTAGCTGGGCGCATTCAACGCTATCATAGTAATTATGCTTGTTTGCTCGCCGGATTAGAGCGTTTGGGATTTCGTTGTGTTACACCGGCCGATCGACAATCGCATATGCTGGTAACGGTGCAGTTTCCCACTACACACTCCTATGAGTTTGATGATTTTCATGATTATCTCTACGCCAGAGGGTTTACCATTTATCCGAAGAAGTTAGATATTGCCAATACATTTCGCTTGGCCTGCATTGGTGATTTATATCAACAAGACATTACAGCGTTTATTCAGGCGGTGGCGCAATATCAGCAAAGCCGTCCAACTATTGCAGGGACTCGGGTATGACAACTAAAAAGTTAGTGATCCCAGATGACTATAAAGATCTTGTCTATCGTGGCATGTATTATTTATTGAGTTATCTCGCACCGCTGATTCCTAAATCAGTCAAGCCTAATCAAATAACCATCGTGGCGTTTATATTTGGTTTGATTGGCACTGCATTGCTTTATTATGTGCAAACCCCGGCTGCCTACTTGTATTGGATTTTGTTTAATTTTTTATGGTTCGCCTTTGATGCATTAGATGGCATCCACGCTCGACTTACACACCAGACTTCAGAGTACGGCGGTTTTCTCGATCATGCGTTGGATAACATTTATTTTGTGCCCATGCTGCTGGTGTTTGCGATTAAATTCGATTTATTTTATCCATTTTATCTTTATGTGATCTTAGCGCGTTTAACCGCCGCAGTAATGGTGTTTACGGTGCAGTGTCACACCAAACGCTTGTATTTGAGTTCATTATCAGGCGGTTTGGAATTGCCGTTATTTTCTGTGGCTATGTTGTTTTCTTATTTTTACCCGCATTTTAATCCAGCGCTGCACACCACCAATTCATTTTTGCTGCGAGTGATTGATTTGTTGCACTTGCAAAGTGGCATGTTTATGAAGTTAGCATTGATTCCTCACGCCATTGCTATTCCTATCACCATTTTTATACAGTTTCGTTTTGTGCAAAAAGAATTGAAACAATGAAGTAGCTAAACGGTTTTATCGGAGTAATGATAATCGTCACCTTTTTTGGCACAAAAGAGCACAACCAAAAACGCCATGAGTGAAGTACCCAGCAGCACGATGGATAAAGGAATTTGGTTATAGGCTTTAGCGTAAGACATCAACATGCTGCCAATAGCGCCACCTAATATTTGTAAAAAACCGAATACAGCACCAGCAGTGCCCGCAATTTTGGGAAAAGGATGAAATGCACCCGCATAGGAATTTGAAAAGACCATGCTCGAGCCAATTATATAAATGATGACCGGCACCATAATCACAACCACATTTATTTTTCCATCCAGTCCAAAAGCCAACATGATGGCGCCAGCAATAAACATAATCGCTAAACCCACTTTGAGCATGATAGACAAACCAAAGCGTTCGACTAAAATGGCGTTGATTAATCCACCGATAATAAAAAATAATCCTGCTAATGCGGCGACCCAGCCAAATTCGACCGGACTTAAGCCCACCACTTCTTGCAAAATAAATGGCAACGACGTAAGCCAAGCAGCAATGCCACCAAAGGCTGCTAAGTTACAAAATGAATAGCCTACAAAAATGGGGTTTTTAAGCACCGTCCAGGTGTTTTTAGCCACGCTGATAATGTTGCTCTTATGTAAGTGTTGATAGCGATTGGTTTCGGGCAATATCCAAACGGTAGCCAGTAAACAAATGCCGGCGTAAATTTCTAAAAAAATAAAACAAGAACGCCAGCCAAAAAAATGCAGCAAATAGCCGCCAATTAATGGGGCACATGCCAATAATACCACGCGTGAAATACTTAAAAAGGAACCAACTTTAGCCAGCTTATTGCCACTGTAGACATCGCGTAAAATAGAGCGAAATAAAGCGGCGGACGCACCGACGCCAATCCCTTGCAAAATTCGTCCCACTAAAAACCAGTCAATTGAGGTGGTGAGTTGGCACAATATGGAAGCGGCTATAGCGACGACGGTGCCATACATTAATGGGCGTTTACGTCCCAAGCTATCTGACAACGGTCCAAAAATAAGATGTGAAAACGCAAAGCCATACATAAAGAGCGCTAATGACATTTGAGCCATATGCGTGGTGGTGCGTAAACTTGCTTGAATAGCTGGCAAAGCAGGCAGATAAATATCAGAAGTAATTTGCCCAAGACAAGACAGCAGAAACAGATACGCAAAAAATAAAAAACCTTTTTTCATAGACTCGGTATTGTCGAGATTTACATCTGCCATTGCAAGCATATTCCGTAACTCCCCAGTTTATGGATTGAAATCGGCAATAACGGTCAACCTTGAACATAAAAGTTTCCTCAAAATGCTCATGTACAATGTGTACACTCTGCTTTTGCGTCAACTTTACGTTCAACTTTGTCTCGTTCTTGCCAATTTGCAGCTCATCTTCATCGGTGCCTGAGTAGTTACCATGTTCTCAGCGGATTGCACACAACGTAGCTATGATATACTGATGTAATCTTGCTATAGCCATCGCGTATTAGTGTGATCAAGGATGATACATTGCGACAACATGTTTACCTTTTAGCGCTGTCACTCTTCTTAGTCGCCTTTGCAACTGGCGCGTTAGCCAAGCGTCGTCCAACACGCCGTTCACATCCAGCAGCCCATGCTGCTTCGGCTGAAGCGACAGTGAGTACGCCAGGATATGATTTCACACTGCATATTGGGGGGTTGTTTCAAACCGATGCCATGTATTTTGGCGGTGCGCCGCAACTTCAGGGCAACAGTAATTGGCGTGAGGGCAAGCCTTATCTGGCAATTAATTTTACCAAGAAGTTGTCATTTTTTTTCTCTTACGAAATGGTGGAAAAATTAGTTGACGATGTGTTTTTTGAATACGATATAAATAAACAAGTGAGTTTCGTGGCGGGTCAATATTCACCGATTTGGGGCTTGGTGAATTCCGATGACACTTCAACTCTAAACTTTTTAGAATTGCCTTTGCCTTATGGAGCATTTAGTCCCACGCACGGCTTAGGTGGGCAAGTTGAATTGAATGCAGCAGATTGGTGGCTGACCTTAGCAGAATACAGCACCCGCATAGGGGTGCATTATCCGGCGCCACAGCCGATAGCGAAAACATTTAATTTATTATACGCCCCCATTTTTACCCAGTATGACTTATTGGCATTGGTGCTATCGGGTTGGGAAGAACCCACCGATGGTTCAAACACATTTAACTTTGCAGCTATTCCTGAAATACAAGCGCATAACATTGGTGCTTTGATTGGCACAGGGAATATTACTAATGCCAAAAACTTTTGGATTGGTAACTTAGGCGCTGTTTGGCAACACAATTCATTCACGGTAGAAAGTGAATATGAACACGATTGGATTTCACGTGCCGATGCTTTGGGGAATTTAAATTTTGATGGTTATTATGTTAACGCCAGTTATATTTTAACCGGTGAAAGACGTGTGTTTAGCCCCAAATTTTCAGGTTACGTCGGGATATCACCGCTTCAACATCGTTATGGTGCGTGGCAAATCTCAACGCAATTTAGTTATTTAAATTTAAGCGATCGCAATATTTATGGTGGCAATGAAAGCAACTTATCGTTTGATGTGAACTGGTATCCAGCAAAACATCTCAAATATCAGGCAATGTATATTCATTCTTGGGCCACGCCCAATAGTTTTGGCGTAGCACAGCAAGCGAATTTTTTTGGATTTAGAATGCAGTTGGTTTTTTAGAGCCAGTTCAAGCAAGCCACTTAAGTGATCTTTTTTCCTGAATGGCGCACCCAGGCTGGCGCACAAATAGCTAAATAAACGAGTGTTGTATGCGCGCTGGAGTTAATCAGTTGGTGCACGCAACCTTTTGGAATAAACACACAATCACCGGCAGTCAGTGTTTTGCGTTTCTCGTCCATTATTGCTATGGCTTCACCAGCAAGAATATAAAAAATTTCTTCAGTGTGATGGTGTTGATGTTTTAATGCGGCTGTACCCGGTTCCAATTCAATATAAGCAACACTTTGGTGCGGAGTGATTTTTTCAAAGTTGCCGATGAGTTCATAAGTGGTTTCACCACCTTGTGCACGCACAGCAGCCGCTGAATTTTTATTGCGAACAATCATGTTACACTCCTTGTTACATTAGTTCCTATATTAGGTGACGAATCACATATTGTAAAATGCCGCCATGACGATAATATTCCAGCTCATTGTTGGTATCGATGCGGGATAATGCTGTGGTTTTAGTTTCGCTGCCATCAGCGCGTTTAATCACCACGCTAATGTCACTACCAGCTTGCATGTGATCAATGCCTTCGAGCGAAATAATTTCGTCACCTTTGATATTTAATGTTTTACGATCTTCGCCGTCATTAAATTGCAACGGCAACACACCCATGCCAATTAAATTTGAACGGTGAATGCGCTCAAAACTTTCAGCGATGACGGCTTTAACACCTAACAGAATGGTTCCTTTTGCTGCCCAGT
>JBGTHB010000163.1:0-3377 GCA_041746415.1 Coxiellaceae bacterium | reverse complement strand
TTAAAAAAATTGTGTCAAGTAATGATAATCATATATCAGTGCATTTTTACTCGACCTCGATTGTTAAAGAAACGGCTGAATTAAGGCATCGTTGCGTGTGTGGAATATGGCATCTCAACAAAGATAATAAAATAGATAGGGTGTGGGCAGTTGTAACCCCTTACTATCCACAGCCTGTGCATGCATTTTGATTATAATGTCCTCATTTTGACTTAAAACTCTAGACAAGAGCAGGCCAATTATGTATATTTTGTGGCAAGGCTTTATGGGGCGCCTACACCTACAAAAGAGGAACTCACCCAGCACTTTTTTACGTTGTTATTGATTTAACACTCATGTTTGCCAAATAGTAGGTATAAGGCACAAAAACAGGTGTAAAAATGAATAATAGCGATATCCAAAAAACTTCAATTGAAGAATTTAAAATCCAAGCATCTATTTTGCTGAAAAAATTAATCTCTGCCAATCCTGCTGGTGCAGAAAAATTATTTAAGCAATTACCAGAGTTTAAAGATTCTGATTTGCAAACTATTCAAGAGCAAGCTCAACGCAAGCACGCATTAAAAGCGATTGCATTGCAAAATGGGTTTCAGTCTTGGAATGATTTAAAAACCAATTGTGAACAAGTAATAGCGAATACTTTTGTCAAAGCGTATGTCGGCGGGCATTTAAATAAATGGTTTGCAAATTATAAAGACGCGAAAGCAGAGCATAAAATTAATGGTGGTTTTTTAATGCCATATAAACACCAGTTTTTTATCTGTGATGCGGATTACATAGCCGTTCTCGGTTTGGATCCTAAAGATCCGGATTGGACGCTCATCGGATTCGATTGGGTAAAACCTGATAATATTAAAGCATGGCAGCGTTTATTTCATAAGTGGTTAAACCTAACTGGAAAGGAAGGCTGACATGAAAGAGAAATTCCCCATTCATTATGAAACAATTGGTGATCGCAACAAACCAAGCATTATTTTAACAATGGGTATCGGTGGTCAACTTATTCATTGGCCTGAAAACTTTATAGAAGGATTATCCGAGCACTTTTATGTCGTCATTTATGACAATCGAGATGCGGGTTTATCCAAGCATTACGATCATTTAAAAACGCCAGAAATAAAGGAGGCAATTGCATTAAAAATGGCTGGAAAGCCGGTGCAGTTGCCATATTTATTAGACGATATGGCGCGCGACATTATAGTTTTACTGGATAAATTAAATATCGAAAAGACACATATTCTGGGTATTTCGATGGGCGGCATTATTGCGCAATTAACAGCGATTTATTATCTGGAACGAGTGTTAAGTTTAATTTGTATCGCCACAACAAGTGGCGATATAAATCTACCATCGGCAAAACCAGAGGTCGCCGAATTTTTCTCGTCACCAAAACGAAACAGCGAAACAAGCGATGATTATGTTAATGACAAATTAGCTTTATATAAAATTTATAATCATCCCGATTATTTTGATGAACAAAAAATTCGAGAGTTACATATAAAGGGTTACCATCGAGATCATAGTGCGGCTGGTTTTAAAAGGCAGTTATTGGCGATGCTGGCAGCAAGTCCTAGAGTTGAAGAACTTAAAAAACTAAACGTATCCAGTCTAATCATTCATGGTGAATATGATCCGGTGTTTAGCATTGAGCATGGGAAAAATTTGGCTGGTCTCATTCCAAATTCAGAATTAGTTATTTTAGAAAAGTTAGGGCATGGTTTGCCTGAGCAGTTAAGTGATGAGGTTTGTCAGTCTATTAATAATTTTATATTTCCAACAGATGAGCATGAGTTTAAAAAGCCAACACCTTGGTAGTATAAATACTTTTCAGAAATGACTGATCATGTGAGACAACTAAAATTGCACCTTGATATAGCGCTAAAGCATTTTCTATTGCTTCTATCGCTTCAATATCGAGGTGGTTTGTCGGTTCATCTAAAATAATCAATTGCGGTGGTTTTTTAGATAATAGCGTGATCGCAAGGCCCGCGCGCATTTTCTCGCCACCACTAAGCTGACCCACTATTTTTTCTGCGTGTTTATTTCTGAATTTGAAGGATGCTAATGCGGAATAAGCGTCAAATAGTTCGGCGTCTGGATTGTGCTCAAGAAAATTGTCAACGATTGACAGCGCTGGATTTAAAAAGCCAACGCTTTGATCTAAATAGCAAACGGCATCCACACCGATAAATATAGTCCCGGATTGAGGTGTGAGTTGGTTTCGTATCAACTTAATTAAAGTTGATTTACCAGAACCATTTGGGCCTTGAATGCTCACTCTTTCGGAGCCTGTAATGGTTAGATTGAAATTATTAAATAGCAATTTTGAATTTTCGTAGCGAAAGTGAAGCTGTTTAATTTCAATCACCACTTTATGGGTTGGCACTTTTGTTGCAGCTAGATCAATGTTAAGCGCTTCGTGAATTTCAAGCTTGGCTTGCGCTGCAGACAATTCATCATTAACGTGCTGAAGCTTTTTGTCAGCTTGTAACCGAATGCGCCGATTTGTGTTTTCACTTCTGCCTTTTTTTGATTTGATTTCAATTTTATCGTAACGTCCTTTACCTTTAATCTGTCTTATTTTTTCTTTTTTTCCGCGCGCCGCGCTTTGTTGGTGGCGCTCCATTCGAGTTTGAATTAGCTTTTTAGACGCAGTTAGTTTTTCTGTGTGAGACTGTATTTCATTTTCTACCGCCTGCTGCTGAACGGCTTTTTGTTCGCGATAAAAATCATAATTTCCGCCATAACTCGTTATGCCTTTGGTTGATATTTCGATGATTTGATCACAATTATTTAATAGATTTCTATCGTGGCTAGCAATAATAATGCCATTTGTTGAACTGCTCACGTATTGATACAAAATTTGTCGTGATTCACTGTCAAGGTTATTGGTTGGTTCATCAAATATAAAAAAATCAGCATGAAAAATTAAAGTTTTAGCTAGCCGCACTTTAGTTTTTTCTCCACCGCTTAACTGGTTAAAGGGCCGATTCAAATCAACCGGCCAGAATAAAAACTGACATAGCGCATCTTGAATTCGCTGTTCAATATCCCAATTTTGATTGACGAGTGAGAAATCGTTTTCAAGCATTTCACCTTGCTTAATCCGTTGCTGTGCAGAAATAATTTCAGTTACCCCGAGCGCATCGGCAAGCGTCGCGTTGGCTATTAATTCAGAATAAGACTGTGACACACTGACAATGCTGCCGTTTCGCTGGATGGATCCGCTGTTTGGCTGGATTTCCCCTAGAAGCAGTTTTAAAAATGTAGTTTTGCCAGCGCCATTACGCCCAACCACACCATACTTTTGTTGTTGAAAAGACAGGGTTACCCCATTAAATGTATGCGATGTTTGCCCAAGGCTGAATGAGACGTCA
>JBGTHB010000162.1:0-3041 GCA_041746415.1 Coxiellaceae bacterium | reverse complement strand
CGTAGGTGTTGGAATCGCCATAGCAAAGAATGGTTTTCATTGATAATAACCTTGTATATGTTTGTAGCCTAAGAAACTAAAAGTAACCAGAATCACAATTATTCCACCCAAAAATGTCATGATAATTCGATCATAGGCAATGAAATTATGATACTGACCTAATAAATGTGTAAACCCTAAAACAAAAAGCTCAATAAATAATGTTCTGCCCATATAAGTGAATGAAAAAAAGAAAATACAGAATAAAAAAATAACTAACATAGTAAAATTGATCCAGAAATTACTCGGGAGTACATAGGTAAACAAAATAATTATCAACAAAGCTCCCAAAGTGTTAACAGCAATACGCTTGAATGCTGTTGTAACTGTGCGTAGCTGAACACCTTGAGCAATGACTAAGGTAGTGAATGGCAGCCAGTAAATATGCTGCAATGTGGTTTTAGCTTGGAGAAAATATGCGATCAAATAAGCTAATATCAACGCAACTGCAATCAACATGCCGGCATTGAAGCCATAGCTAGTAGATGTTGACGCTATATTCTGCGTTTTTTGATTTTGACTCCGGTTGAAAACCATTAAAAATACGGTGAAACTCAGTGTCACCAAAAATCCTAGCGCAAGATACCGGCTACCAAAATGAATATCAAACGGCGAAAAACTAAAAATAAGAAACACAATAGCGCCATTGATTAAGATGTTTTGCCAAGTTTTTGTTTTAGCCAACATGAAAGCACCCGCTGCGTAAACTACTGTCAACAGATTTGCAGTGACAGGGGCGTAGTGACCAATAACACCGCCTAAAACAGTAGATAGCAAAATTATCAAACTACCTAAAAAAACATCACGAATCTGCTTTTTCTTAAGTGAAAATGTCGCAGCAGCAGACATAACGGCAATATTGAACATAATCAGGATAGTTGTTTGTGAAGCGCCTGCTACATAAAAGCAAATGGCTACCAATACGCAGTAAACAGTGATTTTTATTGCTTCTAATGCAAATGAACGGTGTTTAATAATCTGCTGCATCTGGATACTCATTTAAACTGATGCGTTCACACATCAGACATAGTTGTTTTCAGTTCCATTATGGCATGCGATTCCTCAAAACCAAACTTGGAATAGAGCTCTCGTGGCGTTGGCAACGCGTTTAACAGCTGCCGTTTCCACTGATTAATTTGCGTGCTATGCACCGCGTATTTCGATGAAATCTGTGCGATTGTCAGCTTGCCTTTAATCGCTTTAAGCGCAATTTTCTCATCTTCGCTTCAATTTGATCGGGCGAGAATTACATCTTAACTAGCGCACAGAATGGCCTGAAATCTTTGACCCACTATAATATTGATTGGGTACATGGGGTTTTTCGGGTTGAAGAAACTGTAGTTGATAAGAAGAAAAAGGGGCCAAAAACAGAAGCTGGTTATCGTGATGTGAAAATTTTACCCCCGGCTTATGATGCGTTGATAGCTCAGAAAGCTTATACGTTTTTGGAGGATGAGCAAGTGTTCCATAACCCAAGAACCGGGCAAGCATGGGAAACTTCACAGCAATTGAGACGCACTGCCGGGATGCACCTATTAAAAAAAGCAGGAGTGCGATATCGAAATCCTTATCAAACTTGTCATACTTACGCTTCAATGCTGATATCGCGAGGTGAGACTATTTCGTGGGTGTCACGGCAAATGGGGCATGAAGATGTGCAGACAACATTAAAATGTTATACGGCATGGCTGCCAGATACGACAGCAAAAGGTGGTTATAGCACGCGAATTGATTGGGGAAAATATCTAAAAGAACCGTCCACAGGTGGCTCAAGTTGCCTGTTTTTCCGTAATGGGAGACTACGTCAGACAACGAAAGACAAGGGCTTGAGGGTCGCTGCGAAAATGTAGGTTGTCTGCGATTGTCGCTAAATGAGCACTCTGTGAGCACTCTGAATTTCTACGAAATAGACAGCCCAGCATGATTTTGTTTTAATGCTTTATCCCCATTTATCGCCACAGGAGTGTTCATGAAAGCCGATCTTACTATTTTTGAAGATTATCAAATCCGCCGTGTTTATGATGAAGAAACAGAAACGTGGTTTTTTTCGGTAATTGATATTATTCAAGCCTTGATTCAGCAGCCCGAGTACCAGACTGCTCGGAAATACTGGAATAAGCTAAAACAGCGCCTTCAGGAAGAAGGTAGTGAAACGGTGACAAATTGTCACCGGTTGAAATTGAAGGCTGCAGACGGCAAGCAACGTTTAACAGATGTTGCTACGGCTGAGACCTTACTGCGATTTGTTCAAGCAGTGCCTAGTCCAAAAGCTGAGCCAATCAAACTTTGGTTAGCAAAGGTGGGCTATGAGCGAATGCAAGAAATGGTGGACCCTGCTAGATCTCTAAATCGAGCACGCGAGACCTGGAAGAAACACGGTCGAAGTGAAAAATGGATTCAGCAACGGATGATGGGGCAAGAAACTCGCAATAAGCTCACTGATTATTGGAGTAATCATGATATTAAAGAGGGAAAAGAGTTCGCGATTTTAACAAACATTATTCATCAAGAATGGGCGCAGGTCAGTGTAAAAGACCACAAAAAAATGAAAGGCTTAAAATCACAAAATTTGCGTGACCACATGAGCGAGGCTGAATTGATTTTTACAGCGCTTGCAGAATTATCCACTCGCCAAATTGCTGAAACAGTTGAAGCTACCGGCATGGAAGAAAATAAAGTGGCAAGTAAACAAGGTGGTCGTATTGCTAAAAACGCGAGAGTGGAACTTGAGAATAAAACGAAGAAGAAGGTGGTGACGGTGAGAGGTTATTTGTCAGCAGTAGAGAATGAGTAAATATATTCAGTTAAGAAAGCCGTTAAAAGCTGTTAATTGATCGTGCGGGATATTGCTCCCAAAACGGTGAGTTAATAACCATTCCCATATTTGTGCAGTGGTTTTGAGGTGTTGATATAACTGAGAGTCATTAAGTGTATCGCCAATTTTTTTTAATCTTTCATTGGTAGGGTGATGATATTTGTTATAGTGATTGTTTAATTTTAAA
>JBGTHB010000161.1:0-4865 GCA_041746415.1 Coxiellaceae bacterium | reverse complement strand
TAAAACTGATTTCATTAGTAACATTCATGATATTGAAAAATATTTATTACATCATCTTAGAATAGATGAATCTCTGCTTAAAAAATTCAATATGACGTTACTAAAAAAAATAATTCTATTATACAATGATCCACGCCTTGCCTGGCTGTATAAATACATCAAAATCAGGAAATAAATATGCATGAGCCTATAAAACAAATGTTGAAGAAATACTCATGTCTTACGCAACAAGATTATATTAATGCGCTTAAAGAAATATTCCAAGAAATTGCGCTACTGGGTTTATGGCGTGCAAAATTTTTTGAGAAGGCCGCATTTTATGGTGGTTCAGCTTTGCGAATTTTATACGGTCTAAACCGGTTTTCAGAAGATCTCGATTTTTCCTTACTAAAAAAAACCAAAAAATTTGACTTAACACCCTTCAACAAAGCCATTATTAAAGAACTACATGCCTTTGGCTTTGATGCTTTTGTTGAAACAAAAATTAAATTAGTAGAGACACATATTGAATCGGCATTTATCAAAGCCGATTCCAAAATGCAGCTCATTATCATTGAAGCGCCGCAACAAATTATTAACTCAACTCATCGCATGAACACGATCAAAATTAAAATGGAAGTTGATACTAACCCGCCAGGACAGTTTGAAACTGAAAGCCAGTTTTTGCTTCTACCCATTCCTTTTTCTGTCAAAAGTTTTGTCAAGTCTGATTTGTTTGCAGGGAAAATTCATGCACTTCTCTGCCGGCCCTGGATGGAAAGAGTAAAGGGACGCGATTGGTACGATTTTGTGTGGTACGTTTCGCAAAAAATTCCAGTAAATTTAAACCACTTAAAAGAACGCTTGTTTGAAAGCGGCGCTTGGAAAAAACAAGCTGCCTTTAACAAAAATGAACTTTTGAAATTACTTGAATCTAAAATTGTCGAAACCAATTTCACTAAAGCGAAAAATGATATTTTGCCTTTTATTAGAGATAGTGACAGCGTCGAAATTTGGTCAAAAGATTTTTTCTTGGCAGTGATGAAAAAATTACAAACCCTGTGATTTAACCACCACTTATTTACTTTACGGCACAATTAAATGCAAACAAGAAAACATCGGCGAGTGTGTCGTAGAAATGCTAGGGCCTGCTAGAAAACAATTATTAATTCTGTTTAATAACTAAAAACAAGCACGAAACAAACTGGTTAAATAAAATTGCAGTGTACGCTCAGTGATTTTCATTTCACGACAAATATTTTTCAGTGTTTGCCCATTCCGGATCGCCATAATGATTTGGTGTTCACGCGGCAGCAATAATGGTTTTTTAGTGTGTGATGACATGAATTACTCCGGTTGTTCAAGCAACGGCAAAATCTTTTTTAATCGCGCTTTCAATACTTGCCGTGAGGGCGCATTGAACTTAGTGCGTAAGTTTGCGACGTAATATTCCACTGTGCGGGCAGACAAACTAAGTGCTTTGCCAATCGTTTTATAAGCACAATCACTTTGCAGCAGCGCTTTTGCCATTTCATATTCACGTTGGGTTAAATACAGATGCTGTGAATGCGACAAATAATAGCGCTTGCCTTGAGCTGCGTGTTTAGGCCGTGTTTTAACCGCATCTTTAGCATGAATACTCAACGGTGTGCCAGCGAGACCGCGCCACGATTTTAGCAATACTGCTTGATCGCTGCTCCCCGCCGACACCGTTTGAGTCTGCTTAAAACAATAAAAGCGCAAGAGCTTGGTGTAATTTGCAAAATCCAAGCCAAGGTTGCCAGCCGCTACAGCGTCTAAGGTCGTCATAGAAATAGAAGTGGCTTTGGCCACATCCACCAATGCCAAATTAAATTCGCTCATCACATCATGAAGTAGGGTCTGCTCATGGCCATTCGCCGGGGCCGTGTAAGAATGCTGGATTAAGTCTTTTGCTAGAAGTGAAGCTATCAGTTTTTGTTTGCTTGATTTTTCCATCCTTTTTCTCCGTTCAATACCAGAATCAAAATTGCTATACTGTCCCTGCTAAAAAAATTAACAGCTAATTACAGGGCTCTTACAACGGTCATAATAACCGTGGTTAGAACGGTTGACTACAGTGGTATGTCTGCATTTGTTGTGAGAAATAGCTTACAAAAGGACAACAGTTGAAAAGCGAATCTAAATCAGCAGGTTACCTTTCCTCCGCCCAAGAGCGGGCTAATCGCATACGAGAAATTAGAAAAGTTTTCGGCCTCTCCCGTCCCAAGTTTGCCGCAAGATTAGTAGGAATCAAACCAGGCACCCTGCAAAATTGGGAAGAGGCGCGTCATGGCGGTTTGAGTGAGCGTGGTGCAAAAGCGCTAGTGGAAGCACTTAAACAACATGGGTTTAGTTGCACACCAGAATGGTTAATGTTTGGTGCTGGACCTTCACCACTAAGCCATAACTCCCAACCTAGAGCCGCTTTATCAGCGCATCTCGAGAATTTAACCGAAGAACGTATTATTGCCGAAGAGTTAAAAGTATTTTATCAGCTTAATGCAAATGCTGCCGACGCAATTATTACGGATGAGAGTATGTTGCCTGAATACAAAGCAGGTGATCATGTGGCTGGGCGGCGCTTATTCGGCGATGACATAAAAAATGCGATCAATAAGGTTTGCATTGTTCAGACTCAACACGCAACTGGAAGTGTGGTGCGGGTGTTAACCCATGGCAGTCAAACTGATTTATTTACTTTAACTGCACTCAATGCACATTATAAAAACGAAATTATCAAAGACGTGCCTGTATTTAGTGTGGCACCGGTGGTGTGGATTAGGCGGCGGTGTTAATGGGCTTGATTCACTCATGCAACGCTGCATCAAAAGAAAATATTTTCTCAAGCTGCGGTGCATTTTTATCAGTTTTAGAGATAAGGCTAACATAGTAACAAGCTTGATTGCCTACGATTTTTTGCGCTGGAAATAAATACGGCTCCCATTTATCTGGTGTTGTTTCCAAGGAATTACGCTCAAAAAAATAAGGGACGTATTTTTTTGATTCAAGTTTGTTAATGATTTGATCTGAGATATTGTCTGCCATTTTGGCAATATCACAATAATCACACAGCGCTTCTTCTGTAATAACAGCTAACCAGTAAGGTTCTGCTGTTTTGGTTAATAACAAAAATCCCCCCAGGCTGTCACTTAAATAGTATTCTGTGATTTCATTTTCTTTGATTAGTTGGTGGAAAAAATTAGAGAATGTTGAATCAAATAGATTTAGCGCTTTATTATTTTCTGAATTAGCTAGTAATTTTTCAGAAAGATCTAAAAAATAATCATTTGTTAACTGAGCAATACGTTTTTGCAGTTCTAAGGTTATATTTGAAGATCCTTTAGGAATATAGGAATCAATCAGGTTTTCGTTAAAAGCAGCAATTGCAGTTTGATTATCAGCAACACCGGTTAGTAATACACGTTTAATTTTTCGAGGAATTTTTTTTGCGAATTCAATTCCATTTATTCTTGGCATCTCATAATCAGCTATGGCACAACCTGGGATTAAAAAACGCTTTTTATCAAATACGATGTTGCGAATATTTCGCAAATCAAAATCAAAAATAATTTGATCAATGCTTTCTTCTTCAGTATTGGTATGAACTTTTAATTTATATTGATGGTAAATTTTATTTAAATCATTAGCGGCTGCTTCCGCATCAGTAAAGCTTGAACAAAGAAAATTATTTGATAACTTTAACATTAAATTATCAAGATAATCTTGATTGTCATCTACCAGGTAAACAGCCAATGGATGATAAAAAAATGGTATGATGAGATTCATTTGCTCTCCTTAACTAAAGGAAAGTATAAGGTAAATTCAGTAAATTCACCAATTTTAGATTGACATTTAATCTGCCCGCCAAAACTCTGCATTACTTGTTTGCAAAAAGCTAAACCAATTCCAGCGCCATGCGGTGTTTTTGAAAAAAAGCGATTAAAAATTCGTGATACGTCTTCATCAGCAATGCCATATCCGGTATCTTTGAAGATTAACATATTTTCTTTTCCGGTTTTTTTAAGAGAAATAAAAATAGCACCTTTCCCAGCTTTTTGAATATAGTAAAAAGAGTTTTTTAGTAGGTTAAATATAACATGCTGAAATAATTCTTTATTGCCAATAAAATTAAAATTACTATTGGTGTTGAGGTGAATATTTTCGTGTTGGCCTGGAGAGAATGGGAATCGTTGTATTGCTTCATTTACACATTGAGCTATGGAGCACGTTTCAAGTTTTGTGTCTGAAACTTCAATCTGTTTGATATTTGTTAGCAGCATGTTAATAAATGAAAATGCCGAAGTTGTTTGATTTTTAATGTTATCAGCAGCGCGGTTGAGTAACTTTAATTGCTTGTCATTAATTTTATTGAGCTCAGGGTGTTCATGGCTCGCAATTTTATAAGTTTCTAACAAGGTGGGTAAATATTCATTTATGGCTTCAGCGCCCATTTGTATACCAGAAAGAGGAGTTCTCAGCTCGTGGGCAACGGCGGCGGAGAGTAAAAGCATTTTATCTGATAGCCGAGCCTTTTGGATTAATTCTTTGCGATGAGCGAAAAGAGACCCAAAAAAAATAATAGTTCCATATGAAATTACAATATCAACATAGTTTCTTTTTGGGAAAATATAATAAGGATTTTGAAAATGAAATAAAAAAAATGCTAGAGCACAACCTATTATAAGAATGATTAGTAATGGTATGAGATCAAGCAGAAGGACGCATAATACAATTACCGTGGCGGAGTTTAATACTGCTGCATGCGAAAAATCATTTTTTAACAATAAATAAAAAAAGAAAAAAGGGAGACAGTAAAGAATTAAACTATAGTAGTATATTGGTAAATAGCGTTTAAATTTTTCAGG
>JBGTHB010000160.1:0-9168 GCA_041746415.1 Coxiellaceae bacterium | reverse complement strand
GGAACTGAACTGATTATTCATAACGCCCCATTTGATGTGGGTTTTTTAAATCACGAATTTAAGCGTTGTAATAAACTCTTTAAAAAAATATCAAAACATTGCAGTGTGGTGGATACATTGGCGATTGCTCGGCTTAAGCATCCTGGTCAGCATAATAATCTCGATGCGCTGTGTCGGCGCTACCATGTCGATAATAAAGAGCGGGATTTTCACGGCGCGTTACTGGATGCGCGCTTGTTGTCACAAGTTTATTTATTTATGACAGGTGGGCAGACGCAATTATTTGAAGAATCACAAACGATGGCAGTTATTTCAGAAGCAGCAATGGTACAAGCAAAACAACGCAAACCATTACGCGTCATTAGAGCCAATGCTAGTGAGCTTGAAGCGCATCGTTTATTTATGCAAAAAATAACTGAGTCGTAAATAAAATTACGACTCAGTATAAATTGAAGTAGTCTTTTGAATTAATAAGAATGCACTACCAGTTTGGTGCCTGGTTTCACAAAGTAGCTGCTTAACCATTTTGCCGCGGTCGTTTTTACTCGAACACAGCCGTGGCTACCATTGACGTTTGAAATTTCAGGTGAGCCATGGATAGCGTGCCCAGCTTTTGTAAAGTGCATTGCATAAGGCATCGGTGCACCACCCGTTGGTTTTGGGTATTTGCTGGAAACGTGCCCAGGACCAGCTTTGTTATAAATACGATAGCTGCCCGCTGGTGTGCGATGCCCTGGTTTGCCGCCATTGGCAACACCGCTGGCAACTTTATAGCCATCTGCATCATAGGCTGCCCATTCTTTGTAGCGCGGACTGAAAACAACTATGCGCTCACCGCCTGTATTATAACGACTGGGCAAGCTCGCTTCTTGTCGATAGTCACTGAGTTGACCTTGCGGCAATTGGGCTTGTTGCCAAGCCATTTGAATCATTTGAGTGGGTTGACTCGCTTGAGCTGAATCTGCTGCGAGCAATACCAATCCTGCCAATGCGATTGATGTTAAAAACTTCATTATTGCCTCCTCATTGCTGAGTAGGTCTCCCTTCCTATCCCATGTCCTAAGCTGTTGTTTACTCAACACTAATACAATCCTCGTACTAGTTATCCCTCACAAGGACAATATAGTACATGTGTGAGAAATTGCCTCTACTGCTTGTGGGCTTTAGCCCCAATATCGTGGCGATAGAAACAGCCCCGCCAGTGGATTTGCTGGGCTAGTTGATAAGCTTGTTGTTGTGCTTGGGTGATCGTTGCTCCTAAAGCTGTGGCTGCTACTACACGCCCACCAGCAGTGACGACATGGTTATTAATATGAAGTGTGCCAGCATGGAAAATTTTGCTGTTAGGAATGAGGTTATCCAGACCGCTTATCACATCCCCTTTTGAATAGTGATTAGGATAGCCTTCGCTTGCCATAACCACGGCCAAGGCAAAGCGTGAATCCCATTGTAATTGGTGGTCGTGCAGTTGTTGCAATACAGTTTTTTGGCACAGCTCAATCAAATCACTTTGTAAGCGCATCATCAGCGGTTGCGTTTCTGGATCACCTAAGCGGCAATTGTATTCCAGTACAAATGGTTCATTGTTAACGACCATAATCCCCGCGTATAAAAATCCTTTGTAAGGGGTGCCTCGTTGTTGCATGCCGTTAATTGTAGGTTGAATAATTTTTTCTAAAATTGTTTTTTCAAGGGCGTCGGTGAGTAAAGGGGCAGGTGAGTATGCACCCATGCCGCCTGTGTTAGGACCTTTATCGTTGTCATCACGGCGTTTGTGATCTTGCGAACTGGCCAGTGGCAAAATCGTTTTGCCATCGCTCACTACAATATAACTCAGTTCTTCGCCTTGTAAAAATTCCTCAATAATAATTTTTGCCCCAGCTTCACCAAATTGATTTCCGCTTAGCATATCTTTAGCGGCGGCATGTGCTTGTTGTTTTGTTTGCGCAATAATCACGCCTTTGCCAGCAGCAAGTCCATCGGCTTTGATAACGAGGGGATAACTTTGTTGTTCTAAATAATTCAGTGCTGCAGGCAGTGCATTAAATTCTGCGTATTTTGCCGTAGGTATATGGTGTTGGGTTAAAAATGTTTTGCAAAAGGCTTTAGAAGATTCTAATTGGGCAGCGGCCTGGGTGGGACCAAAAATGGCAAGGTTGTGGTGCTGAAATAAATCTACTATGCCCAGTGCAAGCGGCGCTTCAGGACCAACAAGGGTGAGATCAATTTTTTCAGCTAAAGCAAAATTGAGCAAAGCTTGGCAATCGGTTGCAGAAATAGCAATGTTTTTTGATTTTGGTTCCAATGCTGTACCAGCATTACCAGGTGCGATAAAAATGTTGCTGACATATTTAGACTGTGCGGCTTTCCATGTCATAGCGTGTTCGCGGCCACCGCTGCCTATGATTAATACTTTCATATTGGGTTCCTTTCAATGCAAAAAGCAACGATGATGTGTAAATACCATGGCGATGTCAAAGTGGTTGGCGGTTTTAATTACTTCGGGGTCACGTTTGGAGCCACCCGGCTGAATGATGGCTGTAATGCCTAGGTTTGCTGCAAGTTCCACACTGTCAGCGAAGGGAAAAAAAGCATCAGAGGCCATGACAGCTGACGTTAAAGATAAGTTAGCGTGTTTTGCTTTGAGTGCGGCAATTTCTGCCGCGAAAATACGACTGGTTTGTCCGCTGCCAATTCCCAGGGTGCGTTGATCTTTTGCATAAACAATTGCATTGGATTTTACAAAGCGCACCGCATTCCAAGCAAAGAGCAGATCTTGTGTTTCTGTTGCAGAAGGCGTGCGCTGGGTAACAATTTGTAAATCATTTTTATTGATGCGTTTCGTATCGGCATCTTGTATTAGCCTACCGCCTGAGATAGTTCGTATCGAAGATGATTGAGGGCAAGATGGGATTTTTAAAATACGCACATTTTTTTTTGTTTGTAATAGTGTGAGTGCGTTTGGCGAAAAATCAGGCGCAATAACTACTTCAACAAATTGGTTTTCGATTAAATAGGCAGCGCACGCTTCGTCAAGCGTTGAATTAAATGCAACAACACCACCAAAAGCGGATTGTGAATCACAAGCAAAAGCATTTTGGTAGGCCATTAAATTAGTTTTGGCTAGCGCAATCCCGCATGGTGTGGCGTGTTTTACAATCACACACGCCGTAGCATCAAAACTCGTTACACATTTAAAAGCACTGTCTGCATCAACATAATTATTGTAAGAGAGTTCTTTGCCATGTAATTGTTCGCAGTTAGCTAGACCGTGCGGCTCTGTAATGTGTAATGCTGCGCTTTGATGTGGGTTTTCGCCATACCGCAATACTTTTATTGTGGGTGTTTTACTGAGTGCTTGCGCAATGATTTCGTTATATTCAGCCAGCCGTTTGAATACTTTGATAGCTAATTGGCGACGTGTTTCTACTGTGGTGGTGCCGTTGTGCAAAGCCATTTCGTGTAAAACCACAGCGTAGTCTGTGGGATGAGTAACAGTGGTGACGTGTGCAAAATTTTTAGCGGCAGCGCGTAATAAACTGGGACCACCGACATCAATTTGTTCGATTGCCTGTGTTTTTTCAAATGGATAAAGATTAACAACCAATAAATCAATAGTATTAATATTATGTTGCGTTAAGATGAGGTCATCTTCATTGGTGCGTCGCGATAAAATACCAGCATGAATAGCCGGGTGAAGAGTTTTCACACGGCCGTCTAAAATTTCTGGAAAACCAGTCACGTCGCTAACCGTTATATGAGGAACATGGTGCTGCTGTAAGAGTTTGGCGGTACCATCCGTCGCTATGATTTCGATTCCGTAACCGATCAGTGCCTTAGCAAATTCAACAATTCCGGTTTTGTCCGCTGTGCTAATGAGTGCACGGCGGACTGGACGTGACGACATTTATTAACAATCATCTTCAATTTGATAAATAGCCAATTTTTTGCGGAGTGTGCCTCGGCTTAAACCTAACACCTTCGCTGCTTTGCTTTGGTTGCCATTGGTAAAACGCATGACGGTTTTTAATAACGGCACTTCCATTTCTGCTAAAACCATTTGGTAAACATTTGATGGTTGGGCGCCATCCAGTTTTGCGAAATAGTTTTGTAAAGCTTGTTGAACACTTGCGGCAAAAGATTGACCTTTTGCAGCCATTTGCGTCTCGTTTTTTACTACAGTTGATTCCATAGTGTTAGTGACTCCGTCCAAGGTAAATCCTCCCCCATTAATTGTTAAAACTACTATACACTTGTCTTTACGGCGTTTTTAATCGAGATTAAATTTGCCAGCCGTTTGTGGTGGACCATTATATCACCAAGTGTTTGCAGTACAAGCAAAAAATCCGGCCTCTTTCTCGGGAAATACTTATATTTTTAAACATTTATAGTTATCGCAATAGAATCAAGGATTTAGTAATATAGGGCTTGCAGCTAGATATTTTAGGGAGAATGTCGCATGCCATGGACGCATTGGGTGAAGCAAAAAAACCCGTTAATTTTTGTGGGATTAGCTGGAGTTGAGGTGGAGGAGGGGCATCGTCCGTTGCTCATTCAGCGCATGTTTAATTTCTTAATGGCGCTGGTGGCTATTTTGGCGTTAATGCAGTGGGAATATGAGCTGTTAAATTTATTAACTGCCTACCACCGCTTGTTGATCAATGTGGTTATATGGCTGTTTTTTGTGTTGGATTTAACTGTCATGTTGATTGTAGTAAGTAATCGCAGAGAATATTTGCGTTCCAATTGGGCTATACCTTGTTTCATTTTTCTCGGTATCTTTGTCATTATTCAGCAACCAACGGCGTTGGTTTTATTGTTTCGTGGGCTGTTACCATTTTTTGCTATTTTAATTTTGCTGCCTTCTATTCGTATCTTGATCCAGTTTTTTTCCGATGGACGATTGCGCACTACCTTATTAGCAGCGGCTATTATTGTGGTGGTTTTTGGCTTATTGGTCGCGGGGGTGGACCCTAATGTTAAATCACCCTGGGACGGAATTTGGTGGGCATTAGCCACTGTGTCCACCGTTGGGTATGGCGATGTGGTGCCAACAAGTGCATTAGGCCGATTACTTGGTGCGGGTTTAGTGGTATTAGGTTTGGGAATGTTTGCGGTGATCACCGCCAATTTTTTGGCGTTAATTTTAAAGCGCGAAGTATGTAACGTACATAAAGAAGAACAGGAAGTAGAAGATATTTTGCGTGGCTTAAAAGAAATGATGAAAAGCCAAAATGAAGTCAAAAAAATGTTAGGTGATTTGGGTGAGCGCATTGAGAAATTAGAGCGGCGCCCGAAGCCGACGAAGCGCAAACCAAATTAAAGCGCCGCTAATGCTATTGCATCTATTAATAAAGCGCTGCATACTTCACACCTTTCTGTCTTATGGCCAATGTTTTAGGAAATCAACACATAATGAGGAAGTGGCTGTGTTTTTTGATGATTGTGTTTGTTGGTGTGACCACATTGGTCTTTTCTCAGCCGTCCGCTTCATCAGCTAAAGATGCACAAATTTGGAATTTACAAAACGCTGATATTCGTGCCGTTATTCAAACGGTATCCCAGTTAACCGGTAAGAATTTTGTAGTCGATCCCCGCGTACAGGGTAAAATCACCATTGTTTCCAGTAAGCCCATGTCAATTGCTGAGCTTTACCAAGTTTTTTTATCCATGTTACAACTGTTAAATTATGCGGCTGTGCCAACCAGTTGTGGTGTAATTAAAATCGTTCCTATGTTACAAGCAAAAGAATACGGGGGTGCGTTATCCACCAATCAAAATCCAGGCAGTGGTGATGAAATTGTGGTGCGAGTAGTCGCAGTAAATAATATTCCTGTTGCTCAATTGGTGCCGACGTTACACCCTTTAATGCAAGATTGGGGGACAATTACCGCTTATGCGCCCAGCAATACATTAATTTTGTCAGGCACAGCCGCAAACGTGAACCGCTTAGTTAAAATTATTCACCAAATGGACCGCAGCAATATGATTGCGGTGCAGGTGGTGCCGCTGCACCATGTTGAAGCTAAAAAATTAGTCGCTATGCTGGATTCATTAACTGCCGCGCAAGCAAAAATTGGTAAAAGTAATTTAGCGAATTTTGTGGCGGATGAACAAATTAATGCGGTTGTGGTAAGCGCTAACTCAGCTGAGTTAGGGGAATCTATCGGTTTAATTCGTTCACTGGATAAGCCGAATACGCTGTCGGCAACGGAAACCATGGTGATCCATTTAAATTATTTAAGTGCCAAACAATTGGCGCCAATTTTAACGAAAATCGCACAAGGCAAAATCATTGACGAGAAAAAAACAAAAGGTGGTGCAACCAGTGCAGTTGCTAATGCAGCAGATATTCAGCATTCGGATGTTTCTGTTCAAGCTGAAAATAGCGACAACGCCATCATTATTCACGCACCGGTTAAATTGGCGCAATCATTGCGTAATGTTGTACGACAATTGGATTTGCGACCCAATGAAGTATTAGTGCAAGCGATTGTGGTGCGAGTTGGCGAGCATTTATTGTCACAGCTTGGCGTACAATGGGGAACGAGTGATGACTCGGTGTCGGTAAATGGTAATTCCATTTCAAATTTTATACCCGGTATGGGTTTTATACCGGATGGCAATATTAAAGTATTATTGCAAGCGTTAACGACGGATGCTTCCACGGATATTTTAGCTACACCGTCTGTCGTGGTTTTAAACAATCGTCCGGCATTAATTAACGATGGTAAAAACGTCGGCATAGTGAATCGGCAATACGCGGGTGTTGGCGCACCGGTGAGCGATAATTCAGCGCTCCCTTTTAATACCATTCAGCGTCAAGATGTGACGTTGCAATTAAAGGTTACGCCGCAAATTGCGCCGAATAATACGGTGAACTTAGCTATTGAGCAACAAGATAATTCATTGGATCCGGATTCGGCAAGCGGTCCTGATAATCCCACTATTGATACGAGCCGCATTAAAACCACTGTGTTAGTGAACAGTGGTGATATTTTGGTGTTAGGGGGATTGATTTCAAATGATAATAAACAAAATCAAATACGCATTCCAATTTTAAGCGATATTCCGATTATTGGTTATTTGTTCCGCTATAAAAACCACGATATCGAAAAGAAAAATTTGATGGTGTTTATTCGTCCGGTCATATTGCACAGCCGCTTTGATAAGCGCCATGAAACGAATAAAAAATATAATTATATGCGTGAACAGCAATTGCGTAGTAAATCGGGAAAAGGTTTAGATATTTATAACAAGCCATTATTGCCTCCAATGAATACCAAAAAATGGGTAGAAATACCGTCGCCACATGCAACTGAGGCTCACTAAAAATGAGTTTAACGGCAGAAAAAGCGGCGCAATTTTTAAATTTAGACAGCCAATATATAGAGACACGCTTACCATTTCAGTTTGCCAAACGCTATGGTGTTTTTATTCAATCAAAAACAGCCACCCACACGCTTATTAATCATGCCCCAGGATTAACTTGGCAAACGGTATTAGAACTGCAGCGTTATTGTGGCAATGAATTAAAATTTCAAGCGCTAGCCGCGGATGAGTTTGAAAAATTATTAGCACAAGCGTATGAAACGGCTACGGCTACAGCATTGCAAGCTGTGAACGAAATGCATATTGATTTAAATGAATTCGATAACGATTTAGCGGTAACAGAAGATTTGTTAGAAAGTGAAGCGGGAGCGCCGATTGTGCGTTTGCTCAATGCGGTGTTAACGCAAGCAATCAAGCAATTGGCTTCGGATATTCATTTTGAGGTTTTTGAAGATAAATTAATTATTCGGTTTCGCGTTGATGGTTTGTTACGTGAAGCCTTACAACCGCCGCGTTCGTTAGCAGCTGTGTTGGTATCACGATTAAAAATCATGGCAAAGTTAGATATTGCTGAAAAACGCTTACCACAAGATGGACGAATTTCGCTGCGTGTCGGTGGGCGAGCAATTGATGTGCGTGTCTCAACTATTCCGACGCAATTTGGTGAACGCATTGTATTGCGTTTACTGGACAAGCAATCAGCGCCATTAGATTTAAAAAAACTCGGTATGTCACCGGCAACATTGCAGCGAACGCGTTCACTTATCACGCAAGCGCACGGGGTGTGGTTGGTGACAGGACCAACTGGCTCCGGTAAAACCACCACCTTGTATGCCGCATTGAGTGAGATTGATACAGCAAGGTTAAATGTATTAACGGTAGAAGATCCCATCGAATATTATTTGCAAGGTGTTGGCCAAACCCAAGCGAACGCAAAAATTGGTATGACGTTTGCGCGTGGCTTACGCGCTATTTTACGTCAAGACCCAGATGTAGTGATGGTGGGTGAAGTGCGTGATTTAGAAACAGCAAAAATGGTGGTGCAAGCCAGTTTAACAGGCCATTTAGTATTATCCACTTTACACACCAACAGTGGTGTAGGTGCGATCACGCGTTTACGTGATATGGGTATTGAGCCATTTTTATTGTCCTCGACATTAGTTGGTGTGGCAGCACAACGGTTGGTGCGGATGCTATGTAAATCATGTAAAAAACCCAAACCACTCACGACAGTGGAAGCTGAGCAAATGAATTGTGGTGCGGGCGAAATGGTTTATACAGCGGCGGGCTGTGAGCAGTGTGGTGGCACAGGATATCAAGGACGCTCGGGTATTTATGAAGTTATAGCGATTGATGACAATGTGCGACGTTTTATTCATTTACAACAAAGCGAAGCCGAAATAATCAATTATGTGCGCAAAACGGTACCGAGTATGCGTCAAGATGGTTGGCGCAAAGTTAAACTGGGTGAAACGACAATTGAAGAAGTATTGCGAGTAACAGCCGGAGAAGATTGATGGCAGCATTTTATTACGCCGCTGTAAATGTGACAGGCAAACGCACTAAGGGTGTGATTGAAGCAGAGAGTATAAAACAAGCCCGTCAGCAATTAAGAGAAAGAGGTTTGGCGCCACTCAAAATTGAAGCGGTAAAAGCTTCCACAGGCACGCCGAATTTAGGCAGTTTTGCGCATTATTGGCGACGTTGGTCTTATCGAAACTTAAGCGCCAGAGATTTAACGCTCATTACGCGGCAGCTTGCCACATTGGTGGCGGCAACTATTCCATTAGATGAAGCGCTAGCGACTATCGTACAGCAAAATAATAAACATCATAT
>JBGTHB010000159.1:0-12480 GCA_041746415.1 Coxiellaceae bacterium | reverse complement strand
AGCGCATGCCATAGGAATGATAGTCGAGCACCACATCCATATTAAAAATCAAATCACGCGCCGGATGAAAGGTAATTTCATGTTTGCCAAGCAATACAATGGATTGTGTTTTAATAATGTGTTCCATTTTTTTTGCAATGTGGGCGGGGTCAACGCTTTCTGGTTTGTCTCCCAGCAAGCCCAAAAAGATTGCTTTATCCGTGCCGTGACCATGGCCAGTAAAGGCGAGCGAACCGTAGAGCGTTACTTCCACACGCGAGACTTGGTTAAGCTGTTGCTGCAGCGCTTCTAAAAATGCGCGCGCTGCACGCATCGGCCCAACCGTGTGCGAGCTCGATGGTCCAATACCGATGGAGAAAATTTCAAATATACTGATCATGGGCGTGATTCTACTCGTTAGTTGTTTACGATACAGTAATTATAAGATAAAAAATTGAGCGCAACATTCTCATTGACTTTGTTCAGCAACTCCGTTATCAACAATACATGCAACGATTCATGGCTTTATGGAATAAACGCACAGTCAGCGTACTGTTAATGGGATTTGCCTCGGGGCTGCCATTGGTGTTGATTGGCTCTACGTTGCAAGCGTGGTATACCGTAGCCGGTGTTGGTTTAACAGCAATTGGTGCTTTAACGCTAGTACAACAACCTTACATTTTTAAATTTTTATGGGCGCCATTAATGGATCGGTTTGCGCCGTTCAAAATGGGTCGCCGGCGTAGCTGGATTTTGCTGTTGCAGTCGTGTTTGTTTGTCAGCTTGCTTGCCATCGCTTTTTTAACGCCCCAAAAGCACCCTGCGTTATTGGCTTATGTAGCATTGATCGTGGCATTTTTTTCAGCGTCTCAAGATATTTCAATTGACGCTTATCGTACCGATATTTTAAGTGATGATGAAAAAGGCTTGGGTTCGGCCTTAACGACAATTGGTTATCGAATGGCGATGTTAGTGGCAGGAGCGCTTGCGTTGATTATGGCGGCTGAAATTGGATGGCATATTACTTATGCCATTATGGCAGCATTAATGTTGGGCGAAATGGTCGTGACATTTTGGTCGCCTCGCACCGTGAGTGTGGTTGATAAACCACAAACGTTGGCTAAGGCTGTCACCCAACCAGCAAAAGAATTTTTTTCACGCGGCGCAAAAACCGCAGTAGTAATCTTAGTTTTTATCATGCTGTATAAAATTGCGGATGCGTTGGCCTTATCTTTAAATACCGCTTTTTTAATTCGTGGTGTAGGTTTTAGTTTGGAAGCCGTTGGTTCCGTTTATAAAGTAGTGAGTTTGATTGCGACATTAATAGGTAGTTTTGTGGGAGGTGTGTGGTTAAACCGCTTAGGGTTGTTTCGCTCATTAATGATTTTTGGTGTATTGCAAACTGTCGCGAATTTATCATTTATGTGGTTAGCGATTGCGGGTAAAAGTTATGGAATTATGGTGTTCGCTGTGTTTAGCGATTATTTTTGTGGTGGCTTAGGCGGTGTGGCTATGATTGTTTTCCTAATGAATTTGTGTGATCGACGTTACACAGCAACACAATATGCCTTGTTTTCAGCTGTAGCCGCTATTCCGCGTGTGTTCATTGGTCCGTTGGCAGCCGTAATGGTGGAAAATTATGGTTGGGCGCATTTTTATTTTTATACATTCTTTTTTGGTTTTCCAGCGTTATTCATTTTATGGTGGTTATATCGCCGTCCGTCATTAGCATTTGCTTTTAGTTTATCAATTGATTGACACTTGATTTTTTTAGGGTGATGTATGAGAAAAACTCTCAATAAAGATCGTTGGCGTTCTTTTCTTTTGAGTGTATTACGTTCTCGGCTTAATACAGAAGAAAAGCTCTCTCCACCACAAGGATATGTAATTATAAAACGAACATCGCAGAGTTATATGGTTATCAATACTCAAACAAACGATTGTCGTTTTATCTATTGCCCGTACTTTGTAACTATTTCAATAGCGTGTTTGAGTGCAGCTTATTTTTCATTAGATAAGCTGGTTACTTATTATGGAAAATTAAAACGATCTCAAGCAATGTGGTTATTTTATCAAATATGCCTAGCCGTTTGTGCCAGTGCTATCGAAGAAAATTTCGAGGTTAAGCTAGAGAACGTAACTGTCAAGCTCGTGCCTTATGTTAACAGAGAGGGCAAATACAAACTGCAACTCAAGGTGGTGTATGTGGGAAACACTAACAGTGCAGCTACCCGTGCCAGCGCTTATTTAGTGCAATCTGAAGAAAAAATTTCACAAAATCTAGCCAATTTTTTTGTAAATGAGTTGCCGCAGTTAATGCACAATGAAATTTCAGCTGGCCCTCGTAGTCGAGTATCAGAGGTGCTGCAGCAATCTTCTGACATTAATAATTTGGAAGCAAAATTTAGATTAATCTTATTTCTTATGTTTTCAGAAACATGGCGAGAGAAGGCTGTGCTCTTACCACCTTTGCTTAAAATGCAATTGCCAGATCAACGCCATGTGTTACAAAATGTCTTGATAAATAACGCTACGCTTTTTGAGAGTGACAAGCCATGCGAAAGCAAAAAAAAACCATGGCTGCCACTTTGTGTTAGATTGCATCAAGGCCGTTGAATAGTATAGAGCACATCACCACCGCTACCCAACGTACTGGCTTCCATTTGTAACGCCCAATTTTTACCGAGTAAATAACGCACTTGGAAAATATTAATGGGTGTGAGTAAGCCGCGACTGTAACGCAAGTAAATTTTTGGCGATAAATAGCGACCAATTACAAATGAACTCTGATCACCACCAATCGGTGTGCCAAAGGCATCAATAGAAGTGGTTTGTTCCACGCCAAATTCCGTTAAACCCAAGCTTTGGCTAATTTGACTGGCTGGGTTGTCTGGCGAGTTGCCTTCATTTAAATGCAAAGTCGAAATAGCTTGCAGTAATAATGTTATGTTTCCAGGTGAATTGGAGTTGCTGGGACGACCAAATAATAAGTAAGACAAAATATCCGCCTGTGACAGTGTATTAGGCACAGCAAATAAACTCCAAATGGGATGGCGCAACGTACCAGCAATTTGCACGCCCACTGTCACGCTATTGGGACTAAACGTTTGACCTGTTGTTGTTGGGTTAACACTAATAGTTTTCGTGGCTTTAACATTCAGTGCGGGTTCAGTAATTGGCGTGTTGGTGTAGGTGACGCCAGAACCAGGGCTAATAGTCAAGGTGGTACCGTGAGTTGTAAACGTACTATTAATTAAATTCAATTGACCACTAGCTAAAATAGTTTGATGATTTTTGCGTTTAATAGTTAAACCTCCAGCTAGCTGTCCTTTTAAGCCGCTGGTATTAACCATCACTTGATCACCTAATTTTATGTGTACATCACTTTCAAAAATGAGTGGCTCACTTTCTTCAGTCTCGTAACCGATAATAGTAGTGTCTTGCGGTAACGTGACAATGCTGTTGAATGCGATGGGTGAAATCATGGCTTTAGGAATTAATACCGAACCAGTTAGTCGTGCCTCACGCCCGTGAATTTTAAACGTTAAATCAGGAGAAGCGTAAATTTGATATTCCACGGTATTCATCAATAGCACATTGTTAGCTTTTATCCTCAAGACAGTAGGGAAACCAGTTTGGGTAAAGTTAGTGTTACCCTCAATGTTTATGGGTTCGTTTTCTGATTTAGCACTAATGTGATAGCGAATGTGGTCGCCACTTGCTGAAATGGAAGCATTCATGTGAGTTAAGTTCACTTTTGCTTCAGTGATTTCAAGTTTGCCACCAATTAAATTGATGTTGCCCGTCAGCGTGGGTTTGGCTAAAGTGCCGTTGAGATTCATGTGACCAATTAATTTGCCGCTGGGATTAAAAATATCAGGAATAAAAAGGTTTAGGATTTTTAAACGCGTGAGATTTATATCTATTTTACCGCTAATGTGTTGTTGATCGGCTCTAAAGTTCGATGAGTTAACGTTGGGTAAATTAATATTGGAAGTGATGTGGTCACCATTTTTCAACAACAGTTGCAGCTGTGAATTTAATTTTCCTTCAGCAAGATTCGCCTCGAGTTTCGCCACAGCAAAGTTTAATTCTGTAACACCATTATCGCCGTTATAATGTAACTTTGAATTGTGTAGCGCTAAATTGAATGCACCGTTTTCGATTTTAGTGCCATTGCCATTTGCATGTATGTCTAAGTTGGCAGAGCCGCGCATGGATAAACCAGGGCGTAAATGTTCAAACAACGGCGTTAAGTCGATGCCCTGCCAGTTAAGATCAAACGACCAAGGTTTGTCGTGGTTCCAACCGCCTTTAAAACACGCTTTGCCTTTTTTTGATTGCCAGCACATGGGGGTGATTGCAATATGGGTGTTGTCAAACTGCAATTGTGTGCCGTTATTTAATGTCCAGTGACCTAAGTGCTGTGAGCTTAAAGTGAAGTCTTTGAAATTAAAAGTCCATAAGCCTTTACTATTGTTGCCACTCCAATCTACTAATAAATGTGAATTGCCTAAGAATTTATTTTCAGCGTGCACTTTTGCCTTAATCACATGTGAGTGAGGATTACCGACCGCGTCCACATCCAGTGCTTTTAAAAAAGTATAAGGAGTGACGATGTTGTTAGCGTGTAATTGAATGTGGGAAGCGGTGGCATAAGATAAATCCAATCGACCAGTTGCTTGCAGTTGTCGAATAGAATAACCATAGCCCGCAACAGTCGTGGCTTTTAGTGAACCCGAAATAGTGGGGTTGGCGCTTTGCCCCGTAAGCGTACCGTTGGATGTAATTGCACCTTGTAGAGCTGGCCACCAATGCTCTAAGTGAGGGATAGTAATATTCCAACTCAGGTCCCAGTTATGTTGATGTTGGCCGACTACTGTTATGCGCGTGGTGGCGCTGTCGAGGATGGCGTTTATTTTGAATAGCGGTAACTGACGATAATCCCACGTGCCCTGGGTATTAAGCGATAAATTTATTTTTTGCGGAATTTTTGTGGTGATCTTTGCGAGTTCAATCGCGTGGGCGTTTATGTTTGCATCCCAGCTGAGTTGCGTCGCCCAGTTTACATTAATTTTTGCAGTGAAGTTGCCACCTAATGTTTTGCTGTCATCACTCATCAGTTTTAGGGAGTGGTCAGAGCCGGTGCCGAAAAGCTTCCCATCAATGTCTCTGTTTTTTAAAGACAACTTCACCTGATAGTTGCTGTGCGAACCAGTGGCATCGTAGTGAATTATTAAGGGGTAGGGCTTTATTAATTCAAGCGAAGTGCTACCAATTAAACTATTTTTGTTGAAACGCAATTCTTTAGCCCGCCAGCCATAAATCACATACTGATTGTTAAAGTTCAACGAGCGGATGTTGAGTTCGCTGATTTTTAATTTTGAAGGCAGCCATAAGTTGCCACGAGGTTCATTAGGCTTATTAATAGTAGGGTGAAGTGTGATATCAACCCGGTTCGCTTGCAATTGTTCAAAGTGAATTTTGCCAAATACAAAATCGAATAATGACCAGTTGATTTTAAGATTATCCACCGCAACCGTTATGGCTTGATTTTTATACTCAAGCTGCTCGATATTCATAGGCCCAATAAGAAGCCCATCTGCATTGTGATACGTTAACGTGCCAGGAAGCGTTTTTTTTGCTAGCCACAGGCTCATGTCAAAGCCAACTGGTGTGGTGAGGATGGCTACAAAAACAGTAATAAATACCAGGAAAATAGCAAACAATATGGCGATTTTTCTGCTCATACAATTGGCCCCATGGTGAATTGTATAAGCCAAGGTTTGTGGGGAGCGGTGATGGCTTTGGCAAACGAAATTTCTAAAAGACCAATGGGAGAGGAGTAAGCTAATCCTGGACCAACGCCCACATTTAATTGATTAAAATAAAAATTATTAGTGGCGTTACCCGCATCAATAAATCCAGTGGCATAGAGATTACCAAATAATCTTTGCTGTAATTCAAACGTGCCGGTCAACATGAAACGACCAGGACCAAATTGATTAAAGACATAGCCGCGAATGCTTTCAGAACCACCGGCATAAAGTTGTAAGGTAAGGGGTAAATTTTGGATTTCTTTAATATCCGTATAACCACCGTCAGCACGCACAATAACGCGCAAACGATGAAAAAGCGTATACAGCGCTTTAAAATTAGTGCGCACTTGAAAAAATGTGGTGCGCGACAACACTTTATCGCTCGCGCCTGCTAAGCCAAACAAAACGGAATAACCTCTGCTGGGATTGAGTTGATCATCTGCCACTCGGCGCTGAGCAATTAGGCTTGGGTAAACTAAGTTTGCATTTACGGTGGGATTGCCTGGTAGCGTGGGGAAATGCGAATGCTCATCGAGATAAATTAAGTTGGCACTCAGTTGCCAGCCACGCACGATAGTTTGGTAGGCAACACCAAGCCGCGCACTATTACTTTGACCGGTATCAAAACTTTCACGTACTAAGCCGCTGCTAATGATATATTGATCACGCGCTGGGTGTTTGCCTGGAATAGTGTAGTGAGCAGCGACCTCGCTGTTGATAAAAGAGCCGCGTGCTAGCATATCAAAACGGTGTCCCCAACCATTCACCCAGTTGTAAGTCATTCCCACCATGCCGCGAATGCCGGTATCGGTGCCGTAGCCCAAACCGAATGTATATTGTTTACGTGCGGCTGGTTTAAGTTTTATTTCAATTGGAATATGTAAATTGAGTGCGTCTTTTGCTTTAGGAATAATAACCACTTCTTGAAAGTAATTGGCATTGGCTAAATTTTCCCGAGTGGTGGTGAGCTTTCGTGCTAAATAAGGTTGTCCCGCTTTGTAATCCAAATAGCGTCTTAAAAAACTTTCATAAAAAGGGGTTTTGGAAAAAACGGTGTTGCCAAAGTAAAATCTGGGACCGGTGGTGAAATGTAAAATAACAGTGGAAGTATAATTGTTTAAATTAATAATGAGCTGGTTTTTTTTCAAACCGGCATGAAAATAGCCGCGGTTTGCTGCAATTGAAAACAAATCACTTTTAGCAGCGCTGTATTGCTCGCTTTCAAAAAAATCACCGACTTTGACAGGAAAATGTTGTTTGAGCCGGATAAATTCAGGGTCACTCGCGCCTTCACCCGTGATCTTTAACAACAGGCGCGTAAATTTCAGGCGTGGTCCAGGTGTAACATTGATGGTGATCAGCCACTGTTTGGGAGCGGTTTTTTTCAATGAAGTGGCGACTTGTGATTGAAAATAGCCATAAGGTTGGATGGCATTTTGTACGTCCTCAGCCAAATGATGCCGAAAGCGACGTAGTGTTTCAGCAGTGTATTTCCCTCCTAGGGCCGCTTCGTTTTGATCGAGGCGTGCTTGAATATTTTTTAGCGGTTTGCCGGTTATGCCTTGAATTGAATAGCTAATTGGCTTAGCTTTAGTGGGTGTTGCTGCAAAGGTGGCTACCGTAAACAGTAGCAACAGCAATCCCAGCATCTTTAATATAAGCACCCTCATTGGCCCATTATAGAGGAAGAAGTTGTTTGGCAGAACAGTTCGAGAAAAATAGATGACCGATTTTTTGAATCCAGATTTAGCTTATGATCATTTTGAGCGTGATCAATGGCAGCAATTACGCAGTGAAGAACCGTTAACACTAACACAGCGCGATATGGAAAAGCTCAATGGTTTTAGTGATCCTGTGTCACTTGAAGAAGTGGAGCAAGTGTATTTGCCGTTGTCGCGCTTATTAAGTTTCTATGTCACCGATGTGCAACAGCTGCATCAAGCAACAGCGCGTTTTTTAAGTCATTCTTATCCAAAGGTGCCCTATGTGATTGGTGTTGCCGGAAGTGTTGCAGTAGGAAAAAGCACTACGTCGCGTGTGCTCCAAGCATTGTTGTCACGGTGGCCAAATCATCCAGTAGTGGAGATTGTTACCACAGATGGATTTTTATATTCAACCAAGGAACTTCAAGCACGTAATTTAATGCAGCGCAAAGGCTTTCCTGAAAGTTATGATGTGGGAAAATTGTTGAATGTATTGCATCGCATCAAGTCTGGTGAAAAAAATATTAGTGTGCCAATTTATTCCCATCATCACTATGACGTGCTACCTAATAAACAACAAATTTTACAGGCGCCCGATATTGTGATTTTAGAAGGGTTGAATATTTTGCAGATTAACAAACCCAATCAAGCCTCATTGTTTGTGTCAGATTATTTGGATTTTTCACTGTATGTCGATGCAGATAGCAACTTAATTAAAAAATGGTTTTTAGAGCGTGTGATGACATTTTGGCGCGGACCATTTCAAGCCCCCGATGCCTACTTTCATTTTTTAACGAAAATGACACAAGAAGAAGTGATGAAATTTGCAGAGCGTGTTTGGTGTGAAATCAATGAAGAAAATTTAACGCAAAATATTCTGCCCTTTAAATATCGTGCCAATTTAATTCTCACTAAAGGCGAAAAACATGCTGTTGAACAGGTGAGCTTACGTAAGCTCTAGGAGGGAGAATGTTTTTAAATTTATTAATGCTGAACGTTATTTTTTTATTGTTGCCATTTTTTTTGGCGTATTTTCACAGCCGAGCTCAGCCAGAAATCACTGTGCTGTGGCTATATTATCGCTATTTTTTATTTTTTAATTTAGTGCTAAGTGGTTTAGTGGTGGCGTTGCGTGTGGCAATTACTACGCCGCATTTATTAAGTTATGCTGCTGCGGTGTTAAGCTGGGTGGTGGTAACGGCATGCGTTATGTGGACACAAAAATCATCCGCGCTGGTGCCGGCTCTAGGCTGGATAATTTTTTTAGCGTTGGCATCACTGGTGCATCTTAATGACATCCTCACCCACACAGTAAGCAACAGCGCCATTTTGATATTACACGTTGGTTATGATTGCGTGGTGATAGCGGTGTTGTGGTTTTTTCTGGTGCGATTGAAACGAAAAAAATATGAGTAAAGCCGATTTTGATATCATTACGATACATTCCGTTTGTAGTAAAGCACGCGCTGATTTTGTGCCTCAACGCGGCGGCATGATGAGTTCGTTGTGTTTGCAAGGTAGCGAAGGCGTGAGTGAGCGCTTATATTTACACGATTTTGTTTGGGATGAGCATATTACCGACTTACCTGGTGGTTGGCCTTTTCTATTTCCGGTGTGCGCGCGCTTAGAACACGACGGACAGCGTGGTTGTTATGTGTATGCTGGCAAAGAATACCAGTTGCCTATTCACGGTTTTGCATGGAACAGCCCGTGGCAAATTGCAGCAGTGGGCGAAGGGTTTATTGAACTGGTGTTAAACGAAAACAGTAAAACCATAGCGCAATATCCATTTCGTTTTGAAGTGCGATTGCGCTATGAGTTAACTGCGAGCAAATTAATTTGCAAACAACAATATACAAACAACGATACAAAATGTCTGCCTTATAGCGCCGGATTTCATCCGTATTTTTTGACGCCGCAAAATAAAAAATCGGCAGTGATAGTAGACTATCAGCCAACAAAACGTTTTGTTTACAATGAAAATTTGACGCAGATTATTGGTGAAACAGAGTTGTTTGCTTTGCCAAGTTCCATTACTAATCCACAGCTTAATGAGCAGCTAACGTTAGTGGGGCAAAATAAATCAACGCGCTTGTTATTTCCAGATGGTGACAGTTTGCTTATGACTGCATTGGGAGTCGAAGATCCGAATTTGTTTCCTTACGTGCAACTCTATACGATGCCAGAAAAACCATTTTTTTGTGTTGAGCCGTGGATGGCTTATCCCAATGCCATGAATTCACCCCACGCTATGCGCTGGTTGGAGCCGGGCCAAACGGAAACGGGACTGCTCTCGTTAAGTGTGGAGAGGCTGCTGAATAAGTAATATTGCTACTTAAATTTAATTAGGTTTCGGTCAATATTAGTTATCTCGCGATGCGAGATGATGCTTATTTTTAGGTAACCAACCAGCGGCCTAATATAAAAGCACCAAAACCCATTATTACTTGCCCTGCTAGATTTAACCACATAAAAGCCAATTGGTTTAACTCCAAAAGACCAACATTATCTGCCATGTAAGTTGAAAAAGTAGTATAGCCACCGAGAAAGCCAATCAAAATAAGCGCACTAAGCCAATTCGGATGATGGCTTTTTAACATGGCGCCAGCAATGCCATACAAAAGACAACCGGTGAGATTAATTAATAGTGTTGCCAGAGGAAAAGTTGTAACAAGAAAAAAAGCGGTGGCTTGACCAACCACATAACGTGTTAAGGCACCTAAGCCACCACCGCAAAAAATAGCAATCCATGTTTTCATACGATCAGATCCAATACTTAATATATAATACTAATCGCCCCAAAAAACGCTGTCTTGCTGGACGCATTCCTTTCCAGCTTTCGAGTGAAATTTCTTTTGTTTGTTTTAAATCTTCTAAAAAATACTGGATGACATTTTCTTTGGCAGCAGGTGTGGTGATGCGAATGTCTGCTTCAAGGTCGTGTAATAAGCTGCGATGATTTAAATTGCTGGATCCAATTAAAACCCAATCATCTAATATTAGTGATTTAGTGTGCAACATGCTGGGCAAATATTCAAAAATACGTACACCGGTTTTTAACAAGCTGTAGTAAAATGTGCAAGAAGCCCAAGGCATCATAAGCACATCTGATTTCCTCGGTAATAAAATTCGCACATCAACGCCACGACTGGCGGCATCTTTTAAGCGGCGCAATAAGAAATTATCCGGCACAAAGTAGGCGTTGGTAATCCAGATGCGTTTGGTGCATTGACCAATACGGCGTAATAAATTTTTATAAAGAATGCGACGACGATGGCGTGAATAATTTAAACGGATTGCTGGATCCATGCGAATGTGTTTGAAGATTTCGCGCAGGCGTTCTTTGATGGTGCGATGTTCCCAAGCGCAATCAAAAGCACTATTTAATTCCGTTAAATCAATTTGTGACAAACGCACCGAGGTATCGCGCCAACCATCGCCACCATCAGAACGGTCTAAATGGCACTTGCTGATATTGAAACTACCTATGTACGCAATTTGCTTATCAATAATGCAAACTTTACGATGGTTGCGAAAATTCGCTTTTAATAAAAAATAGATCCATTTTAAAACTAAGGGTAAGCGCACCACTGAGCGTGACCAATTCCACAGCTGCCAGGGAAACGGATGAAACACTTTTGTAAAAGCCCCGGCGCGTTCTAGTTTGCGAGCAAAGCTGGTGGTCCAATAAGGGCTGCCGCAACCATCAACCATCACGCGCACAATAACGCCGCGTTTTGCTGCTTGCATTAACGCTTCAGCAACGCGCTGTCCGAGATGGTCGTTATGGAATAAGTAGGTTTCAAGATCAATGGAGAGTTGTGCGTTTTCAATATCCGCTAATAGCGCTGCGAAATGGCTTTTACCATTTGCGAAAATTTGTTCAATCGTTGTTTTGCTCGTCTTCATTGCAGATTTTAAGATTGTTTGTTTTGGCAAACTCCATAATAGACTTATATAAGTCAGGGTTGGTTTCCTTAAGCTTCTGATCCAGTATTACACATTTGTGGCCATCCTTCATGGAAGGTTGCAGCATTGGGGAATATTGGATGCGATGTTTGCGAAAAGTGGATAGAGAGCCGCTCATGCGATCTGCCCAATCACTCGGTCGGAAGGTTTCACCTGCTTCGGTAACGCCTTCGATGATGATTTTTTTAGGCTTATCGCTCATTTCTTTATTATAAATAATGTTGTATGGTTGAGGTCGCGATAGTATAGCATTAATAAGGTCAGCACCAGGACATATCATGACAACTCCTGAACAACCCAAACGGCTTCGTGGAATTTATCTTCTACCTAACTTATTTACCATGGCAGCGATGTTTTCCGGCTTTTATGCCATTGTAGCGGGCATGCATGGTTTGTATGAAAATGCGGTGATTGGTATTTTTGTGGCAGGCATACTGGATAGTTTAGATGGACGGGTGGCGCGCTTGACCCATTCACAAACTGAATTTGGTGCGCAATTAGATAGTCTTTCTGACATGCTGTGCTTTGGTGTGACACCGGCACTGGTTTTGTATAGCTGGTCGCTTGGTTCACTGGGCAAGGTGGGCTGGCTCGCTGCATTTTTGTATGCCGCTTGTACCGCATTACGTTTAGCCCGTTTTAACACGCAATTAGCCAAGCCCAATAAACGCTATTTTCAAGGTTTGGCGACACCGGCTGCAGCAGGTATGATGGCGAGCTTAGTGTGGGTCGGCGTGCGCTTGGGTTTAAATGGTCATGAGCTTGCCTTGCCCATGGCATTAATTACGGTGGTGGTGGCACTGTTAAAAGTCAGCACTTTTCGTTACCGCAGCTTTAAAGATTTGGATTTGCGCAATCGCGTTTCGTTTATTGCGATGCTGGCAATTGTATTGGTCATTGTGTTGGTGGCAACCAATCCGCCGCTGGTATTAGCTGTCATTGGTTTAATTTATGTTGTATCAGGACCAATCACGTCGCTGATTGGGTTAAGGCGGCGTCGCGCGTTGCGG
>JBGTHB010000158.1:0-5344 GCA_041746415.1 Coxiellaceae bacterium | reverse complement strand
ATAAACTCGCTATACCAAAACTTAGCTTCATTTGATAAGTAATCACGCGGTAAATTTTGCTCGCCCTGTTGGTCAAATCTCATAGCTCAACCCTCGAAAAATTACTATTAAATCTTAGTTGTAATGCCATAAGCACAAAATAAAATTTCTATCTTTCGCGATTTAAACCATAATTTAGTTTATCAATGCGCCAAGTATAACTACTAAAATACACCGCTCGCTAAATTGTTCTAACAAGAAACGCGCTGGCTGCAAAAATTCCTCTGAGTTTTCCGAGCTATACTCGTCAATGTGCTTTAGCTGAGCTTAAAGATAGGGCAATATTTTACCACCAAATGATATTTTAGGTCTATATTTTAGACTTAAGGAAGCTATACACAGAATAAGGCTGGTTATTCAACAAGTTAATGACGGGTTACGCAGCCACCGCGGCTGGCACATAAGCAATAGGTGATTTTTCTTTGTCTTTGAAGGTGACCACTTCCCATGCTTCTTGGTTTTCCAGCAGTTTATGCAGCAATAAGCTATTTAACGCATGGCCGGATTTGTAGCCGCTAAAAGCACCGATAACACTGTGGCCCAATAAGTAAAGATCCCCAATTACATCGAGAATTTTGTGTTTAACCGGTTCGTCGTCATAACGCAAACCGTCTTGGTTAACAATTTTAAACTCATCCAGTACCACCGCATTATCTAAACTCGCACCCAACGCTAAATTATTTTTGCGAATGTATTCGTAATCAGACAAAAAGCCAAAGGTGCGTGCACGTGACACTTCTTTTACATAGGATGTAGAGGAAAAATCAAAACACGCAGACTGATTATCTGCATTAAAAATGGGATGATCGAAATCAATTGAAAAATTGACTTTGAAACCATCGTACGGTTCCATCAACGCCCACTTATCATCATCTTTTACTTTGATTCTTTTTTTGATGCGCACAAATTTTTTGGCTGCACGTTGTTCTTGAATGCCAGCTGATTGAATGAGAAAAATAAATGGTCCAGCACTCCCATCCATAATAGGTAGCTCAGGCGAAGTAATATCAACGTATAAATTATCTATACCTAAGCCAGCCAAAGCTGACAGCAAATGTTCAACTGTTGCAATACGCACACCGTCACGTGTAAGGGAGGTACATAAACTGGTGTCACCAATAAATTTAACGCTAGCAGGAATTTCAACAACAGGATCTAAATCCACTCGACGAAACACAATGCCGATGTTAGCAGCAGCGGGCCGCAAGGTAATAAAGACTTTCTCTCCCGAGTGCACGCCAACTCCTGTGGCACGAACAATATTCTTAAGTGTGCGCTGTTTTACCATTTATTTCAGTCCGTTATCAAAGACGCGCATTCTAGCACATCCGTGTAAACTTACAAATTAGTTGCCTTGAACTAATTTGCCCCTGCTTAATCTATTAAGACGTGAGCAGTTACTCTTCTTCTCTTCTTAAGAAAGCGGGAATATCAAGATATTCGATGTCGCGTTCCCGTTCTGCTTCAAAATCGGTTAATGGCTTCGCGGGTTCTTGTTGACGCAGGAAGGTAGGTCGATCCAGTTGATGATAATCGACTGTGCCGTCTGTTTTTGTACTGCGCGCCGCAATACGCGAAGCGGAGGCACCATCCAAACGCGTATTACCAAGCCCAGTCACAACCACTGTCACACGCAACTCATCGCTCATGTCTGGATCAATTACGGTACCAACAACCACGGTAGCATTTTCGCAAGCAAAAGATTTAATCGCTTCGCCCACGGCTTCAAATTCACCAATCGACATGTCCATGCCGCCGGTGATGTTAACCAACACACCACGTGCGCCACTGAAATCAATGTCTTCCAGCAAGGGACTAGCAATCGCTGCCTCTGCCGCTTCACGGGCGCGGTTTTCACCGCTCGCTACACCTGTGCCCATCATGGCCATTCCCATTTCTGACATCACTGTGCGCACATCCGCAAAGTCAACGTTGATTAAACCCGGACGTGTAATCAACTCCGCAATACCTTGTACTGCACCAAACAACACGTTATTAGCGGCTTTAAACGCATTCAATAACGTTATATTTTTACCTAGCACACTTAATAACTTATTATTTGGAATAGTAATTAATGAATCAACATATTGAGTTAATTGCTTAATGCCTTCTTCTGCCACATCCATACGTTTGCGACCTTCAAAAGCAAACGGTTTTGTCACAACCGCAACCGTTAACACTCCCATTTCTTTTGCAATTTGCGCCACGATGGGAGCTGCACCTGTGCCTGTACCACCACCCATGCCTGCGGTGAGGAAAACCATATCAACCCCATTCAACACAGCGCGAATTTTATCGCGTGCTTCTTCCGCCGCTTCACGACCAATCATGGGATCTGCACCTGCACCCAAACCTTTAGTAATTTCTTCGCCGAGCTGAATAACTGTGCGCGCACTGGCTTTTAATAGCGCTTGCGCATCGGTGTTAGCACAAACAAAATCCACGCCTTCAATGCGCTCTGACATCATGTGCTCAACCGCATTACCACCACCGCCGCCAAGACCAATGACAATAATTTTTGCGTTATGTGAAGTGTTATCTCCAAGCTCGAACATGGATAAGCTCCTATATATTTATGATGACGAACAATTCAATATGCTCGTCGCTACTAAAAATTCCCCTGAAACCAACTGCGCATACGCACCCACATGCTGCGCGCACCATAATCTAATTCGTATGCTGGCATACCCTGCGCTCGCGCATGCAAACCATGCAACAGTAAACCTACTCCAGTGGCGAAAATTGGGTTTTCGCGCACATCTATCAACCCGCGAACATGCTGTGGCACACCTAATCGTACCGGCATTCTAAAATGTTGCTCTGCCAAGTCAATCACACCACTCATTTGTGATGCCCCACCGGTAAGCACGATACCAGAAGCCACTAAATCTTCAAAACCACTGCGACGTAATTCCGCCCGAATTAAAGCAAATAATTCCTCGTAACGAGCAGTAATAACATCCGCCAACGCCCGTTTGTGAATTTTTCGTGGTGCACGGTTGGCCACGCTGGGTACTTCTATGGTTTCGCTTTGATCCGTAATACCGGTAATCACAGCACCGTGTTCAATTTTGATTTTTTCTGCATGTTGTGTCGGAGTACGTAATGCTACGGCAATATCGTTGGTAACGTGATCACCCGCGATCGGAATCACAGCAGTGTGACGAATTGCTCCATCGGTAAAAATAACAATATCGGTTGTGCCTCCACCAATATCAATTAAACACACACCCAATTCTTTTTCATCATCAGACAATACGGCGTGACTGGATGCCAATTGCTCTAACACAATATCTGAAACGTGTAACCCACAACGGCGCACACATTTTGTAATGTTTTGCGCAGCACTCACTGCGCCAGTAACAATATGCACCTTTGCTTCTAAGCGCACACCTGACATACCAACCGGTTCACGTACGCCATCTTGATTATCAATAATAAATTCTTGCGGCAAGATATGCAGAATTTGTTGATCTGCTGGAATAGCCACTGCTTTTGCGGCATCAATTACACGATCGACATCGGACTGATGCACTTCACGATCGCGAATCGCCACAATACCATGTGAATTTAAGCTGCGAATGTGGCTGCCTGCAATACCTGTGTAAGCATTTTGAATATCACAACCGGCCATTAATTCAGCTTCTTCAATAGCACGTTGAATAGATTGCACCGTGGATTCGATATTCACCACCACTCCGCGTTTTAATCCTCGCGACGGGTGCGTACCAAAACCGATAACTTCAATTTGATTATCTTCTGTGAGTTCACCGACCAGAGCGGCGATTTTACTGGTGCCGATATCTAACGCGACAATTAAATTGTCTGGCTTTTTACGCATAGTACATGGTCTCCCTGTGCCAACACCCTTAAATAGGACCAATAAAGTCTAAGCCAAAGTTCAAGTAAATTGTAACATTAATTTTAAAAAAAAATCAGTATTAATTGCTTAGCGCAGGTGCTATCGCTGTGTTTAGGCAGATTTTTTAGAATTGTTGTGCCAACTTATGGCAACACCGTTGGGATAACGCAAATCCACTGTTTTTGCCTCACTAAAACGATCTCCAATAATCTTGGGGTACAACGTAACAAAACGCTGGTAACGCTGGATAATATTCTGTCTTCCCAATATCACTTTAATGTTGTTCATTAACTGGAGTTGCCACGCCCCACGCTCAGAAAGCGTTAGACTTTTTATCTCTAAATGTTGCGCTTTACTAATAGCAGCCAGCGCTTGATATTGAGCAACAATAATTTGCAGCTGCTCTTGCGGACCAAACACCCGCGCTAATCCCAACGGCAACGTTGCTTGCGCAGGAAAAAATAAATTGTCATGATTATCAACAACACCATCATCACCCCACAGCAAGATAGGCTGACGTTCATGAATAGTGACGCTAATGGTATCGGGCCAAACACGACGTATGGCCACATCGTTAACCCAAGGCAATTGCGCCAACGCTGTTTGTAATTTATTGGCATCGAATGAAAAAAAGCCACCGCTGACATTGCTCAAAATTATTTTTTTTAAATCTGGCAGTGGTGTATTTTTTGCATTAATGGAAATGCTAACGTGACGCAACGGCATAAAATTAGGATCACGCAACGCGCGCATACCGTACCAAAAAATGGATAACAAAAACAAAGCGCTCAACAGCGGCAAACTCAATTTTACTGCTCGCGATAGCATCTGACTGTTGTTATTTTTCACCAACGATATGCACCTCTGGAACCAGTTTAACATGGAATTTTTCCAATACTGTACGCTGAATTTCGCACATGAGGTTTTCAATATCGCTTGCTGTTGCTGCACCCAAATTCAAAATAAAATTAGCGTGTTTAACGGATATTTCAGCATCACCAATGCGCCGCCCTTTTAATCCCGCTGCTTCAATCAAGCGAGCGGCAAAATCATTGGGCGGATTACGAAAAACCGAACCACAACTGTAACTGCCTATGGGTTGGCTCTCATTACGTTTTTGCATCAGTGCTTTTATTTTTTGCTTTACTACTGACAAATCACCTTTTTCAAAGCGAAATATTGCTGCCACAAAGTAATCACCATTTAATCCTTTTACTTGACGATAATTAATTTCAAAATCGTTTGGGGTCTTAGTAAGCAACTCACCTTGGCGAGTTAATACTTCTACTGTGGTTACAACTTGCCACGTTTCGCCGCCAAACGCACCGGCATTCATGGTTAGCGCACCGCCAATAGTGCCAGGAATACCAGCAAAAAACGCACCATTTTCATAGCCTTTTTCTATGCAAAACTTAGATAATTTAGCACACGTTACACCAGCCT
>JBGTHB010000157.1:0-5639 GCA_041746415.1 Coxiellaceae bacterium | reverse complement strand
CCTTTTATCTTCTACGCCTGGAATAACCAGTTTATTGACGACATAGGGTTGTGTTAACTATGTTAATTCGTCTTGATAATTTGGTCATTTCATAAAATACCACACTCCTTGTGTCGCTATTAAATGCCGTGAGATTACAATAACTTCATTCATTCGCCCAACAGCACGACAAATAATACCATCAAATAGTGGCTGAGCACTAAACTCTTGTGCTCGTGCATGAACAACATTGACGTTACTGAGTGCTAACTCTGCTGTTACTTGTGTTAAGAAGTGGGTTTTCTTGGCTCTAGCATCTAATAGTGTGAATTGTTTTTCTGCTAACGCAATCGCCAACACCACACCTGGCAAACCACCACCAGTGCCTAAATCTAAAAACTGTTGTCCCATTAAATAGGGTACAACACTCAGACTATCAAGCAGATGATGTGAAAGAATTTTATTGGGTTCAACGATCGCTGTTAAATTATATTTACGATTCCAGTGCTGCAGTTTTTCAAAATACAATGTGAACTGTTGTAATTGTTTTTCACTGCAATTGAGATTTGTTTTTTGCAGCGCCGTATTAATTTGCTCAGTTGATAAAACCGCCATGCTATGCCGCTTGCTTATGTTTTAAGTGCACCAATAAAATTGAAATTGCAGCGGGTGTTACTCCTGAGATTCGTGCGGCTTGACCAATGGTTTCGGGACGAGTGGCGATTAATTTATGTCGAACTTCGGTTGATAAACCACGCACGCTTTCGTAATTTAAATCTTGTGGGATACGCGTGTTAGCTTGTTGTTGGTGCTTTTGAATTTCACCTTGTTGGCGTTTTAAATAACCTGCGTATTTTGCTTGAATTTCCACTTGTTCAGCCGCTTGTGGATCTTCAAGTGCATTCCAGTTTAATGTTTTTATCAACTCAGGGTAGGTTACTTCTGGTCGTCGCAATAAATCGAGTGCGTTAAATTCTCTTTCTAACACTTGGCTAAAATGTTCTTTAAAACGAACCGCTTCCTCTTTGTGTGGCAACACCCAATATTTTTCTAATTTTTTTGTTTCGCTATTAATAGCATCGCGTTTTTTAACAAAAATAGTAAAGCGCGTTTCATCCACACAACCCAATTTATAACCAATTTCAGTCAAGCGTAAATCGGCGTTATCTTGGCGTAAATGCAACCGGAATTCGGCACGCGAGGTAAACATACGATACGGTTCTTTTGTGCCCTGCGTAATTAAGTCATCAATTAAAACACCTATATAAGCTTGTTCACGTCCTGGAGTCCATGCTTCTTTTTCTTGTGCAGCTAATGCGGCATTTAAGCCGGCAATTAAACCTTGTGCTGCGGCTTCTTCATAACCCGTTGTGCCATTAATTTGGCCGGCGAAATACAAGCCACTGATAATTTTGGTTTCAAGTGAAGCTTTTAAATCACGTGGATCAAAAAAATCGTATTCAATAGCGTAACCAGGACGGGTGATATGACAATTTTCTAAACCAATAATACTTCGCACAAATTGCTCTTGAATTTCAAATGGCAAACTGGTGGAGATGCCATTAGGATAAATTTCGTGTGTGTGCAAACCTTCTGGTTCTAAAAAAATCTGATGCGTCATCTTATCAGCAAAACGCACCACTTTATCTTCAATTGATGGGCAATAACGCGGACCTGTTCCAGTAATATTGCCACTGTACATGGCGGATTGTTTTAAATTGCGTGTAATAATGTCATGTGTTTTATCGGTGGTGCGCGTAATAAAACACGATACTTGGCGCGGGTGATGTTTTGTTTCACCTAAAAATGACATCACTGGCCGCGGAGTATCACCGGGTTGTTCTTGTAAAATTTGCCAATTAACTGTCTTACCATCAATACGAGGTGGCGTACCTGTTTTTAGCCGGCCAACACGAAAAGGTAATTCGCGAAAACGTGCCGCCAGGCGATTCGCAGGTGGGTCACCTGCTCGGCCCGCTTCATGTTGCTGAGCACCCACATGAATTTTACCCGCCAAAAATGTTCCGGCTGTCAAAACCACTTGGGCGGCTTTGAAGGTTAAACCCATCTCCGTCACCACGCCGCAAATGTGTTCCTTTTCAATGAGGATGTCGGCTACCGCTTGTTGAAAGATAGTTAAATTAGGCTGGTTTTCCAGCGCAAAACGAACAGCATTGCGATAAAGAACTCGATCCGCCTGGGCGCGCGTGGCGCGCACTGCTGGACCTTTGCGTGAATTGAGGGTGCGAAAGTGAATACCCGCTTGGTCAGCCGCCATCGCCATCACTCCACCCAGGGCATCGACCTCGCGTACGAGATGACTTTTACCAATACCGCCAATGGCCGGATTGCACGACATCTGACCCAGGGTCTCTATATTGTGTGTAATCAATAAGGTATTAACGCCAAGGCGTGCACAAGCCAACGCCGCTTCTGTGCCAGCGTGTCCGCCTCCAATAACAATTACTTGGTATTCTCGTGTCACTTGCATCACCATCTAAAGTGGACAAGATTCTATCATAGGTTAAACGTAAAGCCCTACTTACCAATACAAAACTCTGAAAAAATTCGCCCGAGTAAGTCATCTGAACTGAATTCGCCTGTTATTTGTGACAATTCCTGCTGAGCTAATTTCAAATCTTCCGCCAACAACTCCGCCGCCTTATGTTGGTAAAACTGCTCAATACCATTTTTTAAGTGCTGCTGTGCTGCTGATAACGCCGTTAAATGCCGCGTGCGCGCAACAAAAACTCCCTCATTACTGTTCGTCCAGCCAATAAAATCCAATAAATAATTTTTTAATAAATCTATCCCGTGGCCATATTTAGCACTTAAACAAACACGATTAAATTGTTCGCCAATAATAATTTCGGGCTTTGCGCCCACGCAATCAATTTTATTTAGCACCACTAAAATGGGTTTATTTATTTCAAGCGTGTGTTTTATTTTATTTATCTGTAACGCAATATCGTCTTTTTCTGCGCTATCCACTACCAATAAAATTAAGTCCGCTTGTTTAATTTGATTGTGGGTTCGCTTAATCCCTTCCATCTCAATAATATTTTCCGTTTCGCGCAAACCAGCGGTATCAATAATGTGCATTGGCACACCATTTAAATTAATCCACTCACGTAAAATATCGCGTGTTGTGCCAGGAATATCTGTAACAATGGCACTATCACGTTGACTGAGCGCATTAAGTAAACTGGATTTACCGGCGTTGGGTTTTCCTACAATTACCGCGGCAATTCCTTGGCGCAAAATCACGCCTTGTTGTGTTTGAGATTGCAGTACTTCAACCGCGCTTAACACTGACACCAGTTGTGTTTTTAGATTATCGTCGTTTAAAAAATCAATTTCCTCTTCTGGGAAATCCATTGCCGCTTCAATAAATTTTCTTACATCTATTAGTTTTTCAACTAATGTATTTATTTTTTGTTTAAACTCGCCTTGCACAGAACGCATCGCGCCAGCGGCTGCTTGTTCTGAGTGTGCCGCAATTAAATCAGCTACTGCTTCTGCCTGCGTTAAATCCATTTTGTTATTTAAAAAAGCCCGTTTTGAAAACTCACCTGGTTGTGCAAGCCGTGCACCCGCATGAATAATTGCCTTTAAAACACGCGTCAATACCACCATGCCGCCATGGCCTTGCAGCTCTAATACGTCTTCACCAGTAAAAGAATTCGGTTTTTTAAAATAAATCGCTAGGCCTTCGTCAAGAACTTGATCGCTTTGTTTGAATTTTGCAAATGTGGCAACTCTTGGTGTTGGGCACGAACCCAATATTTTTTCTGCTATGTGATAAACACCATCGCCACTAACTCGTATTACCCCTACCCCGCCTGTGCCTAATGGCGTGGCGATGGCAGCAATCGTGTTATTTTTTTCGTTTTTTGCGTTGTTCACGTTTGGCTTTTTTTCTTGCTGCATAAGCGTCAAAAGTTCTCATCACATACCACTGTTGTGCTAACTGCGCTAAGTTACTGACAAACCAATACAAGGCCAAGCCCGCTGGAAAATTCAAAAACATCACCGTAAATACGACGGGCAAAACCATCATTATTTTTTGCTGGTTTGGATCCATTGTGGATGGTGTTAAGCGCTGCTGCACAAACATGCTCACCCCCATTAAAATGGGCAGCACATAATAAGGATCTTTAACTGATAAATCGTGGATCCAGAAAATAAATGGTGCTTGACGTAACTGCACGCTCTCAATCAACACATAATAAAGCGCAATAAATACAGGGAATTGCACCAACATAGGTAAACAACCACCAAGTGGATTAATGCCCTCTTTACGATGCAAATCCATTGTCGCCTTACTCAATGCTTGTCTATCATCCCCATGACGATCTTTTAATGCTTGAATTTTAGGTTGTAATGCTCGCATTAGTTGACCATGACGAATTGTTTTGGCTGTTAAATTATGAAATAAAAGCTTGATCAAGATGGTGGTAATCACAATTGACCAGCCCCAGTTTCCAATCAACCAATGCACTTTTGCCAACAGCCAAAAAATTAAAATTGAAACAGGCCATAACCAGCCATAATCAATAGTGTGATCTAAACCTGGCGCAACTTGATTTAACACATTCTGTAATTCTGGGCCTACATATAAACTTGCCGAAGTTGTTGCTGTTTTACCTGGCTCAACCACCACAGCTGGACTAACAAATCCAATGGTGTAAATGGGATTACTGCCATCCGCGGGTTCTTCAACGTGAGTATAATAATGATTTACTTGCGACTGTGTTGCTGGCACCCATACAGATAAAAAGTAATGTTGTTGCATCGCAACCCATCCGCCTACATCACTTTTGGAAATGGGTGAACTTGAAAAATCTTGAAATGGCACTTTATTATAGGGTTTTTTTGCCGATGAAATGGCTGCGCCAACATAATGCTTGCGCATAAAGTGGTGTTCTTGTTCCGAAGGTTTACGCCGCACCAATTGCGTAAACAAGCTACCTACCCACTTAGTTCCAGTATTATTTTTTAGCTCATACGCCAATTGCACTTGATAATCAGCGCGCTCAAAAATGTAGCGTTTTACTACTTGTATTCCAGAGGCTGTGCGTCCTTTTAAATCAACTACCAGCGCTTTTTCGCCTGATTTTAGCGCATAAGTATAGTGACTCGCTTGATAATTAATTTGTTCTGCACGGTTTGACTTCGTGGAAATTAAATTGGATTGCGCTAAATATAATTCTCTCGGTTGTTCGGAGAAAATTTGCACCGGTGTTTTATTTTTTATTGAAACAGAATACTTTGGCAGTTTAGCTGAAACAATATCGCCACCATGTAAATCAATTTTAACGGCCAACACATCTGTTCTCACCGAAATCAATTTACCATTGCTTGCTGCTCTTACTACTGGTGTGGATTGCTGCGATGAAATATGTGCTTTTACTTTTGCTGTGGGGTTGAATGCCACCGGTGCGTATTCCGTTTGCGCTTGGTTTTTTGTTTGTTGCTCCACCTGTTGTGAAATCAACGCCGCCTTTTTCGCTTGCTCGTGCTCCCAGGTGTTCCATAGCAAAAAAGCCAATAGCGCCAATACGAGATAACTTATATATCTTCTAATGTCCATGATTCACCTTTTTTTCCGGAACGTAATCGTAACCACCTTTACTAAAAGGCTGGCAGCGTAGGATTCG
>JBGTHB010000156.1:0-2874 GCA_041746415.1 Coxiellaceae bacterium | reverse complement strand
GAAAAAAAAGTTGAAAAAGTCAAACGTCATTTGGCTAAACAACGCGAATAAGAAACCGCTTTTCCGTCTTGGTGAATCCGCAGTACCAAATGTGGATTGCCGCGCTTGATGACTACACGAAGACGAAGTTGCGAGTGATTTTTTACTCTATTTTGATGATGTGCACATTCGTTTTAGCACATTGTTTTTATCAATAAAGTGATGTTTTAACGCGCCAAGAATGTGCAATAGTATCAGTGCAGATAAAATCCAAGCCAGCTCGGTGTGTAATCCCAACATGGCCGTAGCTAACGCCTTGTTAGGCGCAACAAACGGCATCGGAATTTTAATTAGCCAAAAAAAATCAGGCGCTTTACCCGCGGCTGTAGCCATAGCCCAACCCGATAACGGCATCAAAATAAAGCCGCCGTATAAGCAAATGTGTACTAAACGCGCTAAACATTTTTCCCATGATTTCATATCAGCTGGCCACGCTGGTTTTGAATTTGCTAAACGCCAAATAACAAATATCACCATCAGCGTTAGTATCACCAAACCAAATGATTTATGCAGGGTGTAAACCCAGCCCGGCATATAATCTAATAATATACCGCCTAAAATTTGCAATAAAATTAAAACAGCGACAATGGCATGCAGCCACTTAGTGACACAACCATAATTTTCCTTACTATCACAACAACTCATGCTTTACTCCTGTAATGGATGACGGCGAATAATAGTGTGTTTACGCTCCGGTCCTGTTGAAATAATATCAATTGGCAATCCAAGGTGTTTCTCTAAGCGCTCAATATAATTTTTAGCGGCTTGCGGCATGTGTTGATAATCTGTAATGCCATATGTTGAACTTTGCCAACCAGGCATTGTTTCATAAACCGGTTGGCATTGCTCCAATTCTTTGACATCAAACGGGGGTTGCTGCAATACCGTGTTACCGCAACGATAACCGGTGCAAATTTTAATTTCGGCAAATTCATCCATCACATCTAATTTCGTTAAAACCAAACTGGTTAAGCTGTTCATTTGAATAGAGCGACGCATAGCAATAACATCAAACCAACCGCAACGACGTGCTCTACCTGTAACTGAACCAAATTCTTTGCCGCGTGCTGCTAATTGTGCACCGTGTTGATCTTTTAATTCAGTCGGAAAGGGACCCGCACCAACACGCGTCACATAAGCTTTGGTAATACCTACTACTGCATCAAAATACAACGGGCCAAAGCCACTGCCAGTTGATGCCGCTCCTGCTGTAGTATTTGAAGAAGTAACAAATGGATAAGTGCCTAAATCAATATCTAACAAAGATCCTTGAGCGCCTTCAAAAATAATATTGCCTTTATCCATTTGAATTTGCGCCAGTAACACCGTGGTGTCACCAATCATCGGCTTAATTTGTTCAGCTAATATTTTTAATTCTGCAAACACGGTATCAACAGAAATGGGTTCCACTTTATAATAATGCTGCAACACAAAATTATGGTATTCCGCCAAGGATTCTAATTTAATTTTTAAACTTTCATCATTAAGCAAATCAATAGCGCGTAAACCGCGGCGAGCAACTTTATCTTCATAAGCCGGACCAATGCCACGACCCGTAGTGCCGATTGCATCCACGCCGCGCTTTTTTTCACGCGCTTGATCGAGGGCAACATGATATGGCAATAATAAACTGCATGCCGCGCTTATACGTAACCGCTGCGCAACATCAATACCATTCGCTTTAAGTTCACCCATCTCTTGTAACAACGCTTGCGGTGACAACACCACCCCATTACCAATAATGCAGGTCACGTTTTCACGCAAAATTCCGGAAGGAATTAAACGCAATACAGTTTTTTTGCCATCAATAATAAGTGTGTGACCCGCATTGTGACCACCTTGAAAACGCACTACCGCACGCGCCTGCTCAGTAAGCCAATCGACAATCTTGCCCTTGCCTTCATCGCCCCACTGAGTACCCAAAATAATGATATTTTTTGCCATGATTTTCCCACGTTAAACAAGCGGTTGATTATATAGGACTCAACGACGATGTGAAATGCTGCTGCCTTATTTCGATTTAAAATGATGCTGCCAGGCTTTAAATGTACGCTTAGGCAAGCGCAATTCAATATGCCAGTTGCCCCGCTCATCGAGATGCTCATTGATAACAAATCCTTGCGAATAAAGATCAGCACGTAATTCACTCTGGCGTGGTTCAATAATTACGCTGCTATTGATCATATCTTGAGCCAAACATTCGCCTATTGCCTGCTCCAACAATTCCATGCCCACTCCGGTTAAGGCTGAAATCCACACCCGTTTTGGTAACCCATTTTCACCGTAATCTATACGCGGCTCAATTTCATCGCGCAAATCAATTTTATTAAACACTTGTAACTGCGGCACTTCATCGGCGCCAATTTCCGTTAGCACTTTATCCACTTCAAAAATAATGTCTTGTGAATTTGCATGGTGCGCATCCACAACATGCAAGAGTAAATCCGCCTGCTGTGTTTCAAGTAACGTAGCCCGAAAAGCAGCAACCAAATCATGCGGCAATTCACGGATAAAACCCACAGTGTCAGCTAAAATTATTTTGCCAAAATGTTTAATTAAAACCTGACGCAAAGTAGGATCTAAGGTGGCAAATAATTTATCCGCCGCATAAACTGTTTCATCCGCTAACATGTTAAATAATGTTGATTTGCCTGCATTGGTGTACCCAACTAAAGCCACAGTTGGCATGATGGCTTGCTCTCGCGCCCGGCGTGATTGATGACGTTGTTTAGCTACTTTTTCTAAGCGTTGATTAATGGTTTTGATGCGTTTGCCAATTAAACGTCGATCTGTTTCTAATTGAGTTTCACCTGGACCGCGCAAACCAATACCGCC
>JBGTHB010000155.1:0-6027 GCA_041746415.1 Coxiellaceae bacterium | reverse complement strand
AACACAAAGAATTTTCTTTGTGAGCCCATTACTCACAAGTGATGGTTTTACAAAACTCTGCATAGATATCCTTATAATAATTACGCAGCACATCAATAAATGGCGAGCTGAAAAAATGAATATGTTTTAATTTCGGTGAATTAATTAATGCTTTTAAAAGCACATGAAGTTTTGCCTCTTCATGAATGCTCTCCCAGTCAATATCCTGGCTTAATATTAATAAGTTATTTGTCAAATTATGTTTATTGTTTTCACCAGAAATTGCAATGATGGCTTGAGCTTCAGATGGAATACTTGAAAATTGATTAATAAATTGAAGTGATTTGGCTGCATAGTTCGGCACAATTGCAACCGCTTTTTCGGATTCCAAGAAGAGTAATATCCTCTCGTAAGCTGCGCTAAAAGAGGTGAATTGCGTGGAGGTGTAGTGCATATCATGAAACAGCTGGTCAATGGGCGGTTCTTCTAATATTTTTTCGCCGCAATTCGATAAAAAATCAACATGTTTTTTTATAAATTCGCTTAAATTTATGATGGTATTTGTATTTGAGGTATAAGTGTACGAAGATTTTTGAAGCGTCTCTTTAGGTATGAATAATGATTGATACAAGTTTGAATTTCTAACCACACAACGATTTTTAATTTGCCTTTGTAGCATTGAGGAAGGATTCCCGGTTCGGTAATATAGCGTGTAGTCTGCAGCTACTTTGAATTTTACCCCATATGACAACAATCGATTATTCAAATCCCAATCTTCAAATCCATAAGGAAGTTGATTAGCTCTAAGCGGATTGGTTTTCAATAAGGTTTTTGGACAAGCTATTCTGCTGATAAAACAATGTGAAAATCGCATATTGGCTACGATGAACTCATTAGAGTCTGAATAATGTTGAAAATGCAGTTTTGGAAAATCAACCAACCATTCTGGAAAAACAGCAATATGATCAGACGGAAGCAGACTTTCTAGTGGCACCTTTTGTTTAGAATAATGATCAAAAAACGTTTGATAAAGCGAGGTGAATGTGTTGGTTGAAACAAAATCATCGCCATCTGCAAATAAAATAAAATTACTTTTCGCTAATGCCACGCCGTGGTTTCTGGATTGCGCTAAGTCCCCGTAACTCACTTCTTCCACAGTTGTTAAGATGTCTCTGTTCTGGAAAACAACAGCCCTAACGGCATCATCACTATTGTCCAGTATTGTTACGAAGTCTATATGCTCCCAGCAGGGCTCTTTGTGTTTGGCTTGAGAAAGAGCCGCTCGAATATTTAGAATTGTTTTCTCTAAGCGCGCAGCCTCACGGTGCAAATTGAGAACAACTGATAGGGTATACATAGACTTTATAAGGTAAGGTTAATACGATTTAATGGATGATAGCATCTCACTTGATTTTTTAAAAACATTTTAAATTGTTGACTTTTGCTCCAACTAATATAGCCTACTAGCGGTTCTAAATTGAACTTAGCTGCCTTCGTTTGGTATTAGATTAGGGTGGATTGTGAAACCTTGCGAAACAAAGGGTGATGAAATGAAGACACACAATCAGAGTAAAAAAGACGGGGCCAATCTTTCCGTTATTCTTTGTTTGCACGAAGAAGGATTGATAGCCATTCCAACCCTGAAAAGTTTATATCAAGCTAAGAAATTTGCCGAAAGCCATAGCCTATCCGTTGAAATTATTACTGTTTTAGATAATCCTTCAATGAAAACACAGCTGCTTGTTGAAGAACAAAAAGCACAAATCGATCAAATAGTAAGGGTAAATTTTAATGATCCTGGTTTATCCAGAAATAAAGGTATTGAACTTGCGGTGGGAGAATGTATTGCGTTGGCAGATGGTGACGATTTGATGTCTGAAAATTGGTTATACGAGGCATATAAATTGGCAAAGGATCGTGATGTTGTCGTACATCCAGAGGCAAATCTTATATTTGGTAAAGAGAAAAAAATAATTTTTCGACATATTCCACAACACGAGTTTGCCACACTATTATCACTGTTTGATGAAAATCCTTGGACAATGTTGAGCTGCGCTAAGAAATCAATATTTTTGAAAAATCCGCTTGAAAAAAGCAGCCTTGCTGAAGGCTATGGGTATGAGGATTGGCACTGGAACTGTGAGGTTGCTGCCCAACAAATTGAACATATTATTGCCCCAGGTACGGTTCATTTTATTCGTCAAAAAAGAAAAAATTCACAACTGGCATTATCTCAAATACTATCATGCGTTATTAAACCAACCCAATTAGCCTTTACCTCACCTCTTTTTTTAAAGCAGGGTGGAACCCAGCTTTCTCGTAGAAAAAATAAGCTAATCAAAAAAAGGCTAATTGAACTTGTTTTGAAAAAAACAGAGGATGTAGCCCAGTTCGAATTGCAGTTAAAACAACCAAAATTGTTAAAAAAGTCAATCATGATGGGACCAGGAAGCTTTGGGTTAGGGAAAATATTTGCAATGCTGTTGTTGTGTGGCCAAGCACCTAAAAAGTTAATTGTATGCAGCAAAGCATCCAAAGAAGTGATGGAATACGCTCACGGAATAGGTGAGTCAACGCTTGTGGTAAGTGAAAAAAGAAGCAGAATAGAAAAACTTAAGAAAAATGGGCTTGTTACTGTTTTAAATTTTAGTGGCAAAAAACCCAATGTAGCTATAAAACGCTTCTTGATCGACTATATCATTCAATATCAACCGACGGTTGTTACTAATATGGGCTCGACACTTTGTGATCAACTTTTTGAAGAACATGGCGAAAAAATCGCTCAATATTCAAAGTTAGAAATGATCGTTAATCGTAAAAATATTAGTTCTGCTGACTGTTGTTTTGTCGGTTATCCAAATTATTGTGAGCTATTGGATCATTTTTTATTTGAAGATGACAAAACAAAGCTTGACTTCATGCGCTATTATAATTTCTAACTTTAAAGTAGCTTGTACAACTGAGGTTTAAAAAATGCAAATTGATACAAAACGTGATACTCGGATAAAAGAACTTCTTTCCCGTATTCGAAATGCATCAATGGAAACAGATGGTGAGTTTGATCCTGTATTTTACCGGCTGTTTTACGATGATATGCAGAACGCACCTGATGATAACGTGCTGCGGGAACATTTTGAAAAGGCAGGAAAAGCAGAGTTGCGCTATGGTTCAGCAGTCCAGCTTTTGAAAGCTTGCGATGCAAAACCTTCGGATTTACCGACTGATTTTGATCCTGCTGAGTATCTTAACAAAAATTTTGATTTGGGTCTGGTAAAAAAGACAACTGATATTGATGCAATCGAGAATTTTTTACGCTATGCCAAAATGGAAAGTCGTCTTTATCGTGCACCATATTCAAACAAATCATTGTACCAATTAAATCCCAATACCTTACAATCCAATAAAAAACTGGGCGTGTTGGTGCATATATTTTATCCTGAAATTTGGGATGAGTTGTTTTCATATATCAAAAACATTCAGGATATTGAGTTTGATGTGCATATAAACATAGTAAATTCGATTTGGTCGAATGATCTCCAAGATAAAATTCAATCGGATTTGCCAAAAGCAAAAATCATTGTGTCAGAAAACAAAGGGCGTGATATTGGGGGATTTTTGTTTTTAATGAGGCAGATTAATTTTGATAATTATGATATTTTTTGTTTTCTTCACTCTAAAAAATCCGTCCATGTTCCGAGTGCTTTTGCGCAGATGTGGCGACGCAATCTTTGTAATGCTTTATTGAAAAATCCTGATAAATGTAAAGAAAATGTCATGTTATTTCGCAGTAACCCGCAAATAGGAATGATTGCTAGTGGACGACATTATAGCTTGGGAGTGATGAATAATCAGGGCGGTTATAATAGATTGCTGGATAAATTGGAAATCAGTGGAGCAGCGAGAGAATGCACGTTTGTTGCTGGAACAATGATGATGATAAGGCCAATCATTTTAAAGCCCCTGTTAACGGTTTTAAATCCAGAAAAAATGGAAGAATGTGATACGCTGGGTCATATGGAACAAATAGATGGTTTAGAAGCACACGCTGTCGAGCGCGTCATAGGCAATTTAGTCCAACACCTTGAATATGAATTTTTTTGGCAAAGAGAAGAATAGTAAAAGCAATTTTTTTATTAGCATTTAAATAATGTGTTTCAGCGTTTATCATGCGATTAAACCCAATGTATTTAAAAAATAGTTGTATGTTAATTTCATTCCCTGTTCTAACGAAACTTGTGGTTGCCAATTCAATGCCACTTGGCGCGTGACATCTATTAATTTTTGTCTCATTCCAGCAGGTTTTTGCAAATCATAATTGAAAACCACATTTTTTAATCCAACAACCCTACAAGCAATTTCGTAATATTCTTTAATCGTATAGTCGATTCCAGCCCCAACATTCATTAAGCTTGGCCATGTATCAAATTGCGCTAGTTTATTCACAATAAAATTTGCTAAGTCCCCCGCATATAAAAACTCACGACGAGCTTCTCCGTCACCCCAAATCGTAACTGTATTTTGCTGCGCTGTTTTGACATCATGTATTTTACGCAATACTGCCGGTACCAAATGCGCTTTAACAGAATCAAATTTATCATAGCGTCCATAGATGTTGCAGGGAACAAGTGTCTTGTACTGCAAACTTGGGTATTTTTGCATGACGTAAACACAAAGCCGCTGCACGGCAATCTTTGCTAAAGCATAACCTTCATTAGTTGGCTCAAGTTCACCATTTAGAATTTGACTTTCAACAAGCGGGTTGGGCGCATGACGCGGATACATACAGGAACTGCCTAAGTTTAATAGGCGCGGCACACCAACTTTTGCTGCGGCTAAAACTAAATTTTTTCCCATCTCAAGATTTTCAACAAAAAATGCTAATGGATCAGCGATATTGGCTTGAATCCCACCCACTTTTCCGGCACAGTGAATCACAAAATCAGGGGACATCTTATTTAGATAATACAACGTCTCTTGCTTATCAAAAAGATTCAATTCTTTACGCGTGGGCGATAAAACAACATGTTCAGATTCTTCTAGCTTATCTAGAAGATTCTGCCCTACCATACCTGTGGTTCCTGTTATAAGAATTTTCATCTATTGAAAAGCTCAATAAAGAAACGTTTAATGAAACGCAACCCTGTTTGAAAACTTGGCGCGCCCGTGTGCCCTGCTATACGCTGGCCCTCAGTCGTGGGAAACTCAACCACATTTAATTTATTTTTAAATGCACGGATCGTCATCTGATATTCAATTGTGTAATCAAACGCGTCCAATTTAAGTTTGTCAGCTGCAGCTCGTGTAATAGCGCGATAGCCATTAATCGTGTCGGTGACAAATTTTCCTGATCGTCTAAAAGTAATATTAGCCATCACATTAAAAGCATTATTGGCCCATTTTCGCCATTTTAAAAACTGAGCGTCTTCTTCGTTTACCGCACCTTTCATCATCCGTGATGCAATAACAATGTCAGCCCCATTTTCTAACTCTTGCTTAAAGCGCGGCAAATCGTGCATGTCTTCATTTCCATCTGGCGAGAAAAAAATATAAGCGTCTGCTTGAATATTTTTAAACGCAAGCTGAAACGCTTCACCACGTCCACGCTTACTTTGAGAAATAACGGGGATATTTTGCTGCTGAAAATATTCGACTGTGCCATCTGTTGAACCACCATCCACCACATACAACTCATCATAATCTGGCAGATTTAATGCTAGCAGCTTAGGAAAAAGCAGTTGAACACAATCAATTTCATTTCGAGTTAAAAGACATAGTGCTATTTTCATCACAGTACCTCAGTCAACAGTGCGCTCTCCAAACCCAGCTCTTTCAAATCTGCTGCCAACATTATCCGCACCAAATCATCCAAACTCGTTTTGGGTTGCCAACCTAGCACTTTGTTCGCTTTACTTGGATCACCAATTAATAAATCTACCTCAGCTGGGCGAAAATAACGTGAGTCAATTTCAACATAATCATGCCAATCCAAGCCAACAAGCGGAAAAGCCCGATCAAGAAAATCTTTTACACTCCAAGTTTTACCTGTTG
>JBGTHB010000154.1:0-13695 GCA_041746415.1 Coxiellaceae bacterium | reverse complement strand
AATAAATTTATTGATAGCACGTCTTAAGTTGAGACAAACGTCGGAATTGCGTTCATTTCTGCATCGCTCATAACCGTATTTAGTGAGCAGCGCATAAACTACGGCCTCGTCATTTTTTGCCACGGGCAAACGATAAAACTTGCCATGGATGAAACTATAACGATTATTAGTATTGTTTTTTTCATCCGCACTCGGCGCGTAATAACCTGTCGCAAACTCAGTCGTCTCAACCATAGTGTTTTTTGCTAAGTGATAGAGTTCAAGCGTCTGCCGATCCAGCATCGCTGCATTTTCCATCTGCTTGCAGATAATATTTAATTCTTCGGTTTGATCGCGCTCACGCAACTGAGGAATATATTTTCTCAAGCGACGCTTATGCTGAGAATTGTTGAGGTTATATCTAGTTCCTGTGGAAAGAGTAATATTCATCGTTAATCTCTTTAATTTTCGTTCGCTTTTTTAGGTGCCGCGGTACTTCCGGCTAATATCCCACCATCAACGTTGAGTTCAATACCGGTTACATACGGTGATTCATCAGACGCCAAATATAAAGCAGCATAAGCCACATCTAATGCCGTTCCCATTTTTCCTAACGGTATGCCGGCAGATATTTCCTCAATCGCTTTATCGCGCTGGGATTCATCACCTAACATCGGATCCCACAAGGGCGTTAATATGGCTCCTGGGTGAATTGAATTGCAGCGAATGCCGTATTTTTTTATGGCGCAAAATAAAGCTACCGATTTAGTGTGATTTCTCACTGCCGCTTTGCTGGCTGCATAGCCCGCTAAAAAAGGAATGCCAACAATTCCAGAACGAGAAGAAATATTTACGATACTTCCCTTTTTTTGCAGTTTCATTAATTGGATAGCATATTTACACCCTAATGCGACACCATCCGAATTGACAGCATGTATTTTATGCCAGCTTTCTAAATCTAATTCTTCAGGATTATGAGGTCCTTTTGTTTGAGTTAATCCGCCTATGCCAGCATTATTAACTAAAATATCTAATTTTTTGTATTTAGCTTTTAATAACTCAAATAGCTTAATCCAATCGTTTTCCTGGCTGACATCTAAATGTAAATACTCAGCACGCTCTTTAAATTGGCTTGTTATTTTTTTGCCCTCAACATCATCAATATCGGTCAAAATAACAGTGGCGCCTTCATGGTGAAATAATTCAGCAATTGCACGCCCAATACCGCTTGCAGCACCTGTAATTAATGCGATCTTATCAACTAACCGTTGCACTTATAACTCCTCTTGGTAAGCCTTAATGATAGGCAAGTATATACCAGTTTTAGTGTTGGTGGTTTCAATAGAGAATGGTATAGTAGCCGCGTTTAAAAGGCGAAAGTTAAGTAATATGAATAAGCTAATTAAATTATTTATTCTAAGTGCGCTGCTGCTGGCTTCAGCCTCTATTGCTCTTGCCGCGCCTGTTTTAACGCAAGCTGCAAACTTTAATCAAGTAAATCAATTGATTGAGCAAACCATCAAACAATATGGATCTAAAGGTTTACTGTTAGTATTTGACGATGATGACACCCTGCTTACGGCCAGCCAAGACCTGGGTAGTGTTGCCTGGGAAGATTGGCAAACGGCTTTATTACAACAATATAAAACCACGCATCAAGTTAATCCTGCTTTAATCGCTCATTCCATGAATGGTATTTATGCCGCTGGCAATACGGCTGAATACACTGGTGCCATGCGCCCTACTGATGTAAATATACCGCGAGATTTAACTACCTATATAAACCAAGGTGCGGCCATTTTAGTGGCAACGGCACGTGACCCGAGCCGAAAACAATTAACTGAACATGAATTTTTGCTTAATCATTTCACGGATCATGGCCAATTACTTTTTAGTTTAGCTGAACCTACTGCGGTTACTTACACGGATTTTGGTAGCGCTAAACGTCCTTTGCTTTACGCTGATGGTATTTTGTTTTTAACTGGGCAACAAAAAGGGCCGGAAATACAGGCTTTTTTAAGCAAAAATAAACTTAAACAAATTGATTCAGTTGTGTTTGTCGATGATCAGCTGTCAAATGTGGACAGCGTCTATTCTACATTAAGTAAGGATCATCAGATTCATCATTTGCTTTGCATTCATTATTTAAAGGAAAATTCACGGGTAACTGCATTTCTGCACGATTTTCACCACGAGCAAGAAGCATCAGAAAAAGCGTGGTCAAAACTTAAAGCTACGCGTACTCACGCGGCCTAAATCAACCGCAATGGCTAAACACCATGAACTATGTTAGCTGATCAATAATAAGGAGTGAGTTTATGCGCGGCGGATTATTCAAGTTTGAAGAAAACGGAGACGAGAGCGCTGTTCCGTTGCTTGAACGTTTTGCTGAGCCAGATCCTGATTTGCATGAAGCTAGTGTTATCGTTGCGTATCGTGATCCAGTTGAAATTACTATCGAATTTTTAAATTATTTGGATATTTTAAAGCTTTGTCATGCTATTACTCTTCAGCCACAAATACGTTTACGTGAGCTTCCTGTTGACGCAGTTTGGATGCAACTACAGCTACTCGCAAAAAATGCGTTAGGTTTGGCTAGAGATGTGGCTGACCTAGATCTGTGTAATAAGGAAACATTTGATTCGCTGTATATAGATATAACACAGTCTGAAAATCACCGGTCGTTAATGAGGGAACTCCATAGGCTGATGCCACTCGAAAAAGAAAAAGCTCGTCTTTTTCGTCGAAGATTTTTTCAGATTTCAGCTGTGATATTTTTACTTGTTACGTTGGCATATGTGTCTATAAATGAGGAACTGGGAATTCATCAAGGTTCATTTGCTTCTTTTATTATTATTTGTTTATCTAATCTGTTGGTTTTGCCTTGCATTTCTGCTTTGTGGGGTTATTTCTCATTGCCGTCTAAGCAATACAAAGAATCACAAACTGCATATGAAGCACTAGCCGTACAAGAAAATAGTCGAGAGCGTGTTTTACAAGCTAGTCCTGTTTTGTCTAAAATAGCAGGCGATAATTACCTAGAACAAAAGTCATTTTATATGCAGTTGGTTGAAGCTTTGCAATGCGAAAGAGAGCAGCGTCACGCTGCAGCAGATGTTCAGATTGATATAGAGTCTGAGGTTGGCTTATTGAGAAATGGTGCCGCGTATACTTAATTTAAAACTAATGGTGCGAATTCAATATTTAAAGGAAAATTCACGGGTAACCGCCTTTCTGCACGATACTCACCACGAGCAAGAAGCATCAGAAAAAGCGTGGTCAAAACTTAAAGCTACGCGTACTCACGCGGCCTAAATCAACCGCAATGGCTAAACACCATGAACTATGTTAGCCTACGTAGTTTTTCGGTGAACCTATGTCGTATTTCAAACAGCGCCTACACCTTTTCCGTTATCCGGCATTTCGGTTGTTTTTGATCAGCGCGCTCACGGCAACATTAGGCAATGGTTTAAGTTATGTGGTGATCACTTGGCTGGTGGTCGTGCACTTTAAAACAATGGGTGCCACTGCCCTGCTCGCCCTTTGCTTTTGGTTACCCAATACGTTACTCGGGCCGCTCGTCGGCATTTGGGCTGACCGCTTACCGTCAAAATGGTTTATGGTCGCTTCTGGCGTTCTCAGAACCGCATCATTATTTTGCTTTGCCTGGTATATCGCAAGTCACTCCACCTCAAACGCTTTATTTTTATTTAATGTCGTTATGGGCTCATTATTCTGCTTGTATTGGCCAGCTGCTACAAAATTTGTGCGCCGTTTGGTACCTAAAAGCCAGTTATTATATGCTAACGCTACCATTGATATGGCGTTTGAAGTGGGTAACGTGATTGGCATGGCTAGTGCTGGATTTATTTTAGCGGTTTTTTCTCCATCGGTAGCTATCGCAATTAATGGAGCGTGTTTTTTAATTGCTACTCTAAGCTTAATTTTAATTAAAAAGAATCATTTGTCGGCTGAAAATGAATCCATAGTAGAGCGAAAAAACCTGCTCCAAGATTTTCGTGACGGCCTAACTTACATTGCAAAGCACAATAAGCTTGCTTTAGTCTACTGTGCACAGCTCATTTTATTCTGCCAGTTTATGTTATGTCCCGTGTTGTTAGCGCCTTTTGCAAAACTTATTTTGCATGCTAATGCACTGCAATTTGGGGAAATTGAAGCGGCACTTTCAACCGGCGTTATCATGGGTAGCATACTCACACCTTGGCTGGTAAACCGGTTTAATATGTATAAACTCTTATTATGGTGGAGCATTGGCTTAACAATCTGTTTTGCTTTATTTGGCTACAGTAATAGCACCTTAATGGCTAAAATACTTTATTTATTTATTGGCTTGTTTCTTTCAACGTGGCCTATTTTAACCACACGCATTCAAGAACTCACGGATATAACCTATCAAGCACGTACCCAGTCGTCATTCAACAGTGTGAGCGGTGTGATTATTATCGCTATGTATTTAATGATTTTTCTCGGTAAAGGTTACGTAAGCATGCTCAGTTTGTTTTGGTTGCAAGCTGTTTTATCGCTTATTACCGTGGCACTTGTTTATATCAACAGACATTTACTGGCTAAGCCATCGACTTTCTAAAATTCCAATTGGGCCGTTATACATAATCATTAAAGGCAATACCCAGACCCACGGCGTTGGTATAGTGATCGTACTCAATTAAGCTTTGGCCATAACCATTAAAGAACAACGCATAAATACGCACTCGCTTGCTCAATGGATAACTTAACGTTGTTTGCAATGCACCACGGCTAAAGTTACTTTCAAATGCGTTGCGCACCATCAAGCTGGCTTCTAATTTATCCAATTTATAAATAAATAATAACTGGCCATAACCTAAATACTTACCAATATCCGAATTGTGTGTGTGCATGGATGAATCTTGAATAATATACCAAGGTTCAATACGCGCTACGAACCCGCCATGCTCAAATGACAACGCAAAATAAGCACGATTCCAACTGCGCTCAAGCGATCCACCGCGTCCATTGGATTGGTGCATCACTCCTAAATCCACTAAGCCCAAACGCCAGTTTTTATAACCTGCATTTTGCAAATGCGTTTCGAAAAAAACTGACGGCTCATAATTTGTTTCACGAAAAAAAGGTGACTGATTATAGGCTTGCCACCAAGAATCTTGCGTGTAGGCTACATTTAAAGACGTGTTCTTAAAAAAGAAATGACGAATTAATGCGGCTTTGAAACTAATTTGAAATTTAAGTTCGGTGTTATCAATATGTTGTTCGTCGGGTGTATTGTTATTGTAAACTGAATTATACGGCTCAAATGTGTAATAACCCGGTAAAATATAGTTGGGTTCGTATAAAGTAATGGCCGATGGATTGCTTTGCGCGGCGTTTTCTTGCTTAACTTTTTGATTTAGTAAACTATCATCGCTCGTGTTATTTTGCTTGGTAGCTTTTTTGGTAGTCTTGTTTTTTTTACTGACTGTTTTTGTATTATTAGTTTGGTTGGCTGCAATAGCACAATCCAATTGAAAAAATAACGCTATTGCACTTGCAATGATTATTAAAATACGCACCGTCTTTTTACCCAAGGTTGGTCAAAACCTCAAGGATTCTAACGGATTGCGCCGGTCTGTGCCATTAGTTTAGCCAAGTTATGCGCTAGTTGCGCATAGCCTTTGGCATTGAGATGGATCCAATCTGATTTGTATTGATTGTCGCCCAGCAGCTCAGGCAAGCTTTCATCATCAAGCGGAACCTGATATTGCTTGGCAAGCGCTCGATAAAACTTAGGCGCTGACAGCGTGAGGGTGCGCGTAGGGGGTGCGAGCAAAATAACTTGTGCTCCCGTAGCACGGATGTCTTTTATCATTGACGTTATATTGCTAGTGGTTTGCTGAGGGTCAACACGACGTAAAATATCATTGCCACCGAATCCTAGAATCACTAGCTGTGGATGGTATTGTGCTAATACCTCCGGCAATCGTGACAGCCCATGCCCACTGGTTTCACCATTCACCCCAGCATTAATAACTGTGCGTTGAATTAATTGAGCCAAAACAGCAGGATAACTTTTATCGCGACTCACTCCTTTGCCATAGGTCAGGCTATCGCCAAAAGCGACCACAACGGCATTGTCAGCAAGAGGTTGTAATTTAGGCTGCGATGGTCCACAAGCGATCAAGAGCGAAGCAATTAAACAAATTAAAAAGCCGGTCCGTAGCAATTTCATGTTTTTAGTATAACGTAAAAAGTTAACACATATGCTAGAGTACTTATAGAGAACATAAGGAATCTGCTATGTCACCCAGTTGGCCAAGAATCATTGCGCATGTTGATATGGATGCCTTCTTTGCATCCATCGAGCAGCGCGACTTCCCCCAGTTACGTGGCAAGCCTATCGCTGTAACCAACGGCGAAGCAGGCAGTTGTATTATTACTCGTTCTTACGAAGCACGTGCTTTTGGGATTAAAACCGGTATGCGTTTGCCTGAAGCTAAACGTCTATGCCCGCAGTTACGCCAATGCCCTAGTCGTCCCACTGTTTACGCCAATGTGTCGCGGCAAATGTTGGCAGTGCTAAAAAATTTCACGCCCGATATTGAAGTATTCTCAGTGGACGAAGCATTTTTAGAATTTACCTATTGCCGTAAACTTTACGGCGATTTTACCGCGCTGGCTAAAGCAATAAAACACAGCGTATGGCAGACAGTGCAGCTTAATTGTTCTGTTGGTATTAGCGGTGATAAAACCACCGCCAAATTCGCTTCCTCTGTCAGCAAACCAAACGGTTTTAAAATTGTTGCCCCCTGGCAAGCAAAGCAAGAGTTGCAGTTTGTGCCAGTAAATAATTTATGTGGTATTGGTCCTGGCATTGCCAAATTTTTAGCGCAATATGGCGTTTACTATTGCGGCGAAATAGAAAAAATTCCAATTAGTGTATTAAGCCAACGCTTCGGTAATTTAGGTCGCCGCATTTGGTTAATGTGCCAAGGAAAAGATCCCATGGCACTGCAAAAAATCAGCGGTGATGCCAAATCGCTTGGGCACGGCAAAGTGTTGCCACCTAACACTAAAGATAAAGAAACCATTTTATATTTTCTGTGTCACATGGCTGAAAAGGTGGGTGCCAGATTACGCGCCAATCAATTAGAAGCTAATCATTTTTGGATTGGCTTACGTTTACAAGAAGAATGGTTAACGACACACGCAAAATCTTCCTTGCCAACACAAGATGGCAACTTAATTTATAAAATGGCGAAACGTTTAGTTGAAATACAGTGGCATGGCGAAGGCGTATTTCAATGTCAAATTACCGCCCTGTCACCACAACCTGAAAAATTGCAATATGATTTATTCAGTGATCCGCTTGAATCAACTATGCGTGGCGGTAAAACCGCTACAGCAGCACGCGTCAATAAAATCGCCGATCAAATTAATGCGCGTTTTGGCCAGGACAGTATTGTTTGCGCAACACGCTTGGGCGCACTAGAAACCCCAGATGTTATTTCACCCAGCTGGAAACCAGAAAAATTTTAATAGTCTTATTCCGCAATTCCGTTTCCATTGATAAAAATTGAGAGCAATGGTAACGTAATCCATCACATAGAGGAAAGTTTTATAACTCTGAATTTTTAAAGAGATGAGGCAATATAAACGGTCGTTTTTGTTACTGATAAATTTTATGACAAATAAACCACCAAAAATAACAACAGTTAGTGATTTACGTGATTTTTACTGGTTAAAAACAGATCTTATGGAATTTTGTAAAAAGCATCATTTGCCTTTGCAAGGCGCGAAATCAGATTTGATAAATAGAATTACGATATTTTTAACAACTGGTAGAAAAATAAAGCATGTGTCGATAAAAAAAATACCTGCACTTAAGGACAGCTCAAAAAAAATCACAAAAAACACACTTGTTGAAAATTATAATAACGACACCGAAACAAGAATATTTTTTGTAGCACAGCTTGGCGATAATTTTAAATTTAATGCTTATCTTCGCCAATTTACAAATAAGGAAAATATCAAGCAGGGGATGACCTATGGTGATCTTATTAATGGCTGGATAGTATTTGAAAATAACAAAAAAAATCCTGATATTAAAAATATCATCCCGGAACAATTCGAATATAACCAATTTATTAAAGATTATTTTCAGCACGAGAAAAACGGAACCTTAAAAATGGCTATTTCTGCCTGGAAGGTTGTTACGTCACAAAGCGGCCCAAATACTTATACACAATTTAAACTTCAGACTTTCAAATCCACCCGTTAACTAAAGTGGCGCCTGGTCGCGGCGTCGGTAGTCCTGGGTCATAAGGTGAGGAGACTAGCGTTTGCGCACTAGCATTAAACCATCCGCAATTGCCAACAAAAAACAGTCTACACGCTGATCTTGAGCAATTAAGTGATTAAGTTCATTAATGATAAATGCGGCGGATTGCTTATCTGTTTGTGGTGACGCCACTTTGCCATTTTGCAACGCATTATCAATTAGCATAAGACCACCTGAACGTAATAAGCTTAGCGATTTTTCATAATAAAAAGGGTAGTTGCGTTTGTTCGCATCAATAAAAATTAAATCAAACGGGCCTTTTAAATGTTCTAATGTTTCAACCGCTGCACCAATAATTAATTCAATTAATTCGGCTACGCCCACTTCTTGCCAATATTTTTTCGCTATTGCAGTAGTGACAATATCTTTATCTAAAGTGATTAATTTGCCGTCGTCAGGTAATGCCAACGCCATCACCAAACTGCTGTAACCAGTATAAGTGCCGATTTCAAGAATACGTTTGGCATTAATAAGCTTAACCAGTAAAGCCATAAACTGCCCTTGCTCAGGCGCAATTTGCATTTGATGTCCATGTATTTGGCTGGTTTCATCACGTAGTGCGCTTAAAATAGCAGGTTCGCGCAACGTTGTTGCTAAACAATAGCGAAACATAGCTTCATCGAGCAAGTAATTGTTATTTGACATAAGAATTCTATAATGGTCGCTTACAAATCTGTTCTGCTAGATATCCTACCGTACCTGCATAATATGTCGAGCGATTCCACTTCATAATGACATCAAAATTATTGAATACTAACATTGCAGGACCACCATCCGGCTTAATCAGACGCGCTTTTAAATCACCGTCTTCTGGCCAAGGGCGATTGTCTAATGTTTTTAAACCCATGGCACGCCATTCATTCACTGACATTTTATCTTCTGCATTTTCATAATGCGCGGCGTTAGTTGGCACTTCAACAGCAAATGCCCAAGGTTCACCGGGTTTCCAACCATGTTGAATTAAATAGTTGGAAATAGAAGCAAAAACATCTGGCATAGTTGTCCAAATATCTTTTTTGCCATCACCATCGAAATCAACCGCATATTTATGCCAGCTTGAAGGTAAAAATTGAGGATGCCCTGATGCGCCCGCCCACTCACCTTTTAAATTTTTCGGATCAACATGACCTTCATTTATAATATGCAAAGCGTAAAGCAATTGTTTTCTAAAAAAATCGCCGCGACGTTGATCATAAGCAAGAGTTGAAAGCGCTTGTATAGTCGGGAAAGTACCCATAAAACTGCCGTAGCTGGTTTCCAATCCCCAAAATGAAGTCACAAAACAGGGGCTGACTTTATACTGTTGATACACTTCACTTAGCAAAGGCTTGTATTGCTGAAGCTTTTTTCGTCCAATCAAAACTCGATAGTTGTCAGCACGTGTATTACGGTATTTTAAAAAGGTGATGCGCTTTTCAGGTTGATTGCGGTCATAACTCATAATCGCTTTGCTCGGCGCATGAATGGATTTAAAGGCTTCATCAAAAGTTTGGGGGCTAATACCATCTGATATTGCATCTTGACGCAGTTGAGCCACCCACTGCTTCCAGGGCAACGGGTTTTGTGCAGCACGAGCGTTAATGGATAATGAAAAAATAATACTAAATAACGTCAAAATAACAATGAAAGGTCTCATGTTAACAACTCCTTGTTGTATAAATCCCTAAAAGCTCTCAAACCACTATAGCACATCTAATTAGTGACTTTGGTGGTGCTGGGTATCTCACATTCTACTTTACAGCCGGAAGCAGAATCGCATTTTTGCGACTCCCCTTTAGGCGAGCAAAAACCTTTAATGGGCGCAATTGAAGAGAGGTTTGCATTGGTATAATTGCAACGCACCACATAACCATTTAGCCAGTCAGCAAACAGCAAATCCATCGAGTCTAAGCTGCCAGGACCGCCACGATCTTTGGCTAATGAACCATCCCAATCAATACTGTTATGTTGAGCGGTTAAGGCCCAGCCTTGTGTTATTCTAATGTCGGCCGAGTCAGGACACGTAATTGTTACTGCATAGCTATGTAAAGTGATGATTAAACAGCCCAGTGTTAAAATCCATTTCATTATTGCTCCTCCAGCATCTTTATAATGCCAGAGAAATCCATTTGTGCGCTACCGTCATTGGCAAACTGCTCATATAACGCAGTAGCCTTAGCACCTAAAGGGGTGAAGGCAGCCGCATACTTTGCTGCTTGTTGGCTTAAAGCTAAGTCTTTCAGCATCATTTGACTAGTGAAACCCGCTTGATAATTGTGACTAGAAGGCACATTAGGCAGAATGCCCGGATAAGGACAATAAGCGCTTAGCGACCAACACTGCCCTGAGGCGTTATTACAAATATCAAATAGTTTTTGTGGTTCTAGGCCAAGTTTTTTAGCCAACACAAACGCTTCGCACACACCTATCATGGAAATGCCCAGCAACATGTTATTACAAATTTTAGCAGCGCAACCCGCACCGGCATTACCTGCTAATATAATTTTTTTACCCAGTGCTGCAAAAATAGCTTGTGCCTGCGCAAAATCACGCTGATTACCACCTACCATAAAAGTAAGAGTGCCGGCTTGTGCTGCACTTACACCACCAGAAACAGGCGCATCCAACATCGCAATAGCCTGTTGCGTTGCGATTTCATGCAGCTCGCGTGAAGTTTCAATGTCAATAGTAGAAGAGTCAATAAATAAAGCACCAGGTTTTAAGTTAGCAAAAATTCCGTTGTCAGCCACGCAACATTGCTTTACTTGTTGACCTGTTTGCAACATGGTAATTACCGCATCGGCTGATGCTACACATTCGGCAATGGTTTTCGCTATATTAGCACCACACGTCTCGATGTGTTTTAATGCTTCTTCATTAATATCATAAGCAATTACTTCGAATTTATTTTTTAATAAATTGAGCGCCATTGGGGTGCCCATGTGCCCTAACCCGATAAAACCAATTTTCATCCTTGCCTCCATTAATTAATTGGCATGTGATAGGCGGCGTTTAGTTTTTCGTTTTTTTGCCAGCGTACTGTAACGGATTTGGGTTTAGTATAGAACAACAACCCTTCTTCGCCGTGCATAGCCACATCACCAAAGACGGAATCTTTCCAACCACCAAAGCTATGATATGAAACCGGCACTGGAATAGGCACGTTAATTCCCACCATACCCACTTGAATGCGATGGGCAAATTCGCGTGCACTGGCACCATCGTGGGTGAAAATAGCAACGCCATTGCCAAATTGGTGTTGATTAATTAAATTAATCGCGCTGTCTAAATTCGGTTGCCGCACAATACAGAGCACTGGTCCAAATATTTCTTCTTGGTAAATTTGCATGCACGGTGTCACATGATCAAATAAACAGGCACCCATAAAAAAGCCTTTTTCATATTCACCTTTCACATTATGCTCGCATCCATCGTGCAGCAGCGTTGCGCCTTCTTTCACGCCAAGTGCAACATAAGATTTAACGCGCTCGCGGTGTTCTTTAGTTACTAATGGCCCCATTTGAGAATCACTGTCTAAACCCGAGCCTATTTTCAAACTGGGAATGCGTTCACCAATTTTTTTCGCCAACAGATCGGCTTGTTGATCACCAATTACAACTGCAACTGAAACAGCCATGCAGCGTTCACCTGCTGCGCCATAAGCCGCACCGAGCAAACTGTCTGCTGCGTCATCTAAATTGGCATCAGGCATAATAATGCAATGATTTTTAGCACCACCAAATGTTTGGGCACGCTTACCGTGTTTGATGGCTGTTTCATAAATGCTTTTAGCAACCGGTGTTGAGCCAACACAACTCACAGCTTTAACACGCTTGTCTGTAATTAAAACGTCAACAGCTGTTTTATCACCATTAATTATATTGAATACCCCTGGTGGTAAACCCGCTTGATGCAGCAGTTTTGCAAGCAGTAATGGCGCTGAAGGATCTTTTTCAGATGGTTTCAAAATAAAGGTATTGCCGCAAGCAATCGCAGGAATAAACATCCAAGTTGAAACCATCACCGGAAAATTAAAAGGTGTTACGCCAACGCAAACACCTAACGGTTGACGCACAGTGTAGCAATCAATGCCACGACTTACGTTTTCGGAATAGGTGCCTTTTAACATATTTGGCATACCGCAGCAGTGTTCGACTAATTCAATGGCGCGACTTACCTCTCCTCGTGCGTCTTCAAGTACTTTGCCATGTTCAGTGGTAATCAGCGTTGCTATCTCGTCTTGATGCTGCTCAAGCAACACTTTAAATTTAAATAACACTCTGGCGCGCTGCAGCGGTGGTGTTTCACTCCAAGTTTTAAAAGCTTGCGCTGCGGCTGCTAAAGCCATTTCAATTTCAGCCGCATCAGCAAAAGCCACTGTAGCAATCACTGTGCCTTTAGCTGGATTGTAGATTTCATGCTGCTCTGATGAGTGATTGGCGCATTCAACACCATTAATAAAATGTTTAACTGATACAGCCATATTGTCCCTCTTTAAGGTGATAAACGTTCAATAAACCAATTATTGTTATCGCGTTTATAACGAAAGCGATCGTGTAAACGGTTATCTCTGCCCTGCCAAAATTCGATACATTCAGGCTCAACACAATATCCTCCCCAGTATTCTGGTGCAGGAATAACGTCGCCGCGATATTTTTCTTTAAGCACATCGAACCGTTGTAAAAGTTCAGTACGTGAAGCAATCACACTACTCTGATGGGAAGCAATCGCACTAAGCTGACTGTCATAAGTGCGCGAATGAAAATAATCCGCTGATTCTTGCGTAGATATTTTTTTTGCGACACCTTCTATACGAACCTGCTTATATATTTTTGGCCAATATAAAGTGAGCGCAACATGTGGATTATAAGTAATCTGACAGGCTTTATTGCTAGTGTAATTAGTATAAAAATAAAATCCTTGTGCCGTATGACCCTTATAAAGAACAACACGTGCATGAGGATGATGATGTTCGTCAACAGTTGCCAGTATCATTGCCTCTGGGTCAGATTCCTGGCTTTGTTTTGCAAGTTCGTACCATTGTTGAAATTGCTGAAAAGGATCGAGCAATAATTCACTTTTTTTCATGCCATCCTCCTTGACTAAAATAAATTAAGCAAAAACATGATACACGCTTAATAGTGCAAATAACACGAGCAAACCACCTCCCACATAATTCAACCATTTGATGGTGTTCGTAGAAAATTTATGGCGAATAATATGAACGGAAATATTTAATGCGGTGGCCCAACTCAAAGTGGCAATCAAAACACCCGCGCCCATGGTCAACAGCGAGTCAAATTTTCCTGATGATAAAGCCGCGATTTGTGCACTCACTGATAACCAAAACAATACCGTAAATGGATTAATGAGCGTCAAAAAATAACCTTGAACAATGTTTTTGC
>JBGTHB010000153.1:0-3903 GCA_041746415.1 Coxiellaceae bacterium | reverse complement strand
CTATTTTGCCCCGCAAGGGTAGGGGCGGTTTGTATTTCCAATGTTTTTCTTTTTTAGTATTTAATCAAACGCAGGTATTTTCTGCAGTGTGTAATTGTTTTGAGGAAAGAATATGAATAGACGCGTGATTGGTAGCATTTTAATGATATTGGGCACATCCATTGGCGCTGGCATGTTGGCGCTACCCGTGGTGACTGCAACAGAAACATTTAGTGTGACCGCTATTGGCTTATTGGTGGCATGGTTAATTATGACTGTCGGCGCTTTGAGTATTTTAGAAGTGAATTTATGGCTAAAGCCGGGTACAAATTTTATCAGCATGGCAGGAGCAACGCTGGGCAAAGTAGGTCAAGTGGTGACTTGGATAGTCTATCTATTGTTATTGTACAGTTTAATTTGCGCATATTTGTCAGGCTTAAGTGATTTATTACAAGCGTTGTTGTCCAGTGTGCATTTACACATTCCGCGTTGGTGCGCGACGCTGTTGAGTTTGAGTGTGTTTGGGTGGGTAGTTTACCGCGGCGTGGGTTCAATTGACGTGGTGAATCGTGGCTTAATGAGCACTAAGCTTGTGATCTTTGTTATTTTGGTTTCGCTGGTGGTTTCCCACGTTAAGTTAAGCAATGTAGTCGTTGGCGATTATCAATTTCATATTGGTACTTTTATGGTGATGTTAACGTCATTTGGTTTTGCCACCATTATCCCCAGTTTGCGTGGCTATTTAGACAGTCATCGGCGTAATCTTATTAAAGTGGTGATTATTGGTAGTTTGCTACCGTTAGTATTGTATTTGATTTGGGTGTTGGTAATTCAAGGGGTATTGCCGCGTACAGGCGCGCAGGGTTTGATGACCATGATGACATCCAGCAATACGAATTCTGAACTGATGCGCCAAATTAGTCATATCGTGAGTAACTCAGCTTATGCCGAAATGGCAAAATTCTTTATTAGCATTTGTGCCATGACTTCGTTTTTGGGTGTGTCGCTGTGTTTAACGGATTTTATTGCCGATGGTATTAAAATTCATAAAAAAGGCCGTTCGGCCTTAGTAGTGTTTGCGATTACTTATTTGCCACCGCTGGTGATTGTGCTGTTTTGGCCGGGTATTTTTATTCATGCTTTAGCCTATGCCGGTCTATGTTGCTTAGTGTTGCTGATTATCATTCCGCTGTTGATGTTATTGGTGGGGCGCTATCATCAACACCGCCGCAATAAAAAAATTCTACCGGGCGGAATACCACTCATTACGCTGGTGTTATTAGCAATTGTAGCGTTGTTAACGTATCAGCTTGTTATATAGGACGAAAGTGGTACCATACGCGCATTATGTTGAAAGTCAGCAAAATGGCGGATTATGCCACCGTAATTATGAGTCAATTAGCGCACTCGGCCGCACAGCCGCTGAGTGCGTCACAGGTTTCTGAGCGGGCACATGTGCCGCTGCCGACAGTGAGCAAAATCCTTAAATTACTCAATGAGGCACATTTAGTGGTGTCAATGCGTGGCCCGCAAGGCGGCTATCAATTGGCGGCGAAAGCGAATGCCATTTCCGTTGGTCAAATTATTACGGCTATTGATGGCGTATTGGCCATGACCGAATGCGCTCAAGCCGATTCAAATTGTGGCTTGCAGTCTACCTGTCAGTTACGTGCGAATTGGCGCAAGATTAATCGTCGCGTATTGAAGCTTTTAGACAACATCAGTCTTTACGAAATGAATGGGCCATTACCAGAATGAAAAAACAAGCAGACATAATTCAGCAGGTCGTTGCCAATAAATACAAACATGGTTTTGTGACGGACATTGAGTCGGATATTTTACCGCCTGGATTAAACGAAGAGGTGGTGCGATTTATTTCGGCAAAAAAAAACGAACCCGATTTTATGCTGCAGTGGCGATTAAAAGCGTATCGTAACTGGTTAACCATGACCGCACCCGATTGGGCACAATTGCGCATTGAGCCGATTGACTATCAAGCAATCAGTTATTTTGCTGCACCAAAAAACCAAGATAATGCACCAAAAAGTTTAGCAGAGGTGGATCCCAAACTATTGGAGACATATGAAAAGCTCGGTATTCCTTTGCATGAGCGTGCTCGGTTAGCGGGCGTGGCTGTGGATGCCGTTTTTGATAGTGTTTCTGTTGCAACTACTTTTAAAGATGCGTTGAAAAAAGTGGGTGTAATTTTTTGTCCGATTTCAGAAGCAATTCAGCATCATCCCGAATTAGTGGAAAAATACTTGGGCAGTGTGGTGCCGACTGGCGATAATTATTTTGCCGCACTTAATTCAGCCGTATTCAGCGATGGTTCGTTTGTTTATATTCCACCCGGCGTGCGTTGCCCTTTAGAATTATCCACATATTTTCGTATTAATGCCGCTAACACGGGACAGTTTGAGCGTACATTAATTATTGCGGAAGAGGGAAGCTACGTCAGTTATTTAGAAGGTTGCACCGCGCCCATGCGCGATGAAAACCAATTGCATGCAGCTGTGGTTGAGTTGGTGGCTTTGAAAGATGCGCAAATTAAATATTCAACCGTACAAAATTGGTATCCCGGTGATGAGAACGGCAAAGGTGGCATTTATAATTTCGTCACTAAACGCGGTGCGTGTCGTCAAGCAAATGCAAAAATTTCGTGGACGCAAATTGAAACGGGTTCAGCCATTACCTGGAAATACCCAAGTGTTATTTTGCAAGGTGACAACAGCGTCGGTGAATTTTATTCGGTGGCGTTAACCAATAATTATCAGCAAGCGGATACAGGTACGAAAATGATTCATCTGGGTAAAAATACCACTTCAACTATTATTTCCAAGGGTATTTCAGCCGGACATGGTCAGAATAGTTATCGTGGTTTGGTGCGCATTGGACCGGGTGCGGATAACGCGCGTAATTACAGTCAATGTGATTCATTATTATTAGGTGATCAATGTGGCGCCCACACGTTTCCTTATTTGGAGGCGAAAAACAATACCGCCACCATTGAGCATGAGGCCACAACCTCAAAAATCAGTGAAGACCAATTGTTTTACTGCCGCACGCGTGGTATGGCACAAGAAGATGCGGTTTCAATGATCGTGAATGGTTTTTGCAAACAAGTTTTTAAAGAGCTGCCAATGGAGTTTGCAGTTGAGGCACAAAAATTAATGGAAGTAAGTTTAGAAGGGGCAGTCGGATAATGTTAGCAATACACGATTTAAATGTGAGTGTGGACAAACAACTTATATTGAAAGGGATTAATTTAACTGTGGGTGCCGGTGAAGTGCACGCCATCATGGGACCAAATGGCTCGGGTAAAAGTACTTTGGCCAGTACCTTAGCAGGTAATGCGGATTACCATATTAATAAAGGCAGTATTGAATTTACGGGCGTGGACTTATTACCATTAGCGCCAGAAAAGCGTGCTGAGTTAGGGTTGTTTTTGGGTTTTCAATATCCGGTGGAAATTCCGGGTGTGAATAATCTTTATTTTTTGCGCAGTGCTTATAATAGTATTCAAAAAGCACGCCAGCAGCCTGAGCTGGATGCGTTAGATTTTATGCAGCTAGTAAAGCAAAAAATGAAAACGCTGGGTATGGATGAGAAATATTTAAAACGCGGTGTTAATGAAGGCTTTTCAGGCGGCGAGAAAAAACGTAATGAAGTATTGCAAATGTTGATATTACAGCCAACGTTAGCGGTGTTGGATGAAACCGATTCGGGTTTGGATATTGATGCGTTGCAAGCTGTGGCGCAAGGCGTCAATGCGTTGCGCGATGCACAGCGCTCGATTGTGTTAGTAACACACTATCAACGCTTGTTAAATTACGTGCAGCCTGATTTTGTGCATGTGTTAATGCAAGGTAGAATTGTTAAATCCGGCGGTAAAGAGTTAGCACTAGCATTAGAAGAAAAAGGTTA
>JBGTHB010000152.1:0-5939 GCA_041746415.1 Coxiellaceae bacterium | reverse complement strand
GCATCAAACTGCATTTGGGATATCTATTGAGGCAAAAAATGGTGTAACCACCGGAATTTCAGCTCAAGATCGCGCACACACAGTATTAACAGCTATTGATGAAAATAATAGTGCGGACGATATTGTTATGCCTGGTCATATGTTTCCACTTAAAGCGCAGCCGGGCGGTGTATTGCAACGTCCTGGTCATACGGAAGGAGCGGTGGATTTAGCACGTTTAGCTGGCTTAAAACCAGCGGCAGTCATTTGTGAAGTAATGAATGATGATGGCACTATGGCACGTTTAAAAGAGTTAAGCTGCTTTGCGCAAAAACATCAAATGCCGATAATTTCCATGCGTGATTTAATTTATTACCGCATCATGACCGAAAATCTAATTCATGAAAAATCCAGTGCTGAGTTACCCACGCAGCAGTACGGCGATTTTTTTATTAAAACATTTGTTTCAGATGTGGATGGCTATGAGCATGTGGCATTAATTGCAAAAAAAACAGATTTTTCACAGCCAGTCTTGTTGCGCTTGCATTCAGAATGTTTAACGGGAGATGTGTTTGCTTCTAGCCGCTGTGATTGTGGTTTGCAATTAGCGTCGGCACTAGAAAAAATGCGCGAAAAAGGCGGGGTATTATTGTACTTACGGCAAGAAGGCCGCGGCATTGGCTTGACCAATAAAATTAAGGCCTATGCTTTGCAAGATGCAGGATTAGATACAGTTGAGGCAAATCATCAACTCGGTTTTCCTAGTGATGCGCGCGAATATGGTTTGGCGGCGCAAATCCTTAAGCTGTTAGGCATACAAACAATTAAGTTATTAACGAATAATCCCGCTAAGTTAACGGCGTTACAAGAATATGGTTTAAATGTTATTGAGCGTGTGGCATTGGAAACGGCGCCAACGGTAAAAAACATACGTTATTTGAAAGCGAAGCGTGAAAAACTCGGTCATCTATTGGAAAAATTAAAATGAAAATAGCTGTAATCACTAGTCGCTTTAATGGCGAAATAACACAAAAATTGTATGACGGTGCCCTGGCGCGTTTTGCCCAGCGAGGTGTTCTCTCTGATCAGCTATTTTCATTCTGGGTACCGGGTGCTGTGGAAATACCTTTGATTGCTAAAAAGTGCGCCCAGCAAAACTACGCTGCTATCGTTTGTTTAGGCGCGGTTATTCGGGGTGAAACTACGCATTACGATTATGTGTGTGATCAAGTCAGTCAAGGTTGCCAACAAGTGATGATGCAGTATGAAATCCCAGTCATTTTTGGGGTATTAACAACAGAAAATGAAGCCCAGGCATTGGCACGAGTGGGCGGTGCGCATGGTCATAAAGGCAAAGACGCGGCCGATGCGGCACTGGAGATGATTGCACTACTTGAGCAGTTCAAACCACTGCTTGCGGTTTAAATTATCATTTATGATAAACTATTCTTATTTTCAAAAGTCAGGAACGTGTTTATTGAGAGGCTCTTATGTTTGAACAAAACCCCATTTTGCTTTCAATCAGCAATTGGTTTAATCGTACTTTCTCTAACCCTGAGGCACTAGGTTTATTTTTCTTTTTGATTTTCTTTTTTGTTGTGATCCAATTTTTTGCTGGATTATTAATGCCAATTTTAATTGCTGTGGTATTGGCGTATTTGTTTATGCCGTTAGTGCACCGCTTAGAAAAATGGCAATGGCCGCATGGCTTGTCGGTATCGGTGGTATTTTTATTGTTTATAGGTTTGTTGGTTTGGTTTTTGTTGGGTTTAATTCCTGTTTTGGCGAAACAGTTAACTGAATTAGTAAAAGAAATACCAAATTCATTTGAGTTAGGTCAGAAATGGTTAAACGGTTTAGCTGCACAATATCCTAGTATTTTAGGTAATGATCCACTGGGGCAGGCGACACATTTTCTGAGAGAACGCTCATCTGCTATTGGTAATTGGGTGTTGGCATTTTCTGTTTCAGCCCTACCTAATCTATTTGAAGTGTTGGTTTACTTTGTATTAGTGCCCATCCTTGTGTTTTTCTTTATGAAAGATGGTAAGTCGATCACGCTATGGTGTTCGCAATATTTACCTAATGAGCGGGGTTTAATTAACCGTGTGCTTATTGAAATGAACACCAAAATTGGCGCGTTTTTAAAAGGTCATTTTATTGAAATGATCGTGGTAGCGATGGTGTCGGGTGTGACTTTTGCTTTATTTGGTTTAGATTATGCGGTGTTATTGGGCTTTGCAGTGGGTTTATCAACTTGGATTCCATATGTGGGCGCTGTGGTAGTGACTATTCCGATTATTATTATTGCTTTAATGCAGTGGGGTTTTGGACCACACTTTTTTTATTTGGCAGCAACTTATGGCGCTATTATTGCCCTGGATGGTAATTTGCTTGGCCCGATGTTGATGTCTGAAGCCGTTGATTTGCATCCCATTGTTGTTATCGTAGCGATAACAATTTTTGGTGGTGTGTGGGGATTTTGGGGCGTGTTCTTTGCGGTACCCTTGGCCGCGTTCATCAAAGTGATTTTATTGAATTGGCCGCATCAAGACAGCCCGACTTTATCTAAATAATGCAACTTCGAGCCAATTTGCAGATCATGTTCATTGGCACTTAAGTAGTTGCTAAATAATACGAAATAGCCATCAGTGTTGACTGAGGGGTGTTATTCAAAGCGCGGCGCAGTTTGTTTTCATCATATTGTATTTGACCGTTTTCCAGCTTGAAGACATGATCACGCAGATTGGGATTAATATTGGTGTCGGATGTGGTGGTTTGTAATGTAGCTGCGATTAATTTTTTTAGCTGTTGTTGTTGCAGCGGTGTAAGTTTCTCAATGACACTTTGTAAATACACTTGGCCATGTAAAATATGAGCTAATTCGTGTTGTACGATGATGGCGGTCATATCTGTAAAATGCGCATTTTCAAAAAAGTTGCCGTTTGCATCATAATAAGAAACGGTGATGCTTTTATAACGCTCAATATCACCGCGTAAACAGCCGCTAACACTCAAGCAACCTTCGCCACCCGCTAGTAAATGCGTGGTGTGACTCACAGCAACTAGGCTGGGGTTAATTAAAATAAATTCTTCTGGCAGTGGTAATTGTTGGTAGCGTTTAGTAGCTGCAAAATCATCTTTATTAATACCAACAATAATGATAGCTAATGGGTTTTCAATTTGCGCGCATTGATTTGCCGCTATACCAATCCCACCGGTCACTTTGCGAGTGTGGTGCATTATAGCGAGTTGTTGTTGGATGTCGCGCTGGTGAAGTGAAAAATCAACGGGGTGACCTGGCGTATGTAAAACGGGGTCACCAAGTTGTCGAATGAGCTGCTGAGTATTATTCGCCAAGACCACCTAGCATACCGCCGCCGGCAGACATCATTTTTTCTTGTGCGATTTGTTTTGCTTTTGCATTAGCATTGTTAATAGCTGCAATGATTAAATCAGTTAAAATATCTTTCGACTCTGTTAGTGCTTCATCAGTAATATCTAAACGGATTAAATCGTTTTGACCGTTGACTGTGGCTTTTACCATGCCAGCACCGGCTTCTCCTGTGATTTCCATTTTTGCGAGCTCATCTTGTGCTTGCTTCATCAACTCTTGAATTTTGCCTGCATTTTTCATCAAGCTGGCAATGTTGCCGAGTTTATTACCAAACATGGTTGTTACCTCATTAAGTTATTCATTCATCAATCATAAGTGGAATACGTGACTGCATGGCATGCGATAACGTACCACCATCTAAAAATTCCAATTCGCCGCCCAGTGGCACACCATGTGCGATACGCGAACAATTCACTTGCTGGCGATTAACGTGAGTTGAAATATAGTGAGCTGTGGCGCGACCCTCAATCGTTGGGTTGGTGGCGATAATCAACTCACGACAACCTTCTGCCGCTAATTGCTCCAGCAATTGTGGTATGCCGATTTCCTTGGGGCCAATACCATCTAATGGCGAAAGATGACCATGCAACACAAAATACAAGCCGCGATAACTTTGCGTTTGTTCAATTGCCGCTGCATCAGCAGGGCTTTCAACCACGCACCACAAAGTGTGATCACGTTTTGGGTTGCAACAGATGTCACAAAGCAATTCTTCACTGAAGGTGCGACACTTTGCGCATTCACCAATCTTTTCTATTGCGAGCGCCAATGCTTGAGCGAGGCTAGTGCCTTTTTCATGATGGGGCTTACGCAATAAATAAAACGCCATGCGTTGTGCGGATTTCGGGCCAATTCCCGGTAATCCGCACAACGCATCAATTAAGCGTTTGGTTAAAGGGCTAAACATCCGTGCTTATCTCTCTATTGTTATTTATCTTCGTCTTCACTATCCATCGAAATATTTTTGATTTCGTCTGGAATTTGCATGCTTTGTAATAATTGCATGGTTTGTTCTTGAGTCGTTTTTTGGATTTTTTCAGATAAATCTTTCCACGCTTCTCGAATGCGCCATTTGAATTCTTTGATGCCGCCTTTTAAAGCTTGCTCAGTGAATTCGATATCTTCAAAGCTGTACGTTGCTGTCATAATGATTTTAACCGAGCCATCGTGTGATTCGCCGATTAATTTTAAATCTGACAGATTAGTGTACGTGCTTTGCATTTGCGACTGCATGTCCTGTATGCTTTTTTTAATGTCTCCTAATAACTGACTGTCGTTTGCCATTTGCCTTTACCTCCACATTTCTCTATTTTTCTATTGGTTGAATAGAATCTTTTACGATTTGCGCATCGAATTTTTGTATTAATTGTTGTACGTTTTTGTCGGCCATAATACCAGCTTGCGCTTGCTGCTGTTGATTTTCGCGCTGCGTTTGCTTGATGTCGGCTGGTGTTGGCGCTTGATGTTCGCCAGTAGTAATTTTTACTTTAATCTGGGTGCCTATTTTGGTGAATAACGCCTCTTCAATGCGACGTATGGATTTGTCTTGCAACAAGGGCTTTTGTTTTGGATCCAAATTGAAATACCAAATGGTTTCTTCGCGTTTCACTAAACTGCATTGCTGCGCTAATGCTAAAGCCATGCCGTTCAAGCTTAATTGGCTGAGTAACGTTGGCCAGGCACTGTCTTTATTAATAGTGGCCACGCTTTGAGTTTGCGCTGTTGGTGAGTGTGCAGTGGTTTGCTCTGTGGCATGGTTGTTGCTGCTATTACTGGGATAAAACGCCAACATCCGTAACAGGGTCATTTCAAAACCGAGCTGACTAGTGGGCGCATAAGCCAAATCACGTTGGCCATTAATACCAATCTGATAAAATAACTGGATGTCTTCAGCGCTAAAACGAGTCACAAATGAGTTAAGTGCGGCGTCGCATTCAATGCGCGCATCTGGTACCACTTGCTGTAATGCAACTTGATGCAGTAGCGCAATAATATCAGCTAATGCTTGGGAGAAATCCACACCTTGTTGTGCCAATGTTTGTGTAATATCAATGAGTGCTGTGCCATTGTGTTCGGCAAGTGCATCTAGTAACGCGTATAAATGACTGCGGTCAATTAAGCCCAACATATTTTTGACATCAGTGCTGTTAATGTTGTTATCGCCAATAGCGATAGCTTGATCGAGCAGACTTAATGCGTCACGTAAACTGCCGTGGGCGGCTTTTGCTAATTCATTGAGCGCGTTTTCATCGGCGTTTATTTTTTGTTGCGCTAAAATTTGCTTTAACTGTTCGCTGATTTGTTGAGGTAACAGTGGCATAAGATGAAATTGCAAACAGCGTGATAATACCGTTGCTGGTAATTTTTGTGGTTCGGTAGTGGCCAGTAAAAATTTCACATGTGGTGGTGGTTCTTCAAGCGTTTTTAACAGTGCATTAAAACTGTGTCCAGAAAGCATGTGTACTTCGTCAATCAAATAAACTTTAAAGCGGCCTTTTGTCGGCGCATATTGCACGTTATCTAATATCTCACGGGTGTCTTCCACTTTGGTGCGTGAAGCGGC
>JBGTHB010000151.1:0-3320 GCA_041746415.1 Coxiellaceae bacterium | reverse complement strand
AGATCGAAGAACCAATAATAAATGAATCGGGCAAACAAATAACATATCTTTCCCATAAATCACCCTTGAAAAACAAACATGGAGAAATAATTGGTTTAATTGGAGTATCGCTAGATGTAACTGAAGAAAGACAAGCTACTTACAATGAAATAAAGATGCTGCAAGATATCATTTTTGCTATGCCAGGAAATGTATACTGGTTGAATAAAAACGGGGTTTATTTGGGCTGCAATGAAAATCAAGCAAAAGTAATTGGCCTCAATTCAAGTAAAGATATTATTGGTAAAAAAAATATCGACATGCGCGGATTTCTTATCCCTGAAGTGCTAGACAAATATAATAATCAAGTTATGCAAACAGGAAAAAGTCTAACCATTGAAGAACCCGCCATCCTTCCTGACGGCAGCGAAGCCACTTTTCTTTCTAATAAAGTGGCTTTGAAAAATGAAAAGGGTGAGATCACTGGCATGGTAGGGATCTCAATTGATATCACTGAGCGTAAACGTTTGGAACAAGAACTGGCTGAAACAAAACATAAATTGGCAGGTATGACTGTGGTGAGTGCCAGCATCGCACATGAACTGCGCACACCACTTGCTACATTAGCAATTGGTTTGGATAATTTAAAAGAGCACATGCCAATGCTTACCCAGGCTGCCGCCAATAGCCTTGATGCAGATGACATCAAATTTGTATCAAACCTACCCTCAAATTTGCACAAAATCGTACGCTCCGCTTTCACATTTATCGACATGTTGTTAATGCGGGTTAAGTCAGTTAAACCAGAACACATTGGTCATGCTGTTTTTGGTATCGAAGAATGCATTAAAAATGCGTTGAATGAATATCCTTTTCAGTCAGGGGAATCCAACTTAATTGATTGGAATCCAGGTAATGATTTTGTTGTTAAAGGGCGCCAAGAATATTTAGTTCATGTGTTATTTAACTTAATTAAAAACGCTCTGTATTACATTAAAAAAGCTCAAAAAGGAAATGTTAAAATTTGGCTTGAAAAAAATGCTCATGACAACGTATTACATTTTATAGATACTGGCAGCGGAATTTCACCCGAATCATTGCCGCATATATTTGATCGATTTTACACAAAAACATATCATGGTGCGGGCATTGGCTTAACTTTCTGTAAGATGGTTATGCAATCGATGCGCGGTGATATTATTTGCAAATCTCAAGAGGGCGACTATACTGAATTCGTGTTAACTTTTCCTACTATAACTGCAGGTGACACAAATGAGATCACTTAAATTACCACTTTGTTTTTATAAAACTACCACATTACTTGTTGATGATGACAAAGAATTTGTTAGCTTACTTGAACGACAGCTTAAAAAAAATAAAACAATAAAAAGTTTTTTAGCTCCACAAAAAGCGCTTGATTATCTATCTGTTGATGCTGCCCAATCGAATTTCATTGAGCGCTGCACTATAGAAAATGAAGATGATTTCTCCGATCAACTCACGATGACTTTTGATATACGCAAACTGCATACAGAGGCGGCTAATCCAAATCATGAAGAAGTTGCCGTAATTGTCGTTGATTACGCCATGCCAGAAATGAATGGTATTGAATTTGCACTTAAAGCTAAAGAACTCTGTCCAAATCTAAAAATCGTCATGTTAACAGGTGAAGCAGATGAATCGCTTGCGGTGAAAGCCTTTAATGATGGCGCAATTGATAAATTCATTTTAAAAAGCACTGAGCATTTGTCCCAATGCATTCTTGCTGCAATTATTGAATTACAGCAACGCTACTTTATAGATCTTTCAGCTAAATTTGTAAGCAGCCTCAAGCGAAAAAAAGAGACTATGCTGTTTTTAAGCGACCCGCTATTTAGCGAAAAATTCTTACAAATCACAGCAGAAAACCATATCACTGAATATTACTTAATGAACGAAAATGGTAGCTTTTTGTTGATAGACGAAGCCGGGGTGAACAGTTATTTTGCTGTGCTATCAGAAGCCGCCGTACAAGATTTTTATGATTATGCACAATATGAAAATGCGCCAAAAGAAATACTTGACGCACTTAAAAATCGGACACACTTACTGTATTTTCACACAGATGAAGATTTACAGTTGCCACCACAACAGTGGCAAAACAAACTCTATCGCGCTAAACGACTCGATGGCAATGAAACTTATTATTATTGCTATATTGATTACATCAACACCGCCGCCTAATCCACACCACCGGTGCCATACTAAATACAGGCACGTCTTTGATAATTTCGTTTTTATCACGTTTTGTTTAACTATTATCAAATCCCCTGTATTGAATTACTGACAAAAAGTGGTTTAATGGGGTTTTGATTTTTTGAATAGGTTATATTGGTAGATGCTTATCTAGCCACCGCTCCAACATAACGGGATACGATTTAATGCAAGCAAAGGCGCTGTAACATGAGCCGCTCAGAAAAATTATTTTTAATCGGTATTGTGCTTTTTATTATTGCCGGGGTTTGGGTTTATGAACATTTTTTTAATAATCCCATTCACTATCCGCTCGGCAAATACAAGCCTATCAAAAATCCACATCCAAAATATTTTATGACGGTGAGAGGAAATATTGATCCACGATTACGCTTTCCATTAACGATTACTGCTGAATACGATTCAACCAATATTGCCTGCAATGTTGAAACAAATCCAATGGTAGGGGCGATTAATAGTCGCGTGAAAAATTTAACTTATGAAGCTCAACCTAATCAGTCGGGTGATTTTTCTCTCAAAATACCGTTAGATTATTATTTACCAGGCCTTTGTGATTGGCATATAACAGACATAGCTTATTCTTTTAAGAAAATTCATAACGAAATTTTTTCTTTTTTTGACTCAAACCCAGCTCTAACAAAAAGTTATCATCTTGGCACAGGAAAACTAGACACTTCACAATCATATGAAACCGTCCTATTTTCTAAAAATGACTATAGCTACACAAACGATCAGCCTTTTAGTGACAACCTAAATACCCCTCTCACAAACGGATTGTCATTTACCCTGAAGTTAAAAAAAGAGAGATAACAATGCTCACCATATTAGAAGCAGCACAATTAAGCGCACATACTTATCATCCCGACAAACCAAAATCATTTTTTATATTAATAGATTCATTCAGCAAAGAAATGTTGAAAAAAAAGAAACAGTTACTTAACTGGTGCATCGTCACAGACGGCAACAACGCCATGCAATCCACCACCCGTGTTTATTTTGGGGCACAGCTTTATTTAAAGTTTAAAAATGGTCGTGCTGATGCCGCCGTAATTGCGTTTCGTGGTACCTGCAATTGGCATAATGATATG
>JBGTHB010000150.1:0-14324 GCA_041746415.1 Coxiellaceae bacterium | reverse complement strand
TTAATGCTCATTAAAGCCAAAGCAGGTTGTGCGCCTAGCGCAGCACATAACAGAACGGCTTTTAAAGTTCCACGAGTAGTCAATCGCCACATTTTATTATTCTCTCGATCACCAGAATAGAATAGCACTCAAAAACCTCATGCCGCTAGTTAGTCAAGAGCAGCCGGGTGTATTCCTGTGCCTATTCTGAATTATCTTTAAGACCAGATAAGATCCATTATGTGGGTCCGCTTTTTCTCAAAAGTGCGTGAGACATCTCTTACAATGAAAGCAATTGTACAGTATAAAAGCATAAACATTAAGCATAAGTTAAGGGTAATTTTAATATTTCTTATAATTTCATATAAATCAATCAGTTAAATTAAAAAGTCAAGTGAGACCTTTGGGGCGCAACTTGACGGTCAAAAATAGGGAAAAGCCTTGTAAGACACTGGCTTATTGGATGTAAGCCTGATAATATCCATTTTCATAAAAAATGCTTATGGCAAGCTGAATAAAGCACAAAATAATGCTTTTTGATTCAGTTTAACCTGGCATTGGGCCACAAGATGTTGGCATAAGTGTGGTGAAACCAACGCTTATTAGGCGCAAGATGTGCCCAAATTGAAATAGGTGTGGAGAGGTGGCTGAGCGGTTGAAAGCGGCGGTCTTGAAAACCGTTGAGGGTAACCCCCTCCCAGGGTTCGAATCCCTGCCTCTCCGAGTGTCTGTGCTTTAACCGAAGGAAGAGGTTCAACTGTGATCAATGTACTACTTGTTGATGACCACGATCTTGTCCGCACGGGAGTGCGCAAAATTCTTGAAAGTGCACACGGTATTAAAGTGGTGGGTGAAGCCAGCTCGGGCGAAGATGCGGTTAAACTTTGTCGCAAACTTAATCCGAATGTCGTGTTGATGGATGTGCGTATGCCTGGTATTGGTGGTATTGAAGCCACACGTAAGCTAGTAAGACAAGATCCAGATTTAAAAATTCTCGTTCTCACTACGTGTGATAATGATCTTTTTCCCTCCCGCTTGTTGCAGTTAGGTGCTTCTGGTTACCTTACTAAAGGTTGCAGTATGGATGAAATGGTTCAAGCCATTCGTGCTGTTAATGCAGGACAGCGTTACATCAGCCCTGAAATTGCCAACCGCTTAGCATTTCGCCATGTGACTGATAAAGATGAGTCGCCGTTTGAAGGATTATCGGAGCGTGAATTACAAGTCATGCTGATGATCACAAAAGGGGTTAAAGTCCAGGATATCGCTGAGAAATTATGTTTGAGCCCAAAAACAGTGAATAGCTACCGTTATCGTATTTTTGAAAAATTGAGTGTTCAAAACGATGTAGAGCTAACGTTGTTAGGTATTAGGCATGGTTTAATTGAGTCAGAAGACGCCTCTAAAACTTAACGGCAGCATGTCTGAACTGACTCCAGAAATTTTAAAAACCATGACCACCCGTCCAGGTGTGTATCAGTTTTTAAATACACAAGCAAAAGTAATTTATGTAGGTAAAGCGCGTAATTTAAAAAAACGCCTTGCTAGCTATTTCCGTCATAAACTCGATACCAAAACACAAACTATGATCGCGCAAGCGGTTGATGTTAACATCACCATTACTCGTTCTGACAGCGAGGCGTTATTATTAGAATCGAACCTTATTAAAACACTTAAGCCACGCTACAATGTGTTATTACGCGATGATAAGGCCTATCCCTATTTGCATCTTACAACGCAACAAACTTTTCCGCGTTTGTATTTTTATCGTGGTGCCCCAAAAAAACAAGGCGCTTCGTTTGGTCCCTATCCTAACTTAGGTTCAGTACGAGAAAATTTAGCGCTTTTGCAAAAGATATTTCAATTGCGTCAGTGCACAGATTCATTTTTTAAGCATCGGTCACGCCCGTGTTTGCAGTATCAAATTAAGCGTTGCAGCGCCCCTTGCGTTAATTATGTTGATGACATGAGTTACGCTCAGCAAGTCAACAACACCATGCTGTTTCTTCAAGGCAAAAGTAATGAAGTGGTCGATGAATTACAACAGCGTATGAAAGAATATTCACAAACGATGGAATATGAAAAAGCCGCGCACTGTCGTGATCAAATCGTTCAATTGCGCAAATTACAACAACAGCAAGTGGTTAAACGTGACGCAGGTGACAGTGATGTTTTAATAGCGCAAATCCGTCACGGTGTAGGAGCAGTGGGCTTGTTGATGATACGTCAAGGCCGTGTGTTAGGCAGTAAGGTTTTTTTCCCTAAAATTGGCGAACTGCATACAGTTGAAGAATTGTTGTCGGCTTTTATTGGCCAATATTATTTATTAAGAGCCACGAATGAATTGCCAGCAAAGTTAATTATTCAGCAACAGTTAATGGATGCTGAGATTGTTAAAAACGCCTTGAAACAATATGGGGATATCACCATACAAAGCTTGAGTCGTTTGCATGATCCATATAAAAGCTGGTTTCGCTTAGTGGCGACGAATTTAGAATACACATTAAAAAATAAATTAAATATTAATGAAACAATACAGCACCAATATCGTGAGTTAGAACGGGCTTTGGGCAGCAGTGAGTCTATTCAGCGCATGGAATGTTTCGACATCAGTCATACGCAAGGAGAAGCCACCGTGGCTTCATGCGTGGTATTTGATGAGACCGGCCCTGCGAAAAAACATTATCGCTTATATAATATAAAAGCCATAACAGCAGGCGACGATTACGCGGCGATGAAACAAGTGTTGTTACGTCGGTATGAAAAATGCAAAGCGTCAGGTTTGCTGTTGCCTGATGTAGTGATAATTGACGGTGGCAAAGGACAAATTAAACAAGCAATGGAAGTGTTTGCTGAATTACAGTTAGCTGAAGTCATCATTTTAGGTTTGGCAAAAGGCCCTGAGCGACGTGATGGGTATGAAAAGATTTTTATAGTAAAACAAGGGTTAATTGAACAAATTGATCTGACTTTACCGGCGCGATTACTATTACAGCACATTCGTGATGAGGCGCATCGTTTTGCAATCACCTCCCATCGTAAACAACGCGCTAAAAAAAGAAGCTTGTCACCCTTAGAGCAAATCCCAGGGGTGGGCGCAAAGCGCCGCCAACAATTGTTGAATTATTTTGGCGGTTGGCCAGAGCTAAGAGATGCCTCAATTGAACAGATCGCTAAAGTGCCAGGAATCAGTGATATTTTAGCTAAAAATATCTATAAACATTTGCATGGGAAAAACTAACCCTGTAATTTAGTGATATGAATATTCCAATACTAATTACCTTATTTCGCATGCTGGCGATTCCCATTTTTATATTTATTTATTATTTGCCGACGACTTGGGCTCATCCTGTTGCTTGCATGATATTTATCTTTGCTGCCTTTACCGATTGGTTGGATGGCTATTTGGCGAGAAGTCTTTCTCAGCAAACACGCTTGGGCGCATTTTTAGATCCAGTGGCTGATAAATTATTAGTAGCGGTAACGTTAGTGCTAGTGGTGGGGCAGAACTATATAGCGTTGTTAGCATTGCCGGCGGCCATTATTGTAGGACGTGAAATTGCTATATCAGCATTGCGTGAATGGATGGCTGAAATGGGGAAGCGCACAAGCATTGCTGTTAGCTTTGTTGCAAAAGTAAAAACAACGTTACAAATGTTGTCATTGATTTTATTAATTTGGTATGCGCCTGGGCGTAATCTCTACATTTTATGGGCCGGTGCAACTTTATTGTACATTGCAGCGATTTTAACCTTGTGGACGATGATTATTTATCTCAAAATTGCCTGGCCAGACTTGACATCGGCGCGCGAAAAGCAATAATACGCACTCTATGTTTTTGATTCAGCGGGAATAGCTCAGTGGTAGAGCACAACCTTGCCAAGGTTGGGGTCGCGAGTTCGAATCTCGTTTCCCGCTCCAAATTAATGGGGTCTTTCCCACATCCGGGGCACCGACTCCACTGCGTAACCCCTTAATACACGTTCTGTAATTTTCAAAATTGCGAAAGCCATAAGCTCTTCGCTGAATTAGTTTCATTTAAGCTTTAAAAAGCCCCAACCAACATGTATAATATTTTACCAGTTAGGAGGCATATATGCTATCAACGCAAATTGATTTTTTGAAATTAGGCCAACGCTACTTTACCCAGCAACAGCTTGATAGCGCGTGTATCTATGTAAAAGACAGCAAAGGGACTTATCGTTTTCACAATAACTGTTGTGTCCAGATGCTACATGCTTTGGATTGTATAGGCTCATCACAGGCCAGTTTTGTAGGTGCAAGCGATCAAAGCTTGTTTGGCGCTAAAGTCGCAGAGCCGTTTCTTCGGCACGATGAACAAGTAATGTCTACAGGTGTAGCATTGAGTGTGCTTGAGTCAATTCCTCTGGCTGGATACAAAAAAATCTTAGAAAGCACAATTAAGATCCCGCTTTATATTGACGGAAAATTATATGGTACGTTAGGTAAAATGGTGCATATGAATTTGTTTTTCATAAACAACAATAACATCATTTTGAGCCAGCGTGAGATGCAGGTATTAGCCCATATCTATTTTGGCTTTTCAGCTGATTATATTTCGCGAAAGCTTAATATCTCATCACGCACTGTTGAAACACATTTTGCGCGGATTAAGCATAAGTTCTCAGTTACTAGGAAAATTGATTTAATTAAAATTATCAATAAACCGGAATTTACCTGGGCATTATCTACTTTGTTGCATTAGTTTTTTAAAAATCATTTTAATATGATTTTCATTAAATTTGCATTTTTAACTAACCCCATTTTAGCTTGCTCCTAGTTCAAAGGCCCATGTCTCTTGATTAGTGAAAGAACCCACCTATCTCCTTGTGTTCAAAAGCAAATGCGGCTAACATTTCACTTCTTTAACCGCGGCTGGGTGGCAGAGTGGTTATGCAGCGGCCTGCAAAGCCGTGTACGCCGGTTCGATTCCGACCCCAGCCTTTTATATGCCTATTTTGCTTCCAAGTAAGATTCAAACCGTCCATTTCCATCTTTAATAATGGATAGTGTATATATTCTGCGATGTATGCCCTGGTCGTTTTAGCTGTTTATTTAATTGATTTTCCCCCTTAAGATGTGACACCTCTAGTATGACGCACTAGGTCATTTGTTTAATCAGTAATCAGGGAGTGTAATCCAACATGCCACAAAATAATGAATTCAGAGAACAATTAAACGCGCATTTAGATTCCGCACCTGTTGGTATGCTTAATACGAATGTGGGTGATATTAACGAAAGGTTAGATGAGTTAAGGCGCCGTTCACAAAACGCATACAATGCGTTGGCTTTGCAGTCTACCGCTACTTCATTCATTTCATCTGAAGTAGGTGCGGTTGCAGGTGGAGTAGTTGGGGCTGCGATAGGTGGTCTGCCAGGACTCGCCGCTGGTGCAGTTTGGGGTGCAAGTATTGGCTTAGGTGGTTCGCTTTATTTTAAAGCGGAGGAAATAGAGCGCTCCAGCGAAATTGATGCACGTTATCAAGATGCGTTAAAAAAACTAAAGAACGAATTAAGGCTTTATTCAGAGTCGCTTTATCAAAAAGCACGTCGTGAATACAGCAGTGAAAATTCCGAAACCACGTTACAAAATGCCATGCGCACTGAAGCGCAACTTATGGCGTTTGTAAATGATGCTGATTTACCCATGGATTTTAAAAGTTCATTTATTGCTAAACAACTTGAACTGCTTAGCACACGTATTAATTTGGTGAAGCAAAACGGACAATCGCTTGATAATGCAGTTACTCAATTGCAAACGACAGATGCGCGTAACCAAGCAGAATTAGCAGGAGTGCATCAAGCCGTTACAACGTTGGTGAGCGGCTTAGACACGTTATCAGGGCAGATTACACAGTTAGATACAGGTTTGCGCCACAACGGGCAAAGGCTTGATCAAGTTTCGGCAGAGCTTAATGCAGTAGTAAATGGCCTTGAAGGTGTTGCGCAACAGCTTAGTAATCAAGAGTTACGACTTACCAATCTTGAAGTGGTAGCGGATGTGGTATTTTCTGAATTAACTAAAATTTCAACTTACGGTTTAGAGCAGCACGATAGCAATATTGCTAATTTATATAATGAATATGCTCAAGTTATAAGTGATCCTCATGCTAATACACAAACTATTTTAACAAAACGCACGGCATTAGATACAGCTATTCAACTTAAATTGAATGAAGTGCAACGTATAGAAACTCAGTTTAATACGTTTTTTGGTATTACTAATTTATTTATGCAGTTTGGACAGGTCATGGGTTCGCAGAAACTGCAAGAAGTGACTCAGTTAGTTGCTGGAATTGCGCAGGTCGGTATGGGTATTGCTGTGATGGCTGGAGTTGGCGGTAGCGCATTAAGTACAGTTGTGGGAGGTGCTGCGCTAGGACCGGTGGGAATGGTTGCGGCTGGTGTCATTACATTGCTATCGGTTTTCCGCAGTTCGTCCAGTTCCAATGGAATTGGTGAGGCATTACAGCAAATTTCGCAACAAATTGAAGCGCTATCAAAACAAGTAGCTCAGTTGCAGCAATTTAATAGCGAGCGTTTTGATAAATTGGAAAATATTTTGTTTGACCAACGACGTTTAATTTTGGTTAGCTTTCGGGAAACGGTTGAGTTACTGAATATTTTTTACCGCCAGGTGATGACGGAATTTATGGACACACAGGACCGTCTTGATGCTATCGAACAAATTGTGTTGAGTATTTCTAATCAAATTGACCAACTCAAAGATGCTATAACAGCCAATATGCGGGCGGTATACAGTCAAGAATACGATAGTGTTTTAACACGGGTTGTTAATTATTACGATCATCAGCGCTTTGGTGAGGCCCCGGCATTAGCAGAAACAGAAGTCAGGCAAGCCATGCTTACTATGGTGAATTGGGCCACCAGTGGAGCAAAAAATAAAATACTGCACGGAGATTCTGCTAGTGATTATTCTTTACGTAACTTAGTGGATTTGCCGCCAGCAGAATTGCTCAATCACGTTAATTTGCTACTTGGAATTTTGCGTAACCAGGGAGTTAATGTTAGTCCTACAGCATTAGCGGCTAACGTAACTACTCCTTTAATTGAACAGGCTTGTTCTGCATCAACAAGTGATACAACGCGTGTGGTTAATCCACTTATTTTTGAGACGGCTGTGAAAGCGATTATGAAATTAGTGGATCGCGTGCCTGAATTTCAGCTCACGCAACAAGATCGCTGTTTGCTCAAGACTTTAATTGACGAAGGCAAATTATTTTTGGGAACTATCCAAGGATTAAAAACCAATGCGGCAGTTCATCAGTTGTTTTTGAATAAATACGAAAAAAGCTTGGGGCTAGCAGTTCATACAATTTATCGCAGATTAGTAGAAATACAGCAATTACAAGGCGCGGAACAATCATCCGTTCTTCGCGATGCGGAAAGTAAACTCAGAAGTGGAGTAGCTAAGTATGATGTCATAAAAGCGGAATTAGATGCTGTTATGAATTCAGTAACCGCATTATATTCTGCAATTATTAATAGTTGTTACTTATGTGTTGGTGCTATTACAAATACTTGGGTTAGTGAAACAGCGAATGATGCTAGAAGTAAAGGTTATTGTAGTGGCAGCTGGCAGCAAAATAGCGAAAATCAAATTTGCTCAGCAGCGTATGAGCGCCCTATGCCTAATTTGCCTAATACGGATTGTCATAACAGCGGTAACCTCGCTATTGCAGTAGCGTTCAAACAACAAGTGGCTCAAGCGATTCAAAGCTATTGGGCGCGCAGTAGTTTGGCTGAGCTTGCGGATAAATTATCAAAAATTCATTGGCAGCCCAATTCACAACAACTTATGGAGCAAGGTTCACCTGTTAATTTAACTGATTTGATGCAATTCATTTTAGCGCGACGTGAACTTTTGGCTACCTTAAATCCTCAGCTTTTTTATCAATCTCCTACAGGGGCGAAACAATATTTTCAGGCGTTTAATCAAGCCGTCTCTGACTGTTGGATTTATAGTCGATTAGGTTACTTGGTTGTGCCTATAGGAAATGGAAACTATGCAGTTTTGGATGATAAAAATTACGCTGGCACCAGCCTTTTGCCTGAGGTCAAAGGATTTGCTTCACAAGCACACACGGCATTTGAGCGAATACCCAGTCGAGATGGGGATTTTAGAGACGCGCTTGCTATTGCTATTACCGCACTTGGACAACTCGCAACACAATTAAAGCAAGCACAAACATTGCGTACCGCTGAATTGTATTCTTTACAAGAGCCAAATCAACTGCAAATAAAAGCGATGCTAGCAGCGATGGAAGCGTGGTTTGTTGAAGCGGGAACAGCTGCAAAAGTAACAGCTTTATCAACATTATTGAGTGATGTGCAAAATCAACAAGCTTTGTATCATATTTTGCAAGAGCTTGATGCAGCAAAAAGTGGATTAGCACTCTATTTAAGGTTAGCTTTTAGTGAAGAATTTTCTGCTGATGCAGTCAGTCAGCTTATTTTAAAAACCATGTTAGGCAGTAAAGAAATAGTAGCTGGCTTAACGCTCGACGCTAATAACACAGTGCTAGCGTTAAATGATATCAATGAACAGTTAAAAACGTTTAATACTACTGTGCAAACAGCTAACAGTACCTATGTTGCTACGCATCAATTTTTAACAGACGCACGAAACTACTTAAATGACTCAGTAGCTCGTGGTAAAGAAGCGCTTTCACAAGGACAGTTGTGGCCTGGTTATTCATGGCTGGTCGCGATATTAAATCGCGTTGCTTACTACCATAATTATATTTTTCCCAATGGGCTTTCTTTGCTGGATTTTACGCCACAGCGTATTTTTGCAGCATTTCAATCGGATGATGCCAATTTAGTAGAGGCTTTAAAAACACCCAATTTGGATCTCGTCAATAATCGCGATGGCGCTGGTAATTCAGTTTATTTGTTAGCGGCTAGAGAGTGTAACTCAAAAGTAGCGAATGGCAGTTACGCCAATGGTGCAAACGTTAATGCGTTAAATGCGCATGAAGACTCCGCTCTCAATTTAGCTGCACAATGTTCTTCAGGCGTTAGAATTATTTTTTTACGCTTGCTATTAAGACAAGGCGTAACGGCATGTCGTTCTTCTGATAATTTATTGTATAACGCTATGCTAGCCGTAAAAAATACGTCACCAGAGTTAGTGCAAAGTGTGACATGTATTTCTTTATCAAGTCCACCAGCTTCTGGAGGCGATGTTCCTAACAATCCAACTAATGGTAATGACACCGCTGCGGATGATAGTGATGCGCCAAGCAATGATAATTTATTTACCCCACCAATCATTTTAGCACTAGCGGGGATAGGTTCGGTGACTCTTATTGCAATGACAGCGATTATTATGCGGTGTAGTAGAACAAGCGGCCAAGAGCGTCGTGCGCAGGCTGCAATCATTGCAATGGCTGGTTTAGCATTTGCTAACCGAGAGGGAACTGTTGTTGAGGCGGCCAGTTTACATTCTACATCTCGCCAACCTTCTTATGGTGATTTGATTGTGATGGCTCAGCATGAACATGAAAAGACATATGCCAATAGTCAAAGTCGGAACGGTCAAGACAGTTTTACCTTGTCTGGTAATGCTGCTTGTCATGATGGCTCTTTATTTTGTTATCAAGCTAACGAATGGCGTGTGAATGTTTTTGGTGTAACAACAACTCAAGCACTAACTCACGGCACAGAAAATAGTTGGCAACAAACCGCCGCGGCTGATCAGTATGACAGAAGCAGTTGTCGTCCATTATCATTCTATGGTCGTGATTCAGTTGTTTGTAATGGGGAAAGCACTGTTCTTGTTTATCAAACCACGCCCAATTTCCCGCAAAAATTTACCGATGCTTTGATAAACCATGGTATGAACGTTACCGCTGCCCAGTTAACGAGTCATGCTGTAACAGACTTTTCATCTAACTTTATGTTGTGGCAAGTTTGCTGGCATCTTTTTAAGAAGACTTATGCAGGCTGTAAAGATTTATTGAGCGTCTATTGGTATGGTGACAGTGGCGCAAAGAGTGTTGGGTTTGAGAAATCAAATTCAGATATAAGCGCAAACTTGATTAAGTTTAGCGATCAGCTTAAACACTACCAACAAGCTTTTGAAAAAATCAAAAGCACGGCTTCTGTTCACGATGGCGGTGCAATACTATTTCTATTGAACGACATGGCAGATCAATTAGCAGATTTATCAATTCAAGCACGCATTAGCGAAGATGATTTATCTTTATTAGATGAAACTGCAGTGGGAATTCAGGAATGCTTCGATGAAATAAAAGCATCGGAAGCAACTTTTGTAGAGGGGTCATCTATGCCAGTTTCTATTGTTGATACAAGATCAGGGCTATTTGCTAGTCTTGTGACAGCACCTGTGAATGCGGCTAATAGTTTGGTGTCGCCTCAGGCGTTAGCCAGGGGTTTTTCCTGCAGAGGTTAAATTATTAATGATCTAATTTCTTGTGTTCAAACAAAAATGTCGCTACCATTTCATTTTTGTAATTTAGGCTAGAAGCGCGATTATAAATCGAACAGCAGCGTGGGACATCAGACCGCTTAGACTCTAGCTGTGTATATTATGATACGGTGCCTATTCCTCGTCAGCATTTTCAAAATGCCCGGGTGGCGGAATTGGTAGACGCAAGGGACTTAAAATCCCTCGAGAAGTAATTCTCGTGCCGGTTCGACTCCGGCCCCGGGCACCATATTTTTCATATAAATCAATTAGTTGAAGCGAAATTTTCCGTCCTAAGAAATGATCATTTTTTGATGGGTGGAAAATAGTTGGAAAATTCGTCCTTCAACATCCTTAAGCGTAATGTCTTAATATAAATCTTTCATTTGCAAAAAGAGCCTCTTAGTGGCACTATTTGCTAATGAAAGAAGAATTTGAGACGCTACAGCAATATTTGGAACATTTACAGTCTAGAGGTAGATATTGTTTTTTACGCAGCGATGTCATTACGAGGCTTTGTCTGAGTGATAATGCCTTCAAAAAGGCCGCACACCGCTTGATTCAAAAAAGTAAAGTGATTCGTATTAGAGGTGATTTTTACACGATTTTACCGTTGGAATATCAGGCTTCAGGCTCATTGCCCGCTTCTTGGTTTATTGATTTTTTCATGAAATATTTACAACAACCTTATTATTGTGGGCTTTTAACAGCTGCTGCATTGCACGGGGCAGCTCATCAACAGCCAATGGTTTTTCAAGTAGTGACCACTAAGCCGATGCGCCCAATCCATGTGAGTAATTTAAAAATTGAATTTCTTTACAAAAAAGAAATTCAACCCCATTTTTATCAATCCATCAAAACGGTAACGGGTAGCATGAGTGTAGCTACGCCAGAAATGACGGCATTTGATTTGGTACGTTATATGAATGCGGCTGGTCAAGTGAATCATGTTGCTACGGTATTGTGTGAGCTTGTAGAACAATTAGATGCAAAAAAACTTGGTGCCCTTTTAAAAAGCGATGATGTAGAAATTACTGCCACGCAGCGGTTGGGATATTTGCTAGATGTACTTCAGTTGCCGATCGATTTATCACCGTTAGAACAGCAATTAAAACAGCGAAAAATGTCGTGGCGATTGTTAGTACTATCGAGTGGTGAACCTATTGTTGAGTGTAATCAACGATGGCGTATTTTAGTCAACGAACCTGTGGAGCCTGATGAATTATGATCCCTCAAGCAGATATTATCGATTGGCGTGGCAAAGCTCCTTGGAGTACTCCTGATCAAGTTGAGCATGATCTCGTGTTGTCGCGTGCGATATGTGAGTTATATCAAAATCCATTGATTAGTGAGGGGTTGGTCTTTCGTGGTGGCACAGCCTTACATAAATTATTTTTTGAAAGGGCGGGGCGCTTCAGTGAAGACTTGGATTTTGTTCAAGTAAAGGCGGAGCCAATAGGAGAGACCGTCACAGCAATACGTGATTGTTTAGATCATTGGTTGGGGAAGCCAAGTTGGAAGCAAAATCAAGGGCGTTTTACGCTTAATTATCGATTTACTACGGAGGTAGAACCAATCATCAGCCGAAAAGTTAAAATCGAAATCAATACACGCGAACACTTTTCTATACAACCACATGTTAAAAAAACATTTGAAGTTAATAGCCCCTGGTTTAATGGAAAATCCATCGCGCTTACTTATTCGATAGAAGAATTATTAGCGACAAAGTTACGTGCTTTATACCAACGGAAGAAGGGTAGAGATTTGTATGATTTTTGGTATGCGTCTCGTCAAGCTTCCGATTTAAAAATTCAAACAATCATCGACATTTTTCAACACTACATGAAAGCGGAAAATTCGCAGGTATCGCGTGCGGAGTTCGAGAAAAACTTGTCGCTGAAACAAAAGAGCCCTGTTTTTATCAGTGATATTAAGCCGTTGTTGTCACCAAATCACGCTGGATCATATCAGCTTGAAGAAGCGTACAATATTTTGTTTCATGATTTTTTGCCAAAATTAAGTGGTGAGCCATGGAAAGGAATAGAAACAAACTAACTGGTAAAGCTTTTAACTTGCGCCACGATATGGCGTAAGATGTGTCATGAGTTTGGCGCAAGTTAACGGGGATAAAAAACAAAAATATTTGTATCAACACAACGAGACTGAATTGGGGAGAAGCAAAATGCCTAAGAAACACTATCCAAAAGGGTTGGATAATCGTATGCGTGATCAAAACGGTGAGATTCGCAAGAAACGCAGCGACACCAAAGTTGAAACGCTTCGCAAAGAATATGGTGATGATTTTGCCAAAGGTTACCGATCTGATGCAAGGCTAGGCACGGTGTTGAAGAAAGAAAAAGCAGATAGCTTGGATCAGCTATTAAAAAAGAAATAGTTGGCAACTTGCTATCGAAAAATTGCTATTTATGTATATAAGATGGAAATAAACATGCCTACTGTAGTTAGAAAATTGTTTGATCAAAGTGAAATAAAAGCTGTCTCTAAAGCGCTCGGCAACACGTCAGAAGGTTTAACGGGCAGTGAAATAGCTCATTTATTACAACAAGCTAGAATTCCTGATGTAAGCCCAGGAGCTACAAAATGGATAAGGTTACATGACGCTTTTTGCAATAAACAAAATATTGCAAGAAATAGAACTAATATTATTGAGTTTATTAGGCAAGCAATGAAACCTGCTAATTATATTGATTGTATTGTTAGATATGAAACATTAAGAGCTAATTTAAATACTGCTCTTGCTTTCAGTGGACTTGAAATCATAGATACTGGTGAGCTGAAATCATGCGATAAAATTTCCACTTTGACAGAAGCTGAGCTAAGAGAGGGTCAGCTTAAGCTTAGTTTAAAAGAAAGGGATATTCATCCTGACGTACTTAAATTCTGCTGTGCTGAGTTACTTCAAAAAAATTATTTTCATGCTGTTTTAGAAGCGGTAAAAAGTATTTTTGACAAATTACGCCAGTTATCTGGATTTACAGATGATGGCCATGAGTTAGCAAACAAATGTTTTGGAGGAGAAAATCCAAAATTGAGAATTAATGCGCTTAAAACAAAGAGTGAAAAAATGGAGCAAAACGGCTTTAATGAGCTAATCAAAGGGATTTATTCTATGTTTAGAAATCCAATATCTCATGAGGCAAAAATTAATTGGGATGTAAGCCAGCGTGATGCAGAAGACTTATTAACAATGGTTTCCTTGGTTCATCGTCGTATAGATGTAAGATCGAAATAGTTTTTATGAAGGGCATCTCAACTTAAACTGACAGTAAAGTCCCTGAAAAAACGGGTAACTGTCACATCAAGTTTAAAGTCCTACAATTAAGTATTGGTGGTGCCTTCTTCGTTTTGGACAACTTGTACCTTTATGGCTTCATTACCAGTTAGTATCCCTAAAAATCCTCTTCTTATTAGCTGTTGCTCAAGGTTTATAATTCCGTGAGCAATGGGTGAATAAGCACCTTTTTTTAATATTACTTTATCAAAGTTGTAACCAAAAAATTCTGACATGCTATAAAGCAAGTCTGTAAGATAATCCGCCCTTCTTTCCTCCCATCGATCTTGTGCATTTTTATCTTGATTTTGAGGGTATGAATTAAGATGATCGCGGTAAATATTCCAAAAATCTCTAATTGATTTTTCATTATAAAATTCAACATCAATCATATTAAGAGCCTTCACATGCTCTAATGATACTGTATTTGCTCGTGTTGCCAGCAGCGTTTTAAAAATACCTAACTTTCTTGATTTTCTTTCTTTGTAGTCTTCTATCTTTTTTTGTATTGTTAGAGCAACAATTGGAGCGAAAAAAATAGCAAATATAGTTATTAATCCGACGATTGTTGTCATTAG
>JBGTHB010000149.1:0-17595 GCA_041746415.1 Coxiellaceae bacterium | reverse complement strand
GGTAACATACGCCTAGCGAAGGCAGCAGATCATCCACGAGTATACCATACCCAAGCACCGCACAAAAAAGAATGGCTAACTTGCCAAGCGACCCAGTATGTCACGTGCCAGCATAATCAGGTGCCAGCATAATCAGGTGCTTCACTCATTGCTTTTAATAGTTTGACTTTAGCGTCATCGGGATTGCCCGACTGCATATCATCAATAGCTAAATCAATATTCGCTTTGGCAGCACCCAAGTCATTTTTCATGGATGTGCTTGGAGTTGGCTGTGGTCGTAATGAACAACTGGTTACAGACAGCAGGCAAACTGACAAAGCAATAATGGTTTTTAGTTTACGTGATGTCATGCAACTTACTCCTTATTCAGATCACTGGGTTTGCGTAAAATTTTAGGGGTTAAGAAAATCAATAATTCGTCACGGGTGTTGCGAATATTGGTTTGTTTAAACAAATAACCAACTACAGGTATCTGACCCAAGAAAGGTATACGCGTTACAATTTTACGATTATCTATTTTATAAACGCCACCGAGTACTATTGTTTGGTTGTTGTTTAGTAACACTTGCGACTCTTCTTGCTCAGTTCGTATTGATACAGCTGTACCAGTACCGACCGCCACTGTATCACCTGCTTGGTTGTTTGTGACCAGTAGCGTGAGAATAACGCGATTGTCTGAGGTAATACGTGGAGTTACTTCAAGTTTTAATGCCGCATCTTTAAATGAAATTGTGGTGGCGCCACTTGAACTGGCTTCTTGATATGGAATTTCTTGCCCAGTTTCAATGGTTGCTTTTTGCAAGTTTGAAGTCACCAGGCGCGGACTAGAGATCAACTCGACTTTACCTTCTTGTTCTAGTGCGCTGAGCTCTAAGTCGATTTGACTGTTGCCTAACTGCGCTAACGCCAAACCGACCGTTGCCGGTGTTAGACTTGGGCTGCCAAGTAATGCAGCAGGTTGATTGAAGTTCAAGCGATCTGCCAGTACGGGATCAACAGTAGAGGGTAGGCCGTTCACTTCAAAGTTGGCACCCCGTAATGTACCGGACAAGTTGTTACTTGGATTTGTTACACCCCAGCTTAGACCAAGTGATCGTTCGTACGGACGTTGCACCGATACTATGCGTGCTTCAATCAAAACTTGCGGTGCCGGTGTATCAAGCTTATGAATTAAATTCACTAACTGGGCGGTATAAGTAGCTGTATCGCGTATCCACACTGAGTTAGAAGTGATATCAATACCGATTTTGCCGCGCTTAGATAACAACGAGCCGCTTTTGGTGAGCAGATCCTTAATGTCTTCCGCTTTAGCGTATTTCAATGGGACTACACGATTGACTAAAGGTTGAAGATCTTGAATGCGTTCTTCCGCCTGCAGATCTTGTATTTCGTGCTCAAATTTAAGTTGCTGAATGCGTTGTTCACTTTCAAGCTCTTGTGCTTCTTGGTTAGCGATTTCTTTGATCGGCGCAATGATAATCGTGTTGTCGATGCGGCGTTGTCCAAGGCCTTGTGATTGTAAAATAACTTTTAATGCTTGGGGCCAAGGCATATTTTTTAAATGAACCGACATATTGCCTTTAACGTTATCACTGATAACAAAGTTCAACCCTGTGAATTGGGCAAATACTTGAATTAATTCACGCGTTGAAATATCGGAGAAATTCAATGAAATATTTTTATTGGTTATGGGTTGGGCCTGTCTTGCAGAATACGCTTCAATTGGTGTGTTAGCTGAAGGTACGACAGCACTAGCTGGGGTATTATTTTGGGCTTTGTCTGTGGCTTGAGGTTTGGCGGCATTAGCTGAAGTGGTGTCAGCTGTCTCAGCTAAATTATTCACTTGTTCAGAAATCGTGGACAGTATTTGTTTGGCTGCAGCAGCTTTATTTTGCTTTGGCGGTGTGGCGTTGTCATTATCCACCATGGAGTTGTTAGGTTGAGCTGGATTGGTTGAGTTAGCGTTATTAACTGCTTTAGTGGATTTTTTTGTTTCAAAGAAATGCTCAATTTTTTCAGTAACCTCATGGTAGAGTTTTTCAATAGCAGTTTCATGGCTTGTGTTATTTGATGCAGCTTGAGCTGCAAAACAAAAACTGACGCTAAAGCTCGATACTAAGATCACCACCTTAACTAAGGTAAGTTTATTGATAAATTTAGATTTAAATGAAGTCCATTTCATTTTCGCTACTCCTGCAGAGTTAAAGTGATCGCTTCTTCACTGGGATCATCTGTTCTTATAAAAGTGACAGTTTTGTCAGTTATTTGAGAGATTTTGTTTAAACCGATTAGTTGTCCTACAGTTACTTTATATATCTTACCACTTGCGCGTATGATCGCCCATTTTTTTTCGTTAATATTTACTACGCCCACCAGTTTTAGATTACCGATTTGTTGAGTACCTGCATCATTGGCTTGAGTAGTGCCGCTGCTAATGGTAAATGGATTGCGATTACGTATTGGTGTGATGTCTTCAATGATTGGCTTTTTCAGCGCCTCAGTGTTTAATAAATCAGTGTCTGAAGTCGGTTTTGTAGCAGCTTGTGTCTCTTGGATAAATTTAGCAATATTTTCATTTTTTTCTTTACTTTGACAGCCACCTAACATCAGCAAGCTTGTGGTGAGCATCAGAAAAATAAATATTTTTGCTATATAACGCATTATTTTTTACTCTGCTTATTTTCCAATTGATTTTTTGCTTTGAGGCCAGTATAAACATCGAGTTTTACATTAAGGATCACGTCACTACCGTCTTGCCCTCTGCGCATTAAGACAAATTCACTCGGTGCCACGGTTCGGTCTAATTTAGCGAGCTTGTCCAGAAAATCAATCATATCTTGGTATTTACCAGTAAGAGAAATGTTAATTGGTGAGATTTCCATGTTGTCCTGTTTGATGGGACTTTGGGGTTTGAAATAAATAAATTTTAGTTGTTCTTCATTGCCAATGGTGGTGATTTCATCAATAGCATTATCACTAGGGTCAATAGGCAGCAGTTTGCTTTGCATATCCATTATGGATTTTTGTTCTTCATCTGCTAGTTTTGCAGACTGTTCAAGGTTTACTAACAATTGATATTTGCTTACATAAGAAGCTTTTAAAAATGAAGTTTGTTGTTGAATAGAAGTTGTTTTTCCGGAATGGTAGTTTGATAAACTGACATACCAAATAAGAATAACAATCACGCAGGCAACTAGAATTAACAGTTGCTTCGTTTTTAAGTCGAATTTAAAACCCGCCTTATTTTTTAGTTTTAGCTTTGCCAGGTTGGGCATTCTTTGTTTCCTGATTTAGGTTATCTTTATTTTCAATTTCAGCAGTAATTTCAAATTTAATATAAATTGAATCATCTTGATTCAACGTTTTAGCCTCACGTAATAAAGGATTCATGATTAAATTGGATTCTCTCAGCCGATTAATAAGTTCACTAATTTGCTGGTTTGTATTGGCGTTGCCATAAATAGTAATTTCATTTGATTTTTGCACTATTCTATCCAAGTAGATAGATTTAGGTAGGGCGCTATTTAAGTCAAATAAGATAGATAAAATTTGATATTTTTTTTGTTGTAATGCAGATAAGAGAATGATTTGCTTTTTAAGATCATCATTAATTTTTTTGTATTTACTTAAAGCATTTATTTTAGCGTCTGTTTCTTTTATTTCTTTATTAAGCAGCAAACGTTCTGGACCAACTGACGCCGCGCGGTGTGCAGCCCAAAAGTACACAAGCGTGCATATAATAATAGTAATAACGGCCATGGCAATCGATCTTGATATCAATAGATATTTGTTGCGATTTTTTATGGCTTTTCGCCAGGGCAGTAAATTAATATTTATCATTGTCGTTGTTTCTCATGGCTAAGCCACATGCCATAAGACATGCTGGCCCCAGTTTTTCAATAGTAGTAGCAGATAATCCTGAACTGATTTTAATGCTATCAAATGGTTGTGCAATGACGATATCCAGCATCAGTTTTTCACTGAGCATTTTTTCAATATTCGGTATTAATGCGGCTCTACCAGATAGAATGATTTTTTCAAGTTTGGTGTTATCGGGTTGGCTTGTATAAGATTTTAAAATAAATTGCAGTTGGTTAATAAGCTGATTTTCGATTACTGGATTGAGTTTAACAGCTTCAATATGTTTTTTATCTTTGCTGTGTTCTAGTGCTGCATTTGGTTCAAAACAGCTTATGGTGTAACGAATAATATTATCCAACCCTTGAATGGTAAAACCTTGGTGGTGATGGTGAATGAGCTCGTTATTGTCGATGACAGCAAATAGGCTTGAAAAGCTTTCAAGATTAATTAAACCGATGATGCTGCCTTTTGCTTGATGTTCTACTAGCGTAAATGCGCGCTGTAAGCAAAGATAATCCACATCAATTACTTTGATGGGTAGACCAGATATTTTTGCAGCATTGATGACAGGCTCAACTGATTTTTTGTGTGCGGCCACTAATAATAATTTTTGCTTATTTTCTTTTTCAGCTTCTGGATCTCGAAGCAGACAATGGTCTAAATAGATATGGTCGTAGATATCTGGAAAGATTCGTTTAGCTTCTGATTCGGCAAGATAATGAAGTTTTACTTCATTTTCCTCTTTGTTGGTAATAGTGTAGTGCGTGGTGACGGATTTACTCGTTACCGCAATGGCGCCACCTTGATTAGTTAAGTGGCACATTTGTTTGAGCTGGGTCAGTGCTTTGGAGAAGTTTTCTTTTTTTTGTAACTCGCCATTTTTGATGGTATCAACCGGGATTTCTTTAATGGCGAATTTATTTAGCACCCAATTTTGATTGATGAGCTCTAAAGAGGCGAGAACAAGTGAGCTGGGATCAATATCTAAGCCAACATAGGTTGGCGTTGAAAACCCGAGCATATCTATGAGATTGTTTATATTGAACTTTTGAGTTGTGTCCATCCTTGGTACCCATGCTTGCGTTCATTCAATATACACTATAATCCATCTAGTCCGTTGTTACAATGCGCTTTTTTGCTGCATATTATGCAAAATTGGCGAGATGGGTGATTTAGCAATGGCATAATCCGTTTCTGCTGCAAGCATATATATTGTCTATAATAAAAGTGACAAAAGTAAAAAATAAAATGTTTTTAGGTTGGGTGGATGGGCATGCAACTGTAATTAAAATTACGGTGCATGCTCTTATTGTTTTTTCTAAGGACAGATGATCGACTTGTGTGCGATAGATTTATCGCCATTACTAGGATCCATATAGGGCAGCACTAGGGTGGTATAGATGAATCTACACAGTTGGTTGACCTTGAAATACGTTGGTTTTTTCACCTTGCTGATTGCATTACTTAGCATGTCATTAATCGTATTTTTTAATTTCCTTTTATTCCAATTCAGCTATTACTACCGCTTTAATCCCGGGTGCGGGAAATTATTATTTTTTTTGATTTACCATCCCTGGCACCGGTCCAGCGCGCAGCTCAGGATGAAGTGATTGTGGCTGGACCACTTTGATTTAGCCAAATGGCCAACACTACTCCCCAGCAGTGAAGGCGAATGGCGCAGCGACTCACTCCGTTGAGTCGCTGTTTTTTTTATGTGATTGATTCTATTAAATTTATTTTTTAGACGCAGAGCAAATTACAAGGTTAACGCATTGATTTACTACTATACTTATATAAGAAGTAATTGGAGGTCTATTACTGGCAGATTGGATGAAGCTGCTAGGTGCGGAGTATATGAGCGGGGTTAGGTAAATGAATCATTGCCAAGGATTAACATTGATCGAAGTCATGATTGCGGTAGCTATTCTTGCCATAGCGGCCAGCATCAGTATCCCTATGTTTATGCACTTTGGTGAAGTCAGTCGCACTAAGTTAGCCGCTGAAACTTTTTATAATGATGTCACTCGTGCTCGTTCAGAAGCATTAAAAAACAATGCGAATACCGCAATCAGCATCATCACGGGGGCGAATTGGTGTTATGGCGCCACCACAGCAGCGAGCTGTGATTGCAATTCAGCTGGTGCTTGTAATTTGGGCCAAGTTCGCTCAACAAATTATAAGGGTGCAATTGATGCGCTCACTGCAACTGACATTACGACGTTGATAACTTTTGATGGTGAACGCGGATTTGCACAACCTTCAGGAACCGTGACTTTTACTTCAGGGGCGGGAGCCATTTCTGTTGTGGTGACACCAGCAGGTTCAGCACAAGTTTGTTCTAGTGATTTTGGAGATTACCAACCATGTTAAACCATTCAAAACAATTTGGTGTAACGTTGATTGAACTGGTTATTGCGATTGCAATTAGCACAATTATTGTTGCAGCGTTATTAGGATTGTTTTTCATGTCTGGAAAACATAATCGCAGCACGATTGAAATTACAAAATTGGATAGTGAATTAAATTTGGTTTTAAACAGTTTGGCGCGGGATATACAGCGCGCAGGCTATTGGGGTAGCGCTGAAACCAGTTCTAATAATCCTTTTATGCAGACTGGCACAACCGATATTCAAATTACCGGTGGTAACTGCATATTAATGACTTATGATCGTGATAGTAATGGTGCGTTACCCGGTGTGGGGGCGGGAAGTGATGATGAACGTTATGGTTATCGCCTTATGCTAGGTGCCATACAGTATCGTCAACACGGTGCACCATTTGACTGCGCTGCTGCTGCAGCAAACTGGATTAATTTAACCGATACCCGCTTAGTCACGATCACTGCTTTTCAGTTAGCATTAACAACATCATCAGTAGATATTGACGGTACTGGCCCTGGCACAGCCGTCATGCAAATCCGACGAGTAACGGTAACCATAACAGGTCAGCTAGCAGGTGATTCATCTGTTACGCGAACGTTATCTCGAACAATAAAGGTGTACAATGATAAATACGTACCATAAAAATCGGATGAGTGGCTTTTCCACATTAATGATGACATTAGTCATCCTGGTGTGCGTAACCTTGCTGGCGTTTTTATCCGCAAGCACAGTGTTGACACATCAAAAAGTAGTCGTAGATGAGCGCGTGTCACAACAGGCGTTTAACGCTGCACAAGCAGGGTTGGAACATGGCATGGTGTATCTCGATAATAATTACTCCACTTTAATAGATGGGGAAACGGTAACTGGTAGCCTGCCTGGTGGGGCAAATTATTCCACTACATTTATTTTTGAGTCTGGTAAAAATCTTATAGAAGTTACATCAGTTGGTACCAGCAGTGACGGTTTGGTGAACTCTAATTTATTGCAGCGGGTAAAATATCAAAGCGGCGCTGGGGCAGGTTCCATGGCGCTAAATCCACCACCGCAACCTCTTACAGTTCGTGGTTCTGTGGATTTAACTGGTAATACACGCATTGAAAATAGCGAAACCGGTACAAATGTTGTAGCTGGTGGTGTCGTAACGTTAGGTGGCAGTGCGCAAACTTACATTAATTCATTTCCATCTTCAAACCGTTTCATTACTGGTATGGATATTAATCAAGGTGATGCAGGCGCGGCTTCCAGTTCGGATGCTGAGCTTGAAAATACCTATCTGGGGCGATCAATCGATGATTTAAAAAAATTATCGGATCGAACGTATACTAGCTCGCTAACACACGATTATTCAGGTTATTTGACCAGTGCTCAAGGACAGACAATTACTATTGAGCAACTGGCTGGGAAGGCGAGGATACGAGGATCCAATCTTACTCTTGGCTCTGCAGAAAGGCCGATAAACATTATTGTGGATGGCAATTTGGAAGTGGCGTCGGCCGATATGATAAATGGTAATGTAACAATTCATGGCAATTTGATTGTGACAGGAAATGTAGAATTAAATAGTAACGTGGTGGTAAATGGTTTGGTATTTGTGTTGGGTACTACTGGGTTGCGTATGGAAGGCAATGCCTTGGTGAATGGCGGAGTAATATCCGGCGGTGATGCAACAATTACCCAATTAGTTTTTAGTGGCAACTCAAAAGTAAAATATGATTCAGCAATATTGAAAAGAACTATATCTGGATTGCCTGGCGGAGGGGGAAGTTATGGTAGGTTAGCAGGCACGTGGAAAGATTTTGCGAGTGATTAAGGTATGAAATTAAAAGCAGCGGGCTTAACATTAATTGAAATTATGATTGCTATTGTAATATTGGCTGTGGGGGTGGTGATTATTGTAAAATTCCAAGGTGATTTGCTGCGTAATTTAGGGTCGACACAACAGCAGTCAGAAGCAGTAGCATTAGCGGAAACGCGCTTGAACAATTTACGCAATTATGTTTATTTAGATAGCGCTGATGGCAGTCCTGCTTACAATGAAATTGTTAATGGCAACGAAGTGGTAGTAAATAACAACACCACTTATACCGTAAGCTGGGTAGTGACGGATGTTGCAAGCCCGCCCTATAAACAAGTTGTGGTAACAGTAACGTGGTCAACGTCATCAAACCAAACCGAATCAATCACGCTTGAAAGTATTATTGGCCAAGTAGATCCAGTTAAAACTGGTGAAGTTATGCAAGGATTATAAAATGAAAAAATATTTCTATCTAATTTATTTGCTAAGCGCACTGTTTGTTACTCAAGCTTTTTCGCAGACACCAATTTACATGAAAACCGAGCCGGATGGCACGGTATCGTATAGTAGTGACCAAACTGATGGTGCCAAAAAAGTGAGCGTGAGCCCGTTGAATGTATCTACTGAAAAAAGCACCTACACGCCGAGTAAAGAAGAACAGGATATGGTGCCTTTGGACATTAAAAACGACGGCAAAAAAAAACCAGACAAAGAAAAGAATAAGCTCACTGAAAAAAAGGCATATGAAAAATTAAGCATTACCTCGATTACACCTGAGCAAACGTTTCAAAATCAAGATAATATTCCAGTCAACTTTACGCTAGAGCCAAAATTACAGGAAGGCGATCAAACTGTGTTGTTGCTGGATGGTGCACGTTATGGCGAGCCAGGTACAGCCACATCATTTGAAATATCTCGTGAACATTTACCGCGTGGTACCTATACTGTCCAAGTGGCAGTGATTGACGCTAATAAAAGTGTGCTTATAACCAGTGACCCAGTGAAATTTTATGTTAAATACCATTCGATTCAGAACCCCGCATAGCTAAAAGGAGCTTGGCATGAATATTGTAGAGTTAATGACGTTGGCCGCGGAAAAAAACGCTTCTGACTTGCATATCACTCCCAACGAACCACCCATCTTAAGACTTGATGGTGATTTGCAGCGATTGGATGAAAAGGTATTGTCACGTGAAGATGTGGCTAATATTGCCAATGAATTAATGAGTGAGAAACAACGTAATCAATTTGAAAAAACAATGGAGTTGGATTTTAGCAGTGAAATTAAAGGCGTGGCGCGCTTTCGTATTAATGCTTATCGCCATAAAGATGGCATTGGTATTGCACTACGAATGATACCTTACCAGATTCCTTGTTTCGATGATTTAGCGATGTCGGATCCTATTTTTCAAAAAATGTGTGAATATGAAAATGGTTTGGTCATTGTCACAGGACCGACGGGGGTGGGGAAAAGCACGACCATGGCAGCCATGATTAATCACATAAACTCATCAGCAAAGGGAAAAAAACACATCTTAACCATCGAAGATCCTGTTGAGTATATTTATAAAAATAAAAATTGCATGATACATCAACGTGAAGTGGGTTTAGATACGCTGGGTTTTCACGCCTCATTACGTTCCGCTTTACGTGAAGATCCCGATATTATTTTGGTGGGAGAGATGCGTGATTTAGAAACCATTCGTTTAGCGCTAACCGCAGCTGAGACAGGCCATTTAGTGATTACCACCATGCACACTGTTTCAGCGGCACAAACAGTGGATCGTATTGTGGATGTGTTTCCGCGCAGTGAAAGTCCAGTTATACGTGCCATGTTGGCGGAATCATTGCGAGCGATTGTGGCGCAGCGCTTGTTACCTAAAATTGGCGGTGGTCGTGTAGCAGCGCAAGAAATCATGATTGCAAATGGGGCGATACGCAACCTTATTCGCGAACAAAAAGTACCGCAGATATATTCGGCTATACAAACGGGTAAGGCAGATGGTATGCGCACGTTAGATAGTCACATCGAAGAATTAGTTAAAGCCGGTATAGTTGAAAAACAGCAGACAGTGTCGAGATATTAAATAAGTTGTTTTAGCTTATACAGTGCAATTTACAGATTAGTGTATTACATGGTATCGGTATGTTGATCCGAATTAAGGTAATCTTTTAATATTTCTTCTATCTGTTCGCGTACCTCACGGGCATTTTCACTTTGCAGTTGCACGCCCACGCCAGTGGTGGCTTCCTCAGACAGTAATTTTTTAGGCGTAATCCAGATTATTGTTCCTGAAAAAGTTAACTCTCTTTTCGCTTTGGGCAGTGTCATGGTAACGTTGACCTTATCGCCTAAATGAACATCTTCTCTGTCACTGGCCACAAACACGGCGCCTTTTTCAACGAAGGACATATAAGCGCGGTAGAGCGCAATTACATCAGAAAATTGGCAAGTGAGTGAATACGTTTTTTCTGTGTCACTCATAGTTAACTGTCGCTCCAGCAAGCAGTCGGTGTTTTTGTGACAACACCATTGAGGTTCGTTAGGATCAGCGTATCACAACTGGAACCGTCTTCGGTGTCGCCCACTTGCGTACCTGTGGCGGTTGCCGTCAATGTATACCCAGTTGCGCTTGTGCCTGATATGGCAAGCGTGTAATAACCGCCAGCAGTTGTGGTAGCACCGCCCCATATTTGAGATAAATCGCCATAGGAGTTGTTATTTAAACGATATTTCTCCTGAGCTAACTGCATCGAAAGCAGGGCTTGAACAGCGTCATTGCGTCGGCTTTTTTTAACAAAAGTAAGATAAGTGGGCACCGCAATACCAACTAAAATAGCGATTATGACCACCGCAATCATGAGCTCCAGTAATGTAAACGCGCGTAATTTCTTCATATTTGCTCCTTGCAAACCGTTATACTAATTCCCCAATTTGGAAAATCGGCAAGTACATACTTATCACGAACCCCCCCACGATGATGCCTAGCAGGACGATCATAATAGGTTCAATCAATGTGCTGAGGGCGTCAACCATTGTATCGACTTCTTCATTATAAAACTCAGCAATTTTACTGAGCATGGCTTCCAGGGCTCCGGACTTTTCTCCAATGCCAATCATTTGCGTAACCATAATGGGAAAAAGCCCAGTTTTTTGTAAGGCAACATTCAGCTCGCCACCGCGACGAACATCATTACGCGCCTCTTGAATCGCATCACAGTAAAGCAAATTGCCAGCCACACGACCGACACATTCAAGTGCCTCAACTAATGGGATACCGGCAGCTAAGGTAATTGACAGCGTGCTCACCACCCGGGCGATAGAGGATTTGCGAATTAACGGTCCAAAAACAAAAATGTTAATGCCAGCACGCGCTAAAAAATAACGATATTTAAGTGAGCGTCGTTTCATGGTGGTGTGCAGGAAATAAATACCAACACCAATTAAAATCATTAACCACCAGTAACTTTGAATGCCATTGGATAACGCAATAATTACGCGAGTAGGGGCTGGCAATTGTTTGCCGAAAGAAGCAAACATTCCTTCAAATTTTGGCACCACAAAACCAAGTAACAATACGGATAAGCACATCATAACCCCAAACATCATGCCTGGGTAAAACATCGCTTTTTTAATACGACCAATAAGAATGGCCATGCGTTCTAAATAACTGGCGATTCGTTCAAGCACATTTTCTAATGTACCAGAGCGCTCCCCCACATTGACTAAGCTTACAACTAGATCACCAAAATATTTAGGATATTTAGCCAGTGCTTCCGCAAAAGTGTGACCGGACGAAACTGTTTTATGCAGCGACATAATTAAGCTAGTGAATTCCAAGCTTTCAGTGCCGTTAGCCATAAACTCTAATGATTGAACCAAGGGGATACCTGCATTTAGCATGGTCGCCATTTGACGGAAAAAAATATTGATATCTTGTGGCTTAATTTTTTTCTGTGCAGCGGAAGGAACGAAAAGTGAGAATTGTGGTTTTATTTGTTCGACAGAGAAGCCGCTGGCTTCAAGTTGTGCTGTGGCTTTTTCAATGCTTTCAGAACGGATAGATCCTTTTTGTACGGAGCCGTTTCTATCTACCCCTTTGTAAGCATAGTAGCGAAATGTGATATCAAATTTATATTTAGCCATTGCTCCAGACCTTTCCCTGTCGATCGTGAAATTTTTGCAGCAATCTCATATGCAGCAGCGTTAAAATTTAAACGCTAGTAAATCGTAACACGATCCACTTCTTGGATACTAGTCATGCCATCGAGGACTTTTTGCAGACCGGATTCACGCAATGTCAACACACCTTCGTTGCGCGATTGTGCGGATATTTCAAGTGCGTTACCACCCGCCATGACTAAGCGACTGAGTTCATTTGTCATCGGCATTACTTCAAAAATACCAATTCGGCCTTTGTAACCTTGTTGACAACGACTGCATCCTTCCGCTTCAAAAATCTCGACATTTTTTATTTTTTCTTCTGGTACGCCCGCTTCTGTTAAAATTTGCTCTGGATTTTTTACGGGCTTTTTGCAGTGCGGACATAATCGTCGAACTAAACGTTGCGCCATTACTAAAGTTACTGAGCTGGTAATATTAAATGTGGGCACGCCCATACTAACAAGCCGCGCAATGGTTAAGGGTGCATCGTTGGTGTGCAGGGTGGATAACACTAAGTGTCCTGTTTGCGCTGCTTTAATCGCAATTTCTGCGGTTTCTATGTCCCGTATTTCACCGACCATGATGATGTCAGGATCTTGACGTAAGAATGATTTTAGTGCGCCAGCAAAGGTCAAGCCAGCTTTATTGTTTACTTGTACTTGGTTAACACCGTCCATGTAAATTTCCACGGGATCTTCGACTGTGGAAATGTTCACTTCAGGCGTATTTAAAATACCGAGTGCGGTGTAAAGGCTTACTGTTTTACCGCTACCGGTTGGCCCTGTAACTAATATCATTCCCTGCGATTGTTTTATTGCTTTTAAGACACGGTCTTTTTCAACTTTATCGAAACCTAAGATATCAATATCAGTGACGCTCGAGCCGGAATCTAAAATACGCATAACCACTTTTTCGCCATGAACAGTAGGACAAGTGCTGACGCGCATATCAATCGAACGTCCTTTTGATACGGTTAAACGAAAGCGCCCATCTTGTGGCACACGATGTTCTGAAATATCTAAATTGGCCATCACTTTAAGACGTGCCACAATCGAATTGGTGAGTTTTTTGGGGGAGTCGACAATTTCTTTTAACACGCCGTCAATACGATAACGCACACGACATACTTTTTCATAAGGTTCAAAATGAATATCGGATGCTTTAATTTGAATGGCATCCATTAACACTTTATTTACAAAACGCACCACGGGAGTATCGTTAATGTCATCTGTTGAAATAACTTCATCGGCATTATTTTCCAGCGAGCTGACTTCAAAATCATCAAATTCTGAGCCAATTTGTAAGGATAGTTCGTCGATAAAGGCTTCGGCATCAATATCACTATTTTTTATTTCGCCTGGTGTGTCATGAACTTCCAGCGCATGTTCAATTGCTTTGCGCAGTTTGTCGGCTTCTGTGATGACGAATTCAACGTTGCGTCGCGCTAAGAAACTGATGTTGCGTAATTCAGGAATATTAGGCTCAGCAATAGCAATAAATAAAGTGTCGCCACGTTGCATGATGGGTAAGCCATAGAATTTTTTAACGAACTCAAAGCCTAAAAATTCTTTTACCACCAGATCAGGTTTATGCACGCTGATATCATACAGAGGCATCTCAAAGCATTGTGCTGTCAGTTTTGCCAATAATTTGGGTGTGGCTAAATTATTTTGTACTAGAAAAATGACAAGAGGCACTTCTTGTGCAGTGGCCGTTTTTACGGCTTGTAAAATTTGTTGGCGGTCAATCGCGCCACTATTAATGATTTGCTGCGCCAAAAAGCTTTGATGTCTGTCTGATCTACGTCTCTCCATCGCTGTGTTTTCCTTTGAAATACCTATTAAAATTATAGAATATAAGTCCGCATTTTGCTGAAAAATGAAATTCTGAATTAACGCATAGCTGCGGAGTCAAGAAATTATAGCAAGTTAATCGTCGTCGTTATTTGTGTTATTGCACGCCACGTAGCCTTTTGAACAGGCGCCACCACTCGTTTGCCATTGGACGCTGCTGCTACTGTAAAGTGGTGCAAGAACGTAAGTGTCTTCTGCCGTAAAGCCATTTTCCTCAAGCGGTACTACTGTAATAACGCCATCAGCAACCGTGATAGAGGCGATCTTGCCGAGTGGCTGCGTTTGATTTTGTGGCACTTCACCTTCGCCACCATTGCAACGTGTTTCGTCACCCACGGTGCGCATTAAGCACGTGGCTACACCCGATTTGTATTTATCTGCCGCTTGGACAAGTTCAGCAAAAGCTGCTTTACGTGAATAGTTAAGATATGACGGAACAGCCAGGGCTGCGAGAATGGCCACTATTGAGAGAGAAAGTAAAACCTCAACTAAAGTAAAACCTGTAATTGGTTTTGTGGATTTGATAACGTGCGGTGCTTTTTTACTACTTCGTTCCATCTCTACCCCAGTAATGGCCCCGCTAATCTGTTATGAAGAGCGGGGCACATTTTTTTACTTATAACCATGCAAGATTATAATCTACTGTTTTACGGAGCTGCTACTGGAGCTGAACAGTTGGATGCATAGTCTGATGCATTACCTGCACAGTTAACTGCCCAGACAATACCACTGGCGCTTGCCGTAGGTACTAACTGGTAAGTGTCACCTGCTGCAAATTTTCCGTCACCATCTGGATTTGGTGCAATGGTAATCGTACCATCTTCTACAGTGATTGTTCCCACGTTACCCACACCGGTAGCTGTAGCCGGTATACCATTTGAGCCAAGGTCACATGCCCCTTTACCGGTGTCACCACCATTTTGGTCGATGCACGCAGCCACTGCTGATTTTAATTGATCTGCAGCCTGAACGATCTCGGAATATTGAGCGCGTCGCGTATAGTTAAGGTACGTAGGTACCGCAATAGCTGCCAAGATGGCAACAATCGCAATCGCGATCAATAATTCCATGAGCGTAAAGCCTGCTCTTTTATGTTGAATACTCATGATAAAAACCCCTCATATTTTATTTTCATAATATACGTAGCTCAATTTAAGTATAGTAAGCCGTTTGGGGTCGCGCAAACTTAGCACCACTCTATGCGCTATTTCTTATGTGTATTCAGGCAGTTATCGCACAAACTAATTTTTTAGTATTTTTTCAGTATGAGCACAGGGGATGTGGTGCAATATTCTATAATCAAATTAGCAGGTTAAAAGACAAGGAAAAAGGGGGGCGCGTGAAGATCCTAATTGTAGATGATTCAAAAACTAATCTTCTAATGACAGTTGCGTACCTCGAAAAAATGGGACACCAAGCTGTAGCCACTAATAATCCATTTGATTGTGTAAAACTGTTTGAAGCTGAAAAACCAGACTTAGTTATTTTAGATGTGGTGATGGACGGCATGGATGGTTACGAATGCGCAAAAGCCATTCGCAAAATAAATGACGCAGATGCAAATTGGGTACCTATTATTTTTCTGAGTGGTCGCATTGACGATGAAAGTATTGCCAGCGGCATTGAAGCTGGTGGTGACGATTACCTGACAAAACCATTTAGTGAAATCACCTTGGCTGCAAAAATAAAAGCAATGCAACGCATTGCTGCAATGCGTAGTAAATTATTTAATGCCACACAGCAATTACAAGTGGCAAATGAAAAACTGAATGAAATATCGTTAACCGATGGTTTAACTCAAATACCAAATCGCAGAGCATTCGACGAAAAATTAGCGTCAGAGTGGCAACGCGCTTGTCGTTTGGGTGGTGAGCACAGTGTGATTTCAGTGGTGATGTTAGACATAGACAATTTCAAAAAATTTAATGATTTTTTTGGGCATCAGGTTGGCGATGAGTGTTTGCAAGTGGTGGCAAAAGCATTAAAAGAAGCGTTAAAGCGCACGCAAGATTCGGTATATCGTTATGGCGGTGAAGAGTTTGTGGCTATTTTGCCACATTTAGAGATTGAAGGTGCAATGCAAGTGGCACAGGCAATGAGAAGCAATGTAGAAAAGAAAAAAATAAAGCATGCACAAGATAATGAAGCTGAATATGTGACAATCAGTTTGGGTGTGGCGACGATTATGGCGAACAAAGAAATAAATCCAGACAGTGTTGTCAAGCAAGCAGATGAAGCTTTATATAGAGCGAAAAAATTAGGTCGCAATCGTGTTGAGGCAGCAAAGGGCGAATAGAGTGAGTAAAAAGCAGCATAAAAAATTCATTCAAATAAACAAGCACGATAGTGAGGGGTTAGTGTGCTTGTTGGATCAAATGTTGCAAAAAGCGAAACAGCAGCAATCGAAACTGGCGGTAGTCATGTTTAGTTTGCATCAAATTAAACGCATCAATTCAGAGTATGGACATGGACAAGGTGACTTTATTATTGATGTTATCAAAAAAAGATTGGATGCCTTAGTTGAAAATTCAGGTTTGGTAGGGGTTTTATACGGCACCAATTTTGTAATTATTAAAGAACAGTTGCAAACAAGAACCGAAGCAGAACAGTTTGTCGATCGAGTGATGCGTCGCTTAATGCAGTCTATTATGATTGTGGAAGAGCAATATTACCCCAAGCTGACAGTGGGCGTGAGCTTGTATCCTGATCACTCAGCTACGGCTCAGATATTGGTAGATAAAGCCTTCCACGCTTCGTATGAAGCACATCAGTTTGGTTTGCAAGAAAGTGTATTTTATTCTGATGAGGACCGTGGCGGTCGACGTATTAATCGCATATTAGAAACCGATTTAAAATCCGCGCTAAAAAATAATGAAATGCGGCTGCTTTATCAGTCACAAATTAATTTAGCAACAGGTGAAATAGACGGGGCTGAGGCCTTAGTTAGATGGTTTAGTCCCACTCTTGGTGAAATTTCACCGGTATTTTTTATCCCTATTGCTGAAAATTCAGGTTTAATTAATTTGATTGGTAAATGGGTTATTGAGCGAGCATGTGGTCGTGTTAGTGAATGGAACGTTAACAAAAATATTCCTGATGGCTTCTTTTTATCAATAAATGTTTCACCAGTACAGCTGGAAGACGATAATTTTGCGAAGTACATCATTTCAGTAATTGAAAAAAATAAAATTGGTCCAGATATGATTCAAATTGAATTGACCGAGACAGCGTTAATGCAGGATATGGAACTTAGCGTGCATCAGCTGCAAATACTTAAAGATAAAGGCATTAAAATCGCAGTAGATGATTTTGGTACAGGTTATTCATCCTTAACAAAGCTCAGTAATTTACCAATTGATATCGTTAAATTGGATTACAGTTTTATTTCAAATATTCTTGATCCGGCGACACAGATGATTATTAAATCTATTATTGATTTAGCGCATAAGCTGGAAATGATTGTGGTTGCAGAAGGAGTCGAAACAGAGGACCAGCTGAAATTACTTAAGGAGTTTGAGTGTGATCGGGTACAGGGAT
>JBGTHB010000148.1:0-6019 GCA_041746415.1 Coxiellaceae bacterium | reverse complement strand
AAAGTTTGTTGAATCAGCGCAGTTGGTTCACTCGGTACAAGTGCATCAGCGTGGGCAAGCGTCAAGTGTGAAATATTTTTTACCTTCTGATGTTACTAATTTTAGATTAAATGAATCATGCTTATATAATCGAATATTTTTAAATTTAGATGCTGCCGAATTCAATGCATTGTGGAATGGACGTGTTTCTCCGTTAGATATAAAGCGATTTATTACCTTGCTGGAACAGCATGCGCAAATCGGTAATGTATTTAATCGCTATCGAGCATTACAAATTTTGGCTAACTTAGCGGATACAGATCCAAATGATTATGAGCAACTTTCAGCTTCACTTCAGATCCAAGGCAGAACTGATGAAAAAGCGAATCTATTAACTGGTAGACAGAAAAGTTATCAATCATGCGCTCCTCATGATTTGCAAGTGCAGGATGATACACATTATTCCGCTAGACAAGCCGCTCTTGTAGCCTTGAATCGCCGAGCAGAACAAGGCAAACCATTCGCCTACAGCAATTATTTATTGTGGACGCTAGGTAGAGGGAAATTTCATGCGCTGTTTGCGTTGCCAGTTCTTTGGAAGTTATGGCAACTTTATTCCAAAATAAGATTGGTTGAGCTTGTGGTATTTAAAGCGATGGGTGTAGCCGATTTTTACAGTAGCCAACGATCTTGTGAATCACAAAATAAGCAGTGGATTTACATGCCACAAATTGGCAGTTATGAGTGTAATGTCTGTGGCAACTGGGGTGAGGTTCCATATCAATTAGTAAGCAGCGTTCAAGGATGCTTAACAGCATTATTAAGCGTTTCTATGGATCCTCAGTTTGTATTAACTAAATTACCACAGCTTTGGCCTCATCTGAGTATTTCCGTTCTTGATTTGTCACAGCAAAATTTAGCGCAATGGTTGCCTGCTGAGTTGCAACAACTATTTGATGGTTTTGTAAATTCAGGTATAAATCAATTATCAGTATTTAATATCTCTGCATCGATTCATGGAAATTATTTTCCGGCTGGTGCAAGAGTACAAGTGATTGCGGATTTTATACGTAATACTTCGATTCTTAGTTTTGACGCAACTAATCAGCGATTAGGCCAGCAGGGAATGAGTCCCTTATTATTTGCGCTACAAAATTCCACGTTAAGTGATTTGCACATTTCAGGTAACCAAATCAGTGATGCGTTTACTCCATTGTTGGCAGCAACTGTAAAATCTGTTCCTTTGCAAACATTACATTTAGCGAATAATAACTTAACCGATCAAAGTTTGGTTTGGTTGCGTAATGCGACTGCTGCATCTCATATTTGGCAATTGGATTTGGCGCACAATCAATTAACTGATGCCGGTGTTGCTAATTTCATTTCTGCGTTTCCTCGAACCTTAGCTGAAGTTGATTTGTCTTATAATTTCATTGGCATGAAAGCCGCACAATTATTGGGGCGTTATAGTGTTGCGCATCCATTGAGAAAATTAGTTTGCGCCGGTTGTCAGTTAGATGATGTTAGTTTTGTTGAGCTTGCAAGCAATTTGCGTAACGCATCATCTCTTGAAGTATTAGATTTATCTGCAAACAGTGTTACTGAGCAAGGTGCGGCTTATTTATTTTCGGCATTGCAGATGTCAAATGTCACGTCTTTAACATTAAATTCAATGCCACTACCTAATCGCGTTTATGGTGTTTTAGGTACGGTGCTGTCTAATTCAACAGTGACCGATTTGGTATTGCAACGCAATGGTTTAACGTCTTCAGCTTTAATGCAATTGACTGCGCACGTTAATTCATCTGCATTACGTTTGCTGGATGTGAGTGAGAATTTATTAGATAGCAATGGTGCAACTGTTTTAGCACAAGCGATTCAGCACGGCGTGCAACTCACTTCAGTTAGCGCGTCAAACTGCGGGCTAAATGATACTGATGGTAGTGTAATTATTTTGGCAAGTCGAAAACTACTTGCACTTGATTTGTCACATAATTCATTAAGTTCAGCTTCCGCAGCTGCTATTGCAAAATTACTACCACAGTCTCAACTGCAGGTGTTGGATTTGAGTGCAACTAATGTAACACAAGGTAATTTAACGCGCTTATTTCAGGCGCTACCGAGTTCCAAACTCAAAATGATGTCGCTTGAAAGTACAGGTTTGAAAAGTCAGCCAGCTATTGCTTTAGCCAAACAATTAATTTCATCATTTCCAAATGAAAGAGAGCTAACTTTTCTTGCAACGAGTCGAGATCAAGATCACGCGTTAGGATTAACACAATCAGTTACACAATTAAGATCACTTTTTGTAGGGAATAACCCCTTGAGTGATTCTGCTATGACGGCATTTTGTCGAGTGCAACCCGAATCAGACATTACACCAAATGCACTTGGTTTAAGTGGAATTAATTGGCGTAGTTGCCAAATGCGGTCAGACAATAGCGCTGCTGTTGCGCCGATGTTGTTTACTTCAACAGCGACAACTCAAAATATGTCATCAAGTGATATTTTGTTTAAGTTGATGGCAACGATGTTGCTGTGTTTTGCGTTATATCGCTTAGTGCTAAAGCCAGCGTATACATACGCGACAGAATCATGCGGGAATAAAAAAACAAGAGGATTTGAACATGCCTAAATACGGTTGTCAGTTTGTTAGTGGTAAAGGCCTGGGTGTTTCCTATTCATCCTACACACAAATTGGTGGTGTTGTTCCAGTGCGTCGCCTGGGGCAAGCTCAGGTGGGCATTTTTTATAATGTTGCCACGGGAAATGTGGTTATTCAAGATCATGCGGTCGTTATTCAAGAGGCGGGTGGTCCATTACCTTTGTTCTTTACGCTAAATACATTGGCTGATAATCCTACCGAAGGACAGATTTTTTCACAGTGCAAACGCTTTGTTGCGTTACCCAAAACTAACGCTCCAATTGGTTCAACGGCCGTGTTGCTTGAAAGTGATGGGCATAAAACCACTTATCAAAATGTCAATAATGAAACAACTTATTTTGCAGAATCACATGGCGATGGTCAACCGATATTACGTTATGACTACGATCACAAAGCGTGGATTTGGTATGATCGAAAAACAGCAATCGAAGAAATTTATAATGAGGATGGTTATTTAGTTAAACGTACCGATAAAGTTGGCAATGTAACACAGTTTGATTATAGCAATGGATTGTTAACGAAAATTACAGGTGCATCGGGTGCGTTATACACGTTAGAACGAACAGAAACAGAATTAAAAATTTATTGCCAAGAGGCAGGTAACGATAAACAGCTATTACAATCATACACGTTCGACGCGCAAGGTCGAATTAAAACGACAACACTACCCAGTGGCTACGCTATAAATTATCAATATGGCAGCGGTTGTTATATCCAGGGTGTAACACAAACAGATGGCAGTAACATTGGACTTGTACCTGGGCAAATACCAGGCACATCAACCACCTATCCTGTACAGATTATTTATAATCGCACTGATTCAGATGCTCCTTGTGCTGTCGGTATCATGTCACCGCCTGGATCGGCTAGTGTAGAAATTCAAAAAGGCGGTGCAGCTGGCCCCACATTTTTTGTTGATATTAATCAAGAGGCACAGATAGCAAACATACGCCGTTGCCGTGATTATGAAGCAAATGCGCAAGCGCAAGATATAACCAGTTACGCTTATTATCCCAACAAACAGTTGCAAACCATTACTCAACCCGATAAATCCCAGGAAAGTTTTTCGTATACAGAGCGGTGTTTGTTGCTGGCCAAACACGAGCGCCCAAATGATCGAACGATTGAGCGTTTTTATTTTGGTGCTGATTTAGATCGTCCTAATTTAGTGTGCGAAGTAGTGCACACGGCAGACCCAAATAAACCACTGGTCACGCGCTATGTCTATGAAGAGACGTTTCCGCTGGAAGGCGCAGGAAAAATAACGGCATTTTTACGTTTCGTTATCATGCCAAATGGTGCAGTAGTTGAATATCGCCGCGAAAATGACACCAATTTTGTCGGAGAAATTCGTCGTTATATTAATACGAAATACGATACGTCTTCATTACCACCTGGAACAGCGCCCGCTTTGCTTGCCATGACACAATGGGTTGCCGAACTAAATCCACAATACACTACATTCAAACAACTGCAGCACAATGCTCGTGGTCAAGCCGAAAATGAAACGGATTTTTCGCATTTAGACGAAAAAGGGATGGGAGTTAATGATAGCCAAATGGCAGAAATAAAAACGCAATGGAATATGTTTAATCAATGGCAACAACGTTCTATTCGACAATCTGACAGCCCTATTGCAATTACACCAGATCCAGCTCCTATTTATGCTACCTATCAACAATCGCACGATGATTTGCAGCGTTTAACGTCTGTAACTAATCCCATGCCAACTAAAAATGAAACCACGTATGTGCATGCGGACGCAAAACAAACTCTCACGGTAACACAACCAAATGGTCTCATTGGTTTGACTCAGTTGGATACTGGAGGCTTGGCATACATTACCACTGAAACAGCTCCTTTAATCGCAGGCGGTATTAGAATCAACACAATTTATCGTAATCCAGCAGAGCAGCCAGCGCGAATAGAGCACGCAGATGGTCGTGTCACGTTCGCTATTTACGATATGCAAAATCGTTTGGCATTTTCTATTAGTCATACGGGTATTGTTACTGGGTATTTTCACGATCAGGAAAACCGCTCAGAAAAAACAATTCAGTTTGCCAATGCAATTAAAATTTCGGACTTATTCTTAACAAATCCGCCGCCGTTTCCACATTGTTTGCCTGACGTTGCAAAATTTATTGATGCGCTGCTTCCGGGTTTGTTGGCAGCAGAAAATAATCGTAGTACATATAAATTTTACGATGAGTCTAAACGTTTAAAATACACCGTTGACGCCGCTAATTATGCCATTGAATATTGTTACGATACTCGTGATAACGTAATTGGAAAAATAAAATATGCAGCAGCATTAACCGCAGCGGAGCTCACCACTTTACAAACAGGTGGCGCACTAGCGCGAGCCTATGACGTTACGACCGATCGTTATGAACAAGATTTTTATGATGAAGATAATAATCACATCGGTCATATGGACGCAGCAGGTTGGGTAACTGAATATGTGCGCGATAATGCCGGGTTTTTAATTGAAAAAATCTGCTACGCGACACCAAATAAAACAGCGCAACGTTCTGATGATTTTAGTGCAATGCGCCCCGCAAAGGATCCAACAAACGATGCCGTTACCACATACTTTAATGATGCACGCGGCAATTGTGAATTGTCAGTTGACGCACAAGGGTATGTCACGACTTTTGCGTACAATGCGCGTGGTTTATGTGAAGCACAAAAACGTTATTACAATACGGTTGACGCCGATTGGTATAATAATCCAACGGTACGACCTGCATTGCCCGCAGAAACACCAGAAGACCGTGTTAAAACTATTGAATACGATTTACGTGGAAAATGCGTTGCAACACATTGCACAGATCACACCACAACTGAAACTCAATATGATGAAATGGAGCATTTAGTTTTAGCCCGAACTTACGATGATCGTAATCCTCAAACAGCAGATGCAGATTACAGCCGTGCGACAGCAGCTCAATTTAATCAATTCAGTCAAAGTACTCATCACGCTAATCCGTTTGTTTCACGCGAATTGGCTAAAATAGAGTTTGATCCAAATATTAACCCGAATGATAAAAAAGCCGAAGAAGAAAAAGTGTGGGCGCAAAGCTCAACCCGAGATATTTACGATCCTGTTACCGCATTAAAAACACAAACAATTAATAGTGTGGGCGGTGTGACCACCTATTACTACGATGCCGATAGTAATTTGACCGTGACTATTGATCCACAAGGGGCTGTCATTGAGAGTACCATAAATACGTTCAGAGAAGTGGAATCAATCAGACGCTATTGTACTAAACTGGATTTGAATAGTGGTCATTTTAACGGCGGTTTTCGTACGCCAGCTTTTGATGCCGCGCTAACTGCTATTAAATCAGACGCAAATGATATTGTCAT
>JBGTHB010000147.1:0-9613 GCA_041746415.1 Coxiellaceae bacterium | reverse complement strand
TTTACCAGATAAGTAAACCACGCCGTTTTTAGTTTCAATTTCAACAGGCCAATACTGGATGGATTTATTGGTAAAGATTTCATCTTTGATCAGATTTCCTTTTATTTTAGCTGTTATAAGGGTATCTGTCATAGGTTGGTTGCTGTCTTTAACCCTAAAATTATCAGTTTCCACATCCTTTACCCCTTTCACGGATTCAGCAAGGGTAACGGCATTTTCATATTGCATATCTGAATTAACCTGCCCGTTCAAATATACCTCACCATTTTTGGTGTTAACTTGAATATTTAATGGATTAAGCATTTTGTCTTGAGTGTAGAGTAATTTAACTTTAGAAGTAATCACACTATCATCCACTTTTTTGCCAACTTGTTGAAAGTTGGAAGCTAATGCAATGGTTGTAGTAGATAAAGTTGCCGCTATACATAACAATATAGTCTTATTAATTTTCATAAATACTCCTCTTTAAAAAAATAAAAAATGAATTTTTATTTTAGATACGTATTGTAACAAAATCCTAAACAAGTGACAAATTGCCGCGTATTTTTTTATTTTTAGAAAATAATTATAGAGTTAGAATTAAATAAAAATTAATAATCCAACTTCTGCCAACGCGCATAAAGCTCTGCTAAGCGTTTTTCTTTCGCAGTAAGCTGTTGAGTTAATTTTTCAATATGGGCTGGATCGGCTTGTGTCGCTGAATAAATAGTGGCCAACTGATGCTGCATGTGTGTGATTTCATTTTCTGTTTTAGCAATTTGGTCAGGCAGTCTTGCCAGTTCTTTTTGCTCGCTGTAACTTAATTTATTTTTCGATTCGGTTTTTTTGTTTTCTTGCTTAATAGTTGTAGTTTCAACTTGCTTTTTCGTAGGCACTTGACGTAAATAATCGTCATAGCCACCCACGTATTCCTGAATAACACCATCTGGCTGAAAAACCAAAGTCGATGTGACTGAGTTATTAATTAGTTCGCGGTCGTGGCTAACTAATAATAATGTGCCATTAAAATTTACCAATAAAGATTCCAATAATTCCAAAGTTTCAATATCAAGATCGTTGCTCGGCTCATCCATCACCAATAAATTAGCTGGCTGTGTAAAAAGTTTTGCTAACAATAAACGATTACGTTCACCACCCGACAAGGTACACGCTAAGCTCCGTGCGCGCTCTGGCGCAAATAAAAATTGCTGTAAATAGCTCATGATATGAATTGTTTTACCGCCAAATTCAATATGACTTTTTCCTTGTGACACATTATCCATCACCGTTTGCTGATCATCAATTTGATCGCGCAGTTGATCAAAATATAAAATATCAAGCTGCGTGCCTGATTTCACTTGGCCGGTAGTGGGGGTGATTTCTTTTAATAAAATTTTTATTAATGTGGTTTTACCACATCCATTTGGACCAATAATACCTACTTTATCACCACGCCTAATTTCAACTGAAAATGGTTGGATAATTGTTTTTTCGTCATACACTGCAGAAATATCTTCAGCTGCAATAACAATTTTACCCGAGGTGCTGGCTTGCGTTAGCTTTATATTCGCTGTGCCGACTTTATTTCTACGCTCGGCGTGTTCTTGGCGCATTTGTTCTAGTGCGCGCACACGCCCTTCATTACGTGTTCTTCTCGCTTTAATGCCTTGCCGAATCCATACTTCTTCTTGCGCTAATTTTTTATCAAAGCGCGACCGCTCCATCTCTTCTGCATTTAATTGTTCCGCTTTATGAATTATGTATTCATCATAACCGCATTCCCAAGCACTTAATTTGCCACGATCTAAATCGTAAACCATCGTGGCTAATTTACGGCTAAACTGACGATCATGGCTAACAAATAAAACGGTTTTGTTATAATTGCGAATGATTTTTTCTAAAAACTGAATGGCCTCAATGTCTAAATGGTTTGTCGGTTCATCGAGCAGCAATAAATCAGGCTCAGTAATAAATGCACATGCTAATAATACGCGGCGTTTTAAACCACCAGATAAATCATCAAAAAACAAATCACCGTCTAGACTAAACTGAGCAAGTATTTTTTCAACTTGTGCGTCAACCTGCCATTCTTCCATATTTTGTTGTAGCGGCTCTGCTAAAATAGTGCGCACCGATTGTTGAAGACTTGGAATAGATTGAGATAAATAACGAACGTTAATTCCATGCGTAAATTCAATTTTTCCTGAATCGGGCTTTATATCTTGGATAAGCATTTTCAAAAATGTCGATTTACCTTCGCCATTACGTCCGACTAATGCAATTTTTTGACCCTCGGGAATCACCAAATTAATGTGATCGAAAATCGGGTACAAGCCAAAACTGAGAGTGATTTCTTTTAAGCGCACGAGCATGTGACAGTTAACCTTTATAGTTGTGGTTGAATAAAAATGTGCTGTGAGTATACGTGAAGATTGGCTTTTTGGTGTAGGTTATCTGGCTGCCCTGCTACCACACTTTTCAAATAATCTGTGCTAACCTATTCATTAGTCATCAATATCGGAAAGGAGTCCGTCCATGGGTCACAATGTCGCAGATCAACTTATTTCAATCTTAACTGACGCAGGCGTAAAACGTATTTACGGCATCCCTGGAGACACCATCGACCCTATTATTGAAGCGCTACGAGTACAAGATAAAATTCAATTTATCATTATGCGGCATGAAGAAGCGGGTGCGTTTGCCGCCAGCGGCCAAGCAAAATTAACCGGCGAATTAGCTGTGTGCATGGCGTGCCAGGGCCCTGGTGCTGTTCACTTATTAAATGGGCTGTATGATGCAAAGCTAGATCGTATCCCAGTGCTTGCTTTAACAGGTCAGGTTGACAGCTCTAAAATCGGCACCCATTACGTACAAGACATTAATACCGCCGTGTTATTTTCAGATGTAGCGGAATATTCCGTCGAAGCACGTAATGCACAAACGGTTCCAGAAATGCTAACCCAAGCTATTCAAATTGCGCGTACACATTCCACTGTCACTCATGTTTCTTTACCTATGGATGTGCAGTTGCAAAAAGCTATTAAGTGGCCAGCACACAACGTGGTGCTGAATGAGCACGGTCGTCAACAGGCTGTGGCCGAAGATTTAAAAATTGCTGCAGACTTAATTAATTCGGCTGACAAAGTAAGTATTTTGTATGGTGGTGGCACACGTGGTGCCGTCAACGAATTAATTACTCTATCCCAAAAACTAAAAGCGCCCTTAGTTCACACCACTCGCTCAAAAGATATTATTGATAACATGCACCCCCATTACGTAGGTGGTATAGGTTTAATGGGAACCATCGCCGGTAATCATGCCATCCAAGATTGTGATTTATTATTAATATTAGGCAGCAGTTTTTCGTTTTCAGAATATTATCCTGAGTCAGCTCAAATTGTACAAATTGATCGTGATGCCACGCGCTTAGGTCTGCACCATGGCATTACGCATGGTGTAACAGCTTGCACCAAATTGGCTTTAGAAGAATTGCTACCCTTGTTAAAAGAAAAAAACGACACCAAATTTTTGCAAAAAATGCAAAGCAAACACCAGGAAGATCTCAAACACCAAGCAAAAATTGTGGCGAAATACACAGATGGCCAACCGGTTCATCCCCAAGCATTAACCGAAAAAATTGCCACCCTAGCTGATGACGATGCGGTGTTTGTTGTTGGTACCGGCACAGTAACGATGTGGGCAAACAGTTATTTGCATTTAAATGGCAAACAACGTTTTTTGTGGTCGTGGAATTTAGCTACCTTAGGCTGGGCATTAGGAGCGGCAATTGGCTGCCAACTGGAAGCACCAACACGCCAAGTTATTGTGCCAATTGGAGATGGTGGTTTTGAAATGCTGATTGGTGATTTTGCCACGTGCATGAAATATAATTTACCTATCGTATTTATAGTTTATAACAATGCTTCCTATGGCATGATTCGTTTTGAACAACAAGCCGAAGGCAATCCAATTTACGGCACTTCATTTACCAATCCCGATTTTGCCAAGTTAGCCACCGCTTATGGTGCACTCGGTTTAACAATTAACACCCACGCCGATATTGAACCTGTATTAAAGCAAGCCTATGCGGCGAAAAGACCAACCATTATAAATGCGTTTGTGAATCCAAATGAATTGTATATCCCGCCCAAAATCAATTCCAAACAGGCCATTGCCTTTGCCAAATCAACCATTAAAAGTTTTTTTACTCAGCGCAAAGATACCTGAACTAACACTGCTAGACGCATTTTTAATTCCGGCTTTTATGCTATAAGTTTGGTTGTTAGCTCAACAGAACAATGATGCAATTAATTGGAGCAATGGATAAGACAGCTATTGGTTTCAAATCATGGCATCGTTCCATCATTAATTGGTCATTCGCTTGGTGGGGCTTACGCACAAATTGTAGCGATTGTTATGATAGCGCGGCAATCTCATTAACACTGCAGTTTGCATGGATTGCTTCGAGGACTCGCAACGACGGGAAAATAGTGCAACAACAAAACCGCTCTCATCACGAGCACGTATAATTCATTTATGTCATTGTGATCGCGCGCAGCAAGCATAACAATCCATGTATCAGTGCTTCTAAAAAACATCGGTGTATTGATGGCGACGCTCGTTCCTCGCTCGCCATGACAAGACTTTTTTCTGTCACCACAAGCACGTACAATTCTTTTCTGTCATTGTGAGCGCGCGCGGCAATCCATTGCGATTTTTGCCCTGTGCAAAGCTATGATGGGTGCGGTTTTAAGCAGATTCTAAGAATATTTTAATTTTTCTCACATAAGATAAAGCCCAACAAAAAGCTTTTGAACATCATGAGGACAGACTAATGGCAAGAAGAAGAGTGGATTTTGAGGTACTAAGCCCTCAACAAGCTAAATCGTACATCGATTATTATCGTCTTCAACTACAGCTTACCGCACCACTCATTGCCGGTATCTTAATCTTAACCGCCATACTCTCTGAACACAGTCATGAACAAAAACTCTATGGTTTTTTAGCGACGTATTTTATGATCATAGCGGCTCAGTCTATGAGCCGCTATATTGCAGCTTGCGCCCCTTATGAAGAATTAACACGTGATTCAGCAGTATCATTGCCGTCAGATAATAGCTCAATTATCGCTGCTATCGCTGCAGTCAACGCTCATCCCAACGATGAGCAACCAGGGCAAGTACTGCTGGTTAATAGCAATTCCGCAAATGAAAAAGCCAAGCACTATGAAGTGTTGTGTAATTACTACTCTGCGGCTGGCTTTGCAATAATAACCAATCAGAATTATCTATCATGGCTATTAATCAGCGTCATTAGCGGAATAGTAGGAACGGCCACAGATCACAGTGAAAACTATTTCCTCGCTACACTAAGCGGCGCTATCGGATTATTAGCACTACTTGCTAAGGTTGTATTTCAAACCAGAGTGAGCATAGGTGATTCAATTTTTCAAAAACCAGACGCTGAACTATTTCCTCCCGGCGATGACGCTGCTGAATCTTTCTACTCACTGCAGCAAATAGATCGATTCAAAGTTTACGAACAAGAATCGGGATTTGGCAGCGCTATAAAAGGAGTTTGGCATTCGCTACGGGGCCCATTAAGTATGCTAGGATGTAGACCCATTTAAACTTTATGTCGCGCGCATTAAAAAATTGCCTGACTATAATTTTTATTTTATTGCCCTAAAAATTTCGCCTTCTCATTCAATAACGCCCACAGATATTGATGATATTTGTACAAACCCCGGTATTGTTTTTGCAATACATTCCCCCTACTCTCCATTTTATTATTCTAAATTCTAAGGAGTATTCAGATGGCAATTTATTTAAAAATACCGGGTGTAGATGGCAATGTCACAACCAGTGGTTTTCAAAACTGGATTGAAGTGGGATCCTTTGAATACGCGAGTGGGCGGCAAGTAAAAACGATTACTGGCCGCACCACAGACCGTGAAAGCACTCATCCCAGTTTTTCCGCCTTGTCAGTTAATAAATTAATGGATAAGTCTTCTCCCCACTTGTTGCAAAAAATGTGTGAAGGCAAGTCATTAGATCAAGTTCAGTTACAAATATGTAAATCGAATAATTCTGCTATCACACCCTTTTTAAAATACACTTTGCATAATGTGATCATCAGTCATCGCTCTGTAACCAGTAATGGTAGCGCCAACCCAATTGAAAATTTAACCCTGAGCTTTACCAAAATTGAAGAAAGCTACGTGCCTTTTGATAAACAAAATCAACAGCAATCACCTATTACAGCAGGTTATGATTTAGAAACAGCAGCAGTAATGTAAAATGGACCTCATGTCATCTTAGCAAGGAAAACTTATGACGCGCATCAAAAAAATTGGGCTAAGCCTAACAGGACTCGCGCTGCTTGCGCTAGGGATTAACTATTATTTTAATCCCTGGCCGCATACACCGATGGATCCTCGTTTTCATGCGTGGAAAAATCCACACCCAAAACAATTTTTGACGCTGTATGGAAAAATCGATCCAAAAATTCAAAAAGTAATACTGTCGGTTTATTACGGCACAACTAATCCAAAGTGTGATCACTACGTAAGCTGGATCGAAGGAGCAACCGGTAATTATGCTATTTCATATGATATAACGTTGCAGCCCAACCAAGACGGAACGTATGAACAGAAAATCCCTATTGATAAATACGAGAAGGGGTTTTGTGATTGGGAGCCGGGGGATGTTAGTTATCTTGTATTAAAAAGCTCAGATGATGGAAATGGAGTTTCAGGACTTGTGTTTCTTTCCACTAAAAAAGAACAGCAACAAAATGAAAAAGTATTTTATCGAAATGTAAATTGTAAAATTGATTACACCGACAAAATTGAAGATTTTTACTGTGATTATGGCGATATGAACTTTGACTTCAACCGCATTTTTAGCGCTGGATCAAAAATTAAAGTCAATTTTAAAGTTACAAAAATAATCGGGGAAAAGCATCATGTATAAAGCTTCCTTGCTAGAATACAGCCTACTGACATTTGATACTTATAATAAAAAATCAACCTATCATGCCAAATTAAATGGTTGGCTATTATCCAAATCTGTAAAGCCATACGCGCCCGTTTTTGAAAACGATATGTTTGCGCGTTGTTATATACATATGACTGGAACAAAACCAGACGCCGCCATAATCGCTTATCGCGGCACCTTACTCACGGATAGAGCAAACATTAGCGATGACCTTGAAATCTATCACCACACGATTCCCGAACACGAAACGTTAGCCAAAATGTATTACGCTGCAATGTATCATTATTTGGTTTCAAAGCATGGCATCATTCCATCATTAACCGGTCATTCTCTTGGTGGGGCTTACGCACAAATTGTGGCGATTGAAAATAATCCACATCCCTTAACCGTGGTGTTTAATTCACCCGGGGTTGGCGATTTAAAAAACGTGCCGCATTTAACGGATTACAGCTTTATCCATAATTACGCTGCGAAAGATGGCGTCATCAATAAAGACGGCCAAACCGTTGGTCAACTTACTACACTTGATATTCACAAAGGCGATTGGGAAATTAATTTACTCGGTGATACACAACACCAGTCAGTTGAGACCGATATCCATAACTTCAACCACGCTCAGCTGGCACTTGAGGCAATGGCTGCTTATGGCGTCTATGAACAACATGCCATGGCCAATATTATTCACTACCTAAAACAGCATTCAGCAATGGCTGCGACTCACTTTGGCTAATAGCCTGTTTAAAACGAAATAACCATTAAGGTCTATATTTATGTGATGAAGCGACAAATCACAATCCCAACCTTGGCAATCTTACTCTACTTACTTAGTGCAATGAGCACGGCAAATAATACAGTTTGCCAGCAATTACTGAACTGGCAACAACAAAACGCTCCGCAACAAGCCAACGCAGGCTTTGATATTAATCTGCGGGTGCTGCGTAATCAAAGCTACAGCACTTATACTTACTCTATTAATTCAGGTTCAGGTCTATGCGCGAGCGCAAACACAGCGTCATGGCAAGCAGTGTGTTTGCAAATTCAAGGTGCAAGCGAAGCTTCGCTGCGCGTGGATTATTTCTATATTTTGCCAAGCTCTTTCACTAAAATCACCACACCCGTCTTAATGCTGCAAACCATGCCCATAGCAACAATGCAACAGCAACTCAGCTGCTCAAGTTATTCCACTAATTGACTAGTCGCACCACCATAAAAAAGTTGATTATTCTTCCCTGCGGCAAACCTAAGGGTGTCCACTAACGCAAATTGGGCTTGATTTTGCAAAGCCTGAAAACTGGATGTTCCTTGATAGGTTTTGATTGGTACGAATAGGGATACCGCAAGGTTATTCTCACCAGTCACACCCGCAAACGTCAGCCGACCAAACAAATAAGCACTGCCAGACATGACCAAACTTGCCGCTGTGCATTGTTGAGGCTTAAGTACGTTGTTACTTATTCCGACGAGCGACGTCTTAGAACCTTCCAGGGGAACAAAGCCAGTAAAATAAAGCTGTTGCTTAGTTTGGTTGCACATGAGAAATGTGAATGAGTTTGACGCTGCAAAACTGCAACCTGAGAACAATAAAGCAAACAGAAACAGTAAACTAAACAATAAGTTACCATGATTTCTCATAACACCCCCATGACGGTAATATGTAATATTTTGTCACAAGTTACTTAAAGCTGCGTTAAATAACCAACGGGGGGCTTTTACGATGCTTTACAGGCCAGTTTTTTCAAACTTGCGGTTTATGCTGTGTTTCTGCTTGTGGTAGTTGGCTTAAGAGTCTGTTCAAAATCTTTTGATTTGCTGCAAAGCAGGTCAGCAGCGAAAAATCACATACAGGCTCGCCGCCCCACCAACCGTTTAAAAGCAACAGCTAACACAGGCTTACCGCTTGGAATGTGCCCAGGTCGAAACTTGTCATCATCACCTGAGTCATGCTCGTTGCTTAATTCATAAAGTAAACGTGGGTCTTTATCCACACCCCAAGGAAATAACAAAGAAAGATCTTTATCTTTTCTCGATAAATTCAGTTGATTCGTTTTTGCTATCTCTCTTAAGCGCTCAACACAACCTTCACTAATTAAATCAACGTCCTCACAAGTAAAGTAAGTTAATAATTGTTGCAACCATTTACTCAAAACGTTTTTAGCGGATTCTTGCAAAAAGTAGCCCATCTCGGTATCAATTTCGCCAGAAAGGCTACGGCAGTTTAAGTTTGCTGAACCCACAATAGCACTTAAACGCTCCGCTCCGCCAAAAATAGCCATTTTTGAATGCACATAAATCGGTGCAAATGAGTTACGACGACCAAATAATTTTTTTCCAAGTGTATAAAAAGAAATATACTCTTTAGCCCTCTTTTCTGTTCCTGTATTAATGGCAATGATCATACGTTTAATCGTTTTCCATTGATCGCGCAAAAGTGATTGAATAACTTCTGATTCGAGATCACCATCAGCATGATGTGGTAGCACAATATAAACGTGAAAATTTTCTTTCCTATTAAAAGACGTTGAAGTGGCTACACTAGACCGGACACAAAAGTTAAAATAAAACGAACTTTAAAGAGGTGTCCCTATGAGTGAACGTAAACGTGTAGTCACAAGCTACACAGAAGAATTCAGACAATC
>JBGTHB010000146.1:0-4460 GCA_041746415.1 Coxiellaceae bacterium | reverse complement strand
AAAATATTTACCCGACCGAGATAAATAGTGATTCATATTTATCGAGGGCGCGTGAATAGTTTAGCCAACCACGCTGCTTTTGCAGCGAATCAAGAGATTTTGAACAGGCTCTTAGGCGCCTATTGAACACTATAATAGGTTAGGACTCAAGAGCAGACGATGGATCATGCTGCTTAGCTTCTGACATTGGCCACCACAAATCGCACCAATTGCGCGCTTAATTTGCTGGCGGCTTGATTAGCGGCTAAAACACCACTGTAAGGATTATTGGCAGGAGACGGAACTTTGATATCAAACTCTTTACTTGCCACAACCTGGTTGGTAGTGCTGTTAACCAAGGTTGCCAATACACTTAAATTAACCTCACTGGTTGGCAAGATAAACTCTTGCTGCAACAGCTGCAAATTGGTGTTTAAACGATAAGTCGTGATACCTGAAAAGGGCGGTGATACCACAGCCGCAAAATAATGGGAGCGACGCAACGCATCGACAAATAATGGCATTAGCATAGTAGCAGGTGGGGCCACCCATCTATTAACTGCGTAGGACTGCAGCTCAAATGGAGTGATCATATAAATCATATTACTGGAATTATAGCCAGGGCTAGCAGTAGGCATGGTCACCAACAAAGTATTGTGGCTACGACCATAATGTGGCACAGCGGCTTTTTCTAAATTATTGATGGCATAGGTATTTTGCTGCGGCATTCTTAATGGCGAACAAGCACTGAGCAATAAATTAAAAATAACCATGGCAGCTAATACACGTATTTTCATTACCGTTCTCCCGGACCAGGCGGTGCAGGATATTTACCTCGCACCAAAATAGAAGGGTTTTGCTGCATATCACTGCTGATGTGTTCAACATTACCGGCGATGTTATTTAAACGATTTATTAATTGTTCCGCACTAGGCAACAATTGTTGTGATAAGTCATTTACCGCTTGACTGGTATTATTCATAGCCTGTGAAATTTTACCATTCGTTTTGTTAAAGTTATCAGAAGTAGTACGAATGGATTTTAACGTTGACTGCATATCAACCATGACTTGCGGTAATTTTTTGCTTGCTAGCGCGCTGTTTTTCAACAGCACATTCGCGGACTTTAAGCTTGCATCAATCTGCTTAGAATTATCCGCAATTGTTTGCGTGACTTTAGCCAGGCTTTGCAAACTTTGTTGCAATGCTTGACGATTTTTCTCATCAAATACTTTGTTCACATCCTCGCTCAGTATTTTAATTGAGTCTGTGACTTCTTGAAGTGAGGTGCTCAATTTTACTAATAATGAAGGTTCAGACGGGATAACCGGGTATTGCTCCCCTTTTTGTGCTTTCAACGCAGGCGCACTAATAGTCAATGCTTTCAAACCTATATAATCAATTCCTGTAATACCTTCTGATTGCAATACCGCAATTGTGCTAGTTGAAATAAATGTTTCTTGCGAAATGGCTAAAGTGATTTTTACCTGCTGTGGGTCTTTGGCATTCAAATCAATAGCAGAAACATAACCCACTTTAACACCATTGAATCGCACCGCACTTTGTACATTTAATCCAGCCACTTCTTCGCGCATATAAGTAACGTAATATTGATATTTTTCGGTATGCTTTAGGGACGTCAACCACAAACCAATAAGTAGCAATGCTGCACCTAATACGCAGACAAAAATGCCAACAATAGTATAATTTACTTTTGAGTCCACTTGCCTTTTTCCTTGGCTAACGGTTCACGTTCGTAAGCACGTACACCACTTAAGTAGTCGCGAATCGCGGGTACATCTTGCTTCACCAGCTCTGCCATCGGCAGTAACGCCAATGCTTTGCCATCCCCTAAAAATAGCACACGATCAGGCACAAGCCATAACGAATCCATATCATGAGTTATCATAATAACTGTTAAGCCCAAATTATGGCGTAAGCGCAAAATTAATTGATCAAACTCACCGGCACTTTTGGGATCAAGACCAGTTGTGGGCTCATCCAAAAAAAGCAGCTCCGGGTCCAGCGCAATGGCTCGCGCTAGAGCAGCACGTTTTTTCATACCGCCACTTAATTCAGACGGAAATTTTGCCGCATCTTCAGGTTCCAACCCAGCCAGCGTTAGCTTTAGCATAGCTAGATCCGTTTGTAACGCTTGATCAATATTGGCCATTTGCTCAATCGGAAAGAGCACATTTTCTAAAACACACATTGAACTAAATAACGCCCCACTTTGAAACATCACCCCCCAGCGATGACGAACTTGTTGCGCTTCTTTAGCCGAACAGCGCCAAATATCGGTGCCAAATACGTTAATTTCTCCTTCTGCAGGAGGTTGCAAACGTAAGATACTTCTTAGCAAGGTCGTTTTACCGCAACCACTACCACCGACGATAGCAATAATTTCGCCTTGATTAATGGAAAAATTCAATCCCTTATGCACCCACTGCCCACCTAAGCGATTTTTTAAATTTCTTACTTCTATAATGGGTTGGTTGGATTGCATCACAAACCTCGCCAACTAAAAAGAACTGAAAAAATTGCATCGGCAATAATAATTAAAAAGATGGACTGCACAGCAGCTTGTGTCGTACGTCGACCAACACTGTCTGCACTGGATGCCACCTGAAATCCTTGAAAACAGCCTACGGCCGCAATCAAAATTGCAAATACCGGCGTTTTTATTAATCCGCTAATATAATGACGTACTTCAATCGCGTGCTGAAAACGATGCAGAAACGAATAATACTGTATGCCCAACAGCGTTTTTGACATAAACATACTGCCCAACACGCCAAAAATATCAGCCCAAACAGTTAATAGTGGGATGGCAATGAGTGCACCGATCATTTTTGGCAGCACCAAGCGTTGTATAGGTGAAACACCCATGGTGCGCAATGCGTCAATTTCTTCATTCACTTTCATGGTGCCAATTTGGGCGGTAAAGGAAGTGCTGGTTCGTCCACCTGCAATAATTGCCGTAATTAACGGACCAAATTCACGTAAAATAATTAAGCCCGTGATATCCACAATATAAATATTGGCACCATAGGTTTTGAGTTCAATGGCAATTTGATATGTTAAAACAATGCCCACTAAAAATGAAAGCAGCGCTACAATACCTAATGCTTGATACCCCACATCATCAATAGTTTGAATAATACCGTCCCAATAAAATTTTAACGGCTTGCGCGCCGATTCAACAAGTAAGGTCGCGGATTCGCCAATAAATGCTAAAAAATCTCGAAAAGCACAGTATTTTTCAGTAGCCCAAACACCTAAAAGATAAAACCAATTGGGATTTAATGGCAGATTTGGCGACTGATGAATACGCTTATCTTCTGCAATGATCATTTGTAACAAATTGAGGTAACGCTCATTAAGCCCAGACAGATTAATTTCAATCTGACGTTTTTTAAATTCAGCCAGGAACTCAACTAACAACAGAGCGCCTGCACTATCTAGTTCTTCAATGTCAGCACAATCTATTTGTTTGATGTCAAGCTGTTGATCAAAAATGGCATTAAGCTTGCGGTTTAATATTGAGGCATGTGAGATATTCCAAGCGCCGCTCAAGTTTAACAAACCCGGTTTTTCTCCCACACTGATTTGCGGCTCTAATATAACATTCACTGGCGAATCCTTTTGCCTCCTACCAAACCTATTGTACACCAATTAACTGTCGAGCAACTCATCGGATAAGGGCAGCTTCACGGGCAATAACACGGTAAAAGTTGAACCTTCGCCGATTTTTGTTTCAAGGTGGATATCGCCATCAAGCTCTTCAATAAATTGCTTGACAATACGCAACCCCAATCCCTGCCCTTTGTAAATACCTTGGTTGCTGGGTGCAACTTTTGTAAAACGCTCATAAATTAATTCTTTCTTATCACTGGGCACGCCAATACCCGAATCTTCAACGCTAAATTGAATGATGGCACCACGTCGTGTTGAATCTAAGCGTATGAGCTTAACCGCAAATTTTACGTAACCTTGCTGGGTAAATTTGATGGCATTGCTAATTAAATTAATCATCATGCGCTCAATACGATACCCATCGCTTTGGATAACAACGGGTAGCTGATTGTCATATTGCAAACTCAATTCCAGATTTTTTGCCACCGCAGGTGCTTTTTCAATCCGTATAATACGCTCCACTAAATCCAACAAATTAAAGCTCTTCACTAGCACTGGCAAATGACCATTTTCAATGCGAGAAAAATCCAAAATACTGTTGCAATAATCCAATAATTCTTTGGCGCACATGGCAATATCCAGTAACATTTCTTTTTTTTCGGGATCCGTTTCACGACGGGATAGCAATTGCGCCATACTGTAAACTGAAGTGGCTACACTAGACCGGACACAAAAGTTAAAATAAAACGAACTTTAAAGAGGTGTCCCTATGAGTGAACGTAAACGTGTAGTCACAAGCTACACAGAAGAATTCAGACAATCATCTGCCAAGTTGGCAATTGAATC
>JBGTHB010000145.1:0-4094 GCA_041746415.1 Coxiellaceae bacterium | reverse complement strand
TTAAAGCCAAGCGTGACCTTCTAGCCGAGCAAACCACAAAACGGCGGCCTTTATTAGTTAAACTATCCCCGGATCTATCGGACCTTGAATTGCAAGGCACGGCTAAGATAATGCTTGAATGTGGTATTGACGGGGTAGTGGCAACCAACACCACATTGCTATTAGAGCAGGGCGGTTTGAGCGGTAAACCTTTGTTTGAAAAATCATTAGCTAGCGTGAGCAAGCTTAATGTTTTGCTTGAAGGTCGTATACCTATAATAGGTGTGGGCGGCATAGATTCTGCCGCGCGTGCTGAAGCTATGTTTAATGCTGGCGCATCGCTTATCCAAGTTTATACCGCTTTAATCTATCAAGGCCCAAAATTTTTTAGTGAATTGTAATTAATTATCCACTTTACTAAGAAGATTGTCTGCATAACGAAAATAGGCTGCTATAATGGCTGTATGCGTTACACAAGGAAGTGCCTAACCAGTTTATTGTTGATGTTCATTCTGCCTAGTTTTGCGTGGGTAAAAGGCATTTATATTACACAACCCACACTTGAAAATACCAAAACCATTACGCATTTAATTAGCCAAGCAAAAGCAGTGGGTATCAATACATTTGTAGTAGATTACAGCCGACGTTCCACACGCTATGCCCAAAATATTCAGTTAGTAAAAAATGCTGGTTTGAATTACGTGGCGCGTATCGTTATGTTTCCTGAAGGGGCGCATCATGCTCAGGTGATATCAAAACAATATTTAGCGGGGCGCCATAAGTTAATTCAAGAAGCTGTGGCGCTAGGAGCAAACGAAATTCAATTGGATTATATCCGTTATAAGGCCACGCAAAGACCGTCACCCGAAAACGTTAACTATATTTTTAACGTGATTAAGTCAGTACGCGATCAGCTAAAGGGCAGTGGCGTTAAATTGCAAATTGATATTTTTGGAGTGGCCGCGAGTCAGCCGTCTCACGCTATTGGTCAAGATCCTTCTGTATTTGCTAGCGCAGTAAATGCTATTTGCCCAATGGTGTATCCATCCCATTACGAGCCATTTCATGTGCACGCAGAGCAGCCGTATAAAACGGTTTATAAATCCCTAGTGGATTTGCGCGAAAACATTCGTCAATATCCCGATGTAAAAATCTACGCTTATATTGAACTGTTTAATTATCGCTACCCTATGTCATATGCTAAAAAAGTGCAGTATATAAAAGAACAGATCCGCGCTACCCTGGATTCCCATGCCAATGGTTATTATTTTTGGAGTGCGCGCAATAAATATGGCATTTTGTTTTCAGTATTGGCAAAAAATTAATTAATCATACGTTTTAAATAGCGCACAAAAAATAATGAAAAAATTCCCACTATGAAGGTAATACCACCAATTTTAATAAACGCATCCACATAAATGGGATTGCTTACCGACAAGGTGGCATTGCTGGGTGTAATAGCCAGTTTATCTAAATAAGCCGATAATGCTCCAGCAAAACCGGTAAATAACTGCCAACAACCCATTAGTGTGCCTTCCATGCCTTCGGGAGCCAAGCGTCCTACCATGGATTGTCCGACCGGCCCAATCAATAGCTCAGCCGCCGCTAAGAAAAGATAAACTAACACGATCCAAAACATATTAATTTTATTGGCATCGCCTGTTAAGTAAATAGCCAGCGGTAATATTAAAATACCCAGCCCCATGATAAGTAGCGCACCGCTGAATTTAGCTGGTAATGACGGTGAAATGTTTCTTGCTTCCAGTCGGTGCCATAACCAGCCGAGAAACGCACCAATCACAATCACGAAAATGGCATCGAGACTATAATATGCGGCAGCAGGAATGGTGCTATTAAATAATAAACGATCGACATTGTTTTCAATGAATACAGTCAGTAGTGCAGGCTCTAAGGTGTAAAGCGCCCAAAAGCTGATAGATAAATACGACAGAATCAGAAATGCGTATAGTCGCTTGCGTGCGATCGCTTGTGGTTGTTGTTTGGCACGCATAATTAATGCGATCGTAACCAGTGCAATGATTGCCATTAAAATAGCTGTGGTTTCGCTTGGGTGTTGTAGTAACCAAATGGCAAGGAAAAATAGCACTAAACTTACCGCAGCCAGCAACGACCATAATGCGGGCTTTGACCATTTTAGTAAGGGTTCTATACTGCGTTGACCATAAGGAGTTAATGTATGGCGGCAAAAATAGTAAAGCACATAGATGAGCAGCGCAATGGCCGCATAAAGCAAGTAGGCTATTTGATAACCTGCATATTGAATTAAGTAGCTACCGAATACAATGACGGTAAAAAATCCCATGTTCATAATAGCGTAAGCAATGGTGAAACCACTTTCACGGCGCTTATCCACTTTTGCGTAAAGTTTACCAAGCAAAACTAAATAGGAAGGCACAACTAAACAAATACCTACAGCAAAGGCAGCCAGTCCAACGTATAAGTCAATTAATGTAGGGAAAGCCATAGTGATTAAACCGAGTGCGCAACAAGCCGTTCCCATTAAAAGCGCGCGTTGGAATCCTACTTTTTCAGATACATAACCGCCGACCAGAGGAAATGCAAACAGCAAGGCGTTGTAAGTAGCGGACAGCGGGTAAAACTTAGCTGATCCCATATGCAAAAGTGTGTGGGCATAAATTACCAATTGGGAATTAATTCCACCGAAACCAATACAAATTAAAAAACTTGCCGCAGAAATAAACCAAAGACCGGTCGGTTGTGATTTCACTGGTGCTCCTACTAATTTTACTGTAAATGGGCCATAATATGGTTTTCAAGCATGGATGTCTATTACCTTGGACTCATTACTACTGAAAAAATTTTGTACCAGCATTACGGCACTGGATAAACTAGTGCTGAAACTGATTGCTATCAATCTTGCTGTGGCGATTTATTTTGTTTTGCTTAATTTAATTTTCACGCGCTATCAAGGTAATTTTTATATTCCTATATTATGGCTATGGTTGCTACCGGTGATGCTGGCATTATTTATTGTGGCTGTTTTAACGTATAATCACGCACCACGAATTACATTTTTTACGCGTAGTTATGCTTTATATTTGTTTTTGCTGCTGTCGTTTGCGGCGTTAGCGACAGGTGCGCAATATACTCCTTTTTTAGCCGTTGATCGCATTTTAGCAAAGATCGATTATTTTTTAGGTTTTAGCACGCCAGCTGTGATGACTTGGACGCTACAACATCCATCGATCAAAATTCTGCTTGAGTATTGCTATGATTTTCTGGATATTGAATTGTTTGTGCTACCCTTGGCTGCAGCGTGGTTTAAAGACAAGCTGATTTTGGACCAGTATTTTGTGATGGCGTCCCTCAGTTTTTTGACCGCCATTATCATTTATTATTTTTTACCTACCAGCGCTCCAGTATCAGTTTTTCACCATATTGCGTTTTTGCCACAAGAGCATTTTACCGCGATAAAATTTTATGAGATTCATCATTATCTCCCCGTTACAGTTCACGATACGTCTTTAATTGCTTTTCCTTCAATGCATGTAGTGTGGTCATTATTGCTTATTTACTTAGTACGCAAACATATTTGGTTATGTTTACCGATCTTTGCGATTAATTTATTAATCATAGCGTCAACATTATTCTTAGGTTGGCATTATTTAACGGACGTGATTGGAGGCTTTGCGGTAGCCGCACTGAGTATTTATTTAGCGAATCAGTTATGTGCGCAAGCGCTGAGGAAAAAAATATGATAACGCAAAAACGACAACCATTACTATTTGGCGTTTGTGTTTTGTTGATGTTTTTAGCTTTGTCTACTATAACCTTTTTTGTAAGTAGCAACGTATCAAATTTGCAGTTTTGGTTGCGTGCTTTTACTGTCATGTTTTTTTATTATTTTTTGGTGGTGGATAACGGTGAGCAGCGGACCCGATTATTGGTGACAGCTTGTTTGCTGGCAGCGCTGGTAGCAGCTGTGATCAGTTGGCCCATAGCAGGGCAGGGCATACTGTTTGATGTTTTATGTTTGTTGGTGGCATTTGTGGCCTTGAGTTTATTGCACGTTTATCATCAGACTAATCGTGCTTTGCCGCGCTACAATGATTTTATTCTTTACGCTTGGAACA
>JBGTHB010000144.1:0-6588 GCA_041746415.1 Coxiellaceae bacterium | reverse complement strand
ACATAAGTTACCTATAAATAAAGAATTAAATAAACCCCTTATTGGGGCGCGGCCATACAATTTCATTCCGAAAAATGCCTGAATCAGAACGACTCAGATCCCTAAAAGACCATAACCTTGTCTTTGAGCGGAGGACTATACGCTGGTTAGTTTAAGCCACGCTTAAAATAAAAAAATTAATGTGTAACCAAAGCAAAAATGTCTCCTCTCGAAAACATTCCAAAGTATCTGTTACGATAGGTTCATGTTATCTATTTTGGACTTATTAAATAGTGCAACTTGTGTCATCTTTTTCGGATTCCTCATGATGTGCCTTGAAGTATGCGACCATATCTTTCATTAATGTGTCATACTGTGCCGTAAGCATCATAAAGGTCTTGGCGTTTGATCGTGATTCAAGGGGCTGGGCTGAAAGTTTGCTAATAATTACACTTGCCGTGTTTAGAAGCACTCGAATCTGATTAGGTGTTCTTGTACCATCATCTATTTCCGATAGAATAGTTTCCAAGCTGGCAAGCTGTTTCGACTTATTCGTGGGCTGAGAGGAAGACTTAGCTTGGGATGAAGACTTAGCTTGAGATGATCTTGGAAGATAGATGAAAGCATTGATCCGATTTTGAAAATCCTCAATTCTATTTCCGATAAGTTTTTTCGTATGGTCCGCGCAGTCATGCAAGGTGTAAAGTTGATTGTTAACAGCATTCAGCATACGTTGAGCGTCTTCGACACGCGCGCTCTTATCGATAATCTCAGCGATAGCATTTAGCTGGTCAATAATTTGAATAAGCGCACGGCTACCTAAACATCCATTTCTCTCAAGTAGTGTTAATTTAGGTGGAAAGAAATTAATTGAGCCTCGTCGCATATTTATCCTCATACATAAAATCATGTATCCTAGCGTAGCTAGTTTAAGTGAAAGTTAAATGTATATAATGACAGCATGAATATGGATCTGAGTTGTTTTACCTCAATTACAGTGGACAGTCGCCAAGTGCGCCCAGGCAGTTTGTTTTTGGCTTATCCAGGTGAAAAAAGCGATGGTCGCGATTTTGTGGCGGCAGCAATAAGCCAGGGTGCAAGCGGCATAATGTATGAAGCCGCGGATGGCTGGCAACCACCGCCTTCATCAGTGCAAACTCACTGGTGGCCAATGGAAAATTTGGCGGCGCAAGCCGGTATGATTGCGGCACAATTTTTTAACTATCCCTCGCAATTTTTAGATGTGATTGGTGTGACCGGCACCAATGGCAAAAGTTCCATTACGCATTTTGTGGCGCAAGCGTTTGCGTTGCATCAACAAAAATGCGCTGTGATGGGTACCTTGGGCAATGGCTTTTTGCCGGATTTAGCAAAGACAACGCACACCACATTATTTGGGGTGCCGTTACAGCAAACGTTAGCCGCATACGTAACCGCTCAAGCGCAGTATGTGGCGATGGAAGTGTCGTCACATGCGTTGGATCAAGGACGAGTTAACGGAGTGCAATTTGATACCGCTGTTTTTAGCAACTTGTCACGCGATCACATGGATTACCATAAAAATATGCAACACTATTTTGCATCAAAAGCCAAATTGTTTGCATTAGATAAACTGAATTACGCCATCATTAATTACGATGATGCTTACGCCAAAAAATTATTAGCGCAACCCAGCGCAGCACAACAGTGGTTGTATTCCTGCGACGATTTTCACGCTAGTTTGCCGACGATTGTTGCCACTGAAATAGCACAACACCAGACGGGATTTGCTGTAAAAGTACAAACACCTTGGGGTGCTGGTGAGTTTGAAACGGACTTGTTGGGACGTTTTAATATTAGCAATTTGTTAGCGACGTTAACGGTTTTGTGTTTACATGGCATAAATTTATTTGACGCCTTATATTATTTATCAAAGATTAAACCCGTAGCTGGACGTATGCAGCAATTTAAAACGACGCAATCACCGTTGACTATTGTTGATTACGCGCATACACCGGATGCGTTGGAAAAAACATTAGCGGCGATTAAAGAACACGTGTTGGGTAAGATAATTTGTGTGTTTGGTTGTGGAGGCGATCGTGATAAAGGCAAGCGACCATTAATGGCACAAGCAGCACAAAAATACGCGGATACCATTATTGTGACTAACGATAATCCACGGAGTGAAAATCCACAACATATTGCCAACGAAATTGTCGCAGGTTTTAGTAACGGCACTGAAATGGCCGTAATTTTGGATCGGCAGCAAGCCATTGTTAACGCTTTACAGCAAGCAACGACAGAGGATGTAGTATTGATTGCGGGAAAAGGCCATGAAAATTATCAAATTATTGGTAAAGAGACATTTCCATTTGATGATGCCGCAGTGGTTAAACACTATTTACAAGGGTTAGATATATGATGTCACTGTCACAGATTGCACGCATTGTGGGAGGATTTAAAGTCGGTTCGGATGTGACGATTGAAACCATTAGTAACGATACGCGTACGTTGGATCCGGGATCATTATATATCGCAATTAAAGGCGACGTGTTTGATGGCCATGATTTTGTGGAGCAAGCCGCATTGCATGGTGCAGCCGCTGCTTGCACGCAAGAGGAAATCGAAACAAACTTGCCCTATATCTTAGTTGAAAATACGCGTGCAGCACTAAAAACTTTGGCCGCTTATTGGCGCGAGCAGTTTATTAATCCAGTGATTGCTGTTACAGGCAGTTGCGGTAAAACCACAACGCGAGCGCTGCTTGAGGCTATTTTTTCATTAGCAGGAAAAACGTTGGCTAGCCAAAAAAGTTTTAATAACGACATTGGTGTGCCGTTAACCTTGTTGCGTTTAGAGACAACAGATCAGTACGCCATTTTAGAAATGGGCATGAACCATGCGGGCGAGTTAGCTGAGTTAACGCAAATTGTTCAGCCAGATATTGCTATTATTACTTGCATTGCGCCGGTACATTTAGCGGCGTTAAAGACACTGGATAATATTGCTGCTGCTAAAGCTGAAATTTTTGAAGGTTTGGCGCGTAATGGCAAAGTGATTATTAATAATGATGATGCTTATGCTGAGTATTTTAAAAAGCAAGCAGCGCAATATGCAATGCTCACATTCGGTATAAAAAATAGCGCCGACGTGATGGCGAAAAATATCGTGATGAATGAAAATCACTATCCCAGTTTTCAACTCATCACGCCCAGCGGGCAAATTGCAATTGATCTGCCTTTGATGGGTCAGCACAATGTAATGAATGCGTTGGCCGCGGCTACAGCCGCTGTGGCACAACAGTTACCATTAGAGATAATCAAACGCGGTTTGGAAACAGCAAAAAATGTGGAGCAGCGCTTAGCAGAAAAACGCTTGGAAAATGGGGCGTTGTTAATTGATGATAGTTATAACGCCAATCCCACTTCTGTTATAGCGGCGTTAGAAATTTTAGCCCATAAGCAGGGGGATTCTATATTTGTGTTTGGCGATATGTTGGAGTTGGGTGAGGCAGAAATTCAATATCACACCGCGATTGGGGAAAAAGCACAGGCGTTGGGTATAAAACAGTTGTATTGTTATGGCGATTTGGCGCAACACACCGCTGCTGCATATGGTGCAAAGGCAAAACATTTTACGAATCAGAAAAATTTAATTGCAGCGTTATTGCCAGCGATTGCTAAAGATGCCACTGTATTGGTTAAAGGCTCCAAGAGTATGAAAATGAACAACATCGTGGCGGCACTGACAACGAATAAGGAAAAATAATGTTACTGTGGCTAATGCATCTTCTGCAACCCTATTTTCACTTCCTGCGAGTTTTCCAGTATTTAACCTTCAGGGCTATCATTACGGCATTATCGGCTTTATTGATTGTGTGGTTTCTCAGCCCACGTTTTATTGCGCGTTTAGTGCAGCTGCAAATCGGTCAAGTGGTGCGAGATGATGGTCCGCAAACGCATCTAAAAAAATCGGGCACACCTACTATGGGTGGCGCTCTCATTATTATGGCATTGCTTGTTAGTATTTTATTGTGGGGCGATTTAAGTAACCTCTATGTGTGGGTGATGCTGTTTGTCACTGTTTCATTTAGCGCGGTAGGATGGGTGGACGATTATCGCAAGGTAATCCGTAAAAATACGAAAGGTTTGCCACCGCGCTGGAAATTCTTTTGGCAATCATTACTTGCTTTGATTGTGGCAGTGGTATTGTATTTTAATGCTCTCACCCCAGCGGCCATTTCATTAACCATTCCCTTTGTGAAAAACGTGGCGCTCAATTTGGGTTGGTTTTATATCATATTAAGTTATTTTGTCATCGTTGGTAGCAGTAATGCAGTGAACTTAACCGATGGTCTAGATGGTTTGGCGATCATGCCCACTATTATGATTGCTGGTGCATTAGGGGTGTTTGCTTATCTCACTGGCAATGCGATTTTCGCAAAATATTTATCCATTCCTTATATAGCGGGTAGCGGTGAGTTAGTGGTTTATTGTGCGGGCTTGGTGGGCGCCGCATTGGGATTTTTGTGGTACAACGCTTATCCTGCTCAAGTATTTATGGGCGACGTTGGCTCCATTGGTTTGGGTGCGGCATTAGGCGCTTTAGCGATTATTGTGCGTCAAGAAATTATTTTCTTTATTATGAGTGGCGTATTTGTGGCAGAAACGTTGTCCGTCATTATCCAAGTGGCGTATTTTAAAATGACGGGAAAGCGTGTGTTTCGTATGGCACCGTTGCACCACCATTTTGAATTAAAAGGTTGGCCTGAGCCAAAAGTGATTGTGCGCTTTTGGATTATTACCTTTGTGTTGGTATTGATTGGTTTGGCGTCGCTAAAATTACGTTGAGGTACTATGCAGGCTGAATTAACAGTTGTGGTTGGTCTTGGTGCAACTGGTTTTTCATGCGCACGTTTTTTAGCGCATCACAAAATTCCTTTTCAGATGGCAGATACGCGTGAAAATCCGCCGATGTTACAAGCATTCAAAAAAAAATTTCCTGATGTTGCTTTTCACGGCGGTGAAATTTCTGTGGCTTTGTTGCAAAGCGCCAAACAAATTATTGTTAGTCCAGGTATAGATATTAATAAACGTCCTTTCTCACTTTTTTCTGACAAGATCATTGGTGATGTAGAGTTGTTTGCACAATACGTTAACAAGCCTGTAATAGGTATTACGGGTTCCAATGGTAAAACAACCGTAACCACATTAATGGGAAAAGTCGTGACGATGGCGGGTAAAAAGGCCAGTGTGTGCGGCAATATTGGTAAACCTGTATTGGATGCGTTATTGGATGATGGCGAGGTGGATTATTACGTGGTGGAATTGTCGAGTTTTCAATTGGATTTAACGCAATCTTTACGCTGTGAAACAGCGGTGGTGATGAATGTTACGCCTGATCATTTAGATCGTCACGGTAGCATGCAAAAATATATGGAATCTAAACAGCGAATTTATCTACATTGCAAACATCCGGTTTGCTATATGGACCAAGCGCAAATTTGGCAGAATTTAGCGTTAACCTCAGCAAGTACTTTTTCAGCTAGTTGTTCGCAAGCGGATTTTAATTTACGTAATTTGCCAATTGATAGATTAAAACTGAAAGGCAAACACCATTACGAAAATGATCTCGCTGTGATGGCAATGGCATCAGCCATTGGTATTGATGCTGCTGTTGTTATTCAAGTAATTGCCGCATTTTCTGGATTAACGCATCGTTGTCAGTTAGTGCGCGAGCACCACGAGGTGAGTTGGTACAATGACTCAAAAGGCACAAATATTGGTGCCACTTTTACGGCACTTGAAACAGTAGGTGCAGTTACACCAGGAAAAATTGTGTGGTTGGCAGGAGGCCAAGGTAAAGGTGCTGATTTTTCACCATTGGTGCCGATGGTGAAAAAATTTGTGAGCTATGCAATTTTGTATGGCGAAGACGCAGCTAAGATTGCACAGGCCATTGACCAAGAGGTACCAGTGTTGTTCGCAAAAAATTTACAAGATGCAGTAGAGCAAGCGGCACATTTGGCGCAAGCGCACGATGCGGTATTGTTATCACCTGCTTGTGCTAGTTTCGATATGTTTGCTAATTACGAGGAGCGCGGAAAATGCTTTCAAGCACACGTCAGTCAGCTTTAACTAAAATTATTTACGATAAATGGATTTTGTTTGCCGTGTTGTTATTGATTGCATTCGGCTTATTAATGGTAACGTCAGCCTCGATGGTGATATCCGATCGTCAATATGGGTATTCGTTGCATTACTTTTTTCGTCAAGCGCTGTATTCGTCACTGGGTTTAGTTTTGATTTGGATAACAGCGCATATTTCCACTCGTACATGGCAAAGATTGAGTGTGCCATTATTATTAGCGAGTTTATTTTTATTATTGATGGTGTTGATTCCACATATTGGTAAGGTGGTAAATGGTTCACGTCGCTGGATTAATTTCGGTGTTATCTCCTTACAGGTTTCAGAAGTGGCAAAATTAGGTGGGCTAATTTATTTATCGAGTTATTTAACGCGTTTTGCTAGTGAAATAAAAACCGATTTATTTGCTTTTATCAAGCCCATGATTTTGTTAGCTGCAATGGGATTGTTGTTATTGCTTGAACCTGATTTTGGTGCACTGGC
>JBGTHB010000143.1:0-11729 GCA_041746415.1 Coxiellaceae bacterium | reverse complement strand
AACAAAAAATATTTGAATATATTGAAGTGTTCTATAATCGCAAGCGATTGCATTCTGCTAATGATTATTACTCTCCTGAGCAATATGAAGCACGCAGAAGATTTAATTAAAAATATGTTCGGAAAAGTGTTGCCACATCACACATTTTTTACAATCTGTTGGAGTATCGCGAGGTGATCGTGTGGTTTGTGCAACAGGCAATACTTATGAATCGGTAGTTAGTTTTTGGGGTGCACTGAAAGCAGGCGCTGTCATTTCTTTGGTAAGTAGTGATATAACCAATGATAAATTAGATTACATTTTGAAAGACTCAGAAGCTTCTGTGCTTGTTTGCAACTCCAGGCAGTATCATTTGTTGCCGAGACTAATTCAAGAAAATTATTTTCCCCTTAAAGGAATTTTATTGAGTGAACCCTCAGGCTCTGAGCTATCCGATTTTATCAATCTTTTTGAAAATGCTTTGGGGGAAATGCCAACAAAGGCGATTCATTCGGGTGCCTTGGATATCGATTTGGCGTCGATTATTTATACATCTGGTTCTACGGGTGAGCCGAAAGGCGTGATGTTAACCCATCGCAATATGCTGGCAGCTTCTACCTCGATTAATAAATACCTCGAGCATCATGAAGAGGATACCATTATTTCTGCTTTACCGATTTCATTTGATTATGGTTTATATCAAATGATTATGGCATTTTCCGTTGGCGCAACACTCATTCTAGAACCTAATTTCATGTGGCCTGCGCAGTTATTAAAGAAAATTGCTACGTTTAAAGCGACTGTGTTGCCGGTAGTTCCCAGCATGGTTCCGCTTTTGAAGCAACATGGTGAACGTTTTACGTATGACTTATCCAGTGTTCGCTGTATTACCAATACCGGTGCTGCACTGAATCTCAAACATATTGATATGTTGCAAAACCAATTTACCTCGGCACGCATATTTTCAATGTACGGTTTAACGGAGTGTAAACGCTGCACGTATTTGCCACCTGAAATGATTGAGAAAAAACCAAACAGTGTGGGTATTGCGATTCCAAATACTGAACTATGGGTTGTGGATGATGCTGGAAACCGTCTTGGACCGAACCAGATTGGGCAGTTGGTAATTCGTGGTGCTACCGTGATGTGCGGCTATTGGAAAAAACCGGATAAAACGGCTGAAAAACTTAAAAACGGTTTATTGCCGGATGAAAAGCTTCTTTATACTGGTGATTATTGTTGGCTAGATGAAGACGGTTATCTCTATTTTCATGGGCGGATGGATGAAGTTTTAAAGTGTCGAGGAATGAAAGTGAGCCCTAAGGAAGTGGAAGCAGTTTTAATGCAGCACCCTGCCGTTATTGAAGCGGCTGTGATTGGAGTAGATCACCATGAATGGGGAACCGCATTACGCGCTTTTATTGTAACCGCTTCTGAGGTCAGCGTTGATGAATTACAACATTATTGTCAGCAACAGTTATCGTCTGAACAGCGACCCAAGTTTTTTAGCTTATTAAAAACTTTGCCTAAATCGACGAACGGTAAGATTGATAAATTAAAATTGAAAGCCGATTTATCATCCGAATTCATTGATCAAAAGGAAGCTGTGGTTTTATGAAACGAAAACCCGTTATTAACTGGATCACTCCTCGCCCATTGTTTTGGATTAGTAGTGTCATGGCTTTATTAACAGCCAGTGTTGTTTTGGCTTATCACTCCAAAGGAAAAACTGTCTCTTCCCATCAGAGATCGTTGCCTTCAGTCAGTTTAGCTACCGTAAAATCGGCAAAAGATGTTTCCAGTTTATCAGCCATAGGAACCGTGAAAGCAGCACATGGCGTTCAAGTCAGTGCTGAAAGCGCTGGTATTATTACAGATGTCAATTTTCAGTCAGGTCAAACAGTTCAAGCAGGGCAAACGCTTATTACTTTAAAAAATGACGCTCTCAAAGCGACCGTTCAAGAAGACCAAGCAAAATATCAGGTAGCTAAACTGAATGCAGAACGATCGCAAACATTAGCGAACATGGGGAAAGGCTATATTTCGAGGCAGGATACTGACCAAACTGATTCTAATGCTAAACAAGCGAAAGCCCAATTAGCACATGATAAAGCCCTACTACAAAACACCATTATAAAAGCACCATTTTCTGGCCAATTGGGGATCAGTCAAGTTGATTTAGGTCAGTATATCAGCGCTGGGCAAGTCATTGTTTCGTTGCAAGATCGCAGCAAAATGACTGTAGATTTTTCTGTTCCTGAAAAACAAAGTGATTTATTGCGCGTGGGTGATCTCGTATTAGCAATCAGCCATCAAGGACAATCACATCAATGGCAAGGTAAGGTAATTGCATTGGGTTCTCAAATGAACAATGACACGCATTCCCTTTCCGTAAGAGCGCAATTAAATCCACCGTACCCCAATTTAACACCGGGCATGTACGTGGAGGTTTCTATTTTACTGCCCAAAACAAGCGATAAGCCTGCTGTACCACAAAGCGCCATTGTTTATAACCCATACGGTAATTTTGTTTACCTTTATGAAAAAGGCAAGGTTACCCAGCATTACGTAACTTTAGGCCAAAAAGTCGGCGGAAGTGTGCTGATTGAAAAAGGTTTGGCCGTAGGAAATCAAGTTGTCATGCAAGGTCAGCAAAAATTGTTTAATGGTGCACAAGTTAACTTGGTGAAGAATTAGTATGGCTTGGACGGATTTTTTTATCAAACGCCCTGTTTTTTCATTGTCATTAAGTCTACTTTTAGTGTTTTCTGGATTGTTTGGTTATGCCTATTTACCATTGCGACTTTTTCCCAAAATTGAAATTCCGGTAATCACCATCTCCGTGGACTACCCTGGTGCGAACAGCAATACCATGGAAGGTTATGTCACCAATACCATTGAAAATGCATTGACAGGAATTAATGATATCAATTACATCACTTCATCTAGTTCTCAGGGCCATGTAGATATTGATATACATATGATGATTGGTGCAAATACCGATTTAGCATTGACTAATATTATGCAGAAAGTAGCCAGTGTGCGTGGTCAATTACCCCAAGGTATTGATGAACCCATTATTAGCAAATCAGAGTCTGATGATAATCCCGTATTATTATTTGCATTTACTAGTACTAGCCTATCAAGAGCACAAATTTCTGACTATCTCAATCGTGCAGTTAAACCTCAGATAGAGGCCGTAAATGGTGTAGCAAATGCCAAAGTGTTGGGAGGGCAATACGCAATGCGATTGTGGCTAAACCCTATTGCTATGGCTGCTGATGGACTGACCATGCAAGATATCATCAATAGTTTAAGAAGCCAAAATGTTCAGAGTACGGTTGGTGGATTAGATGGAAAAACTCAACAAAATATTATGTTGAATTCTGAGTTAAATGATTCAACAGCATTTAATCAAATTGTTATTAAGCAATCTGGCAACTCAGTCATTCGATTAAGTGATATCGGCGAAGCGAAACTTGGAAATGAAAGTAATAAAATTAATGCATTTTATAATGGCAAACCGGCGGTAATGATTTTTGTTCAGCCTGAAACAGGAGCAAATCCATTAACACTTGTTAATAACATCGAAAAGATCTTGCCAGGAATAAAACAGCAATTGCCAAGTGGATTGCAGCTCAATACCGTAGTTAATGCTGCTACTTATATTCAAGCATCTATTAAAGAAGTCATTAAAACAATGCTAGAAACTATTATTATTGTAGCGGTTGTAATTTTTCTTTTTTTAGGAAGTTTGCGCACTGTGCTTATTCCATTAGTGACGATTCCATTATCACTAATCAGCGTTTGTTTCTTCCTTATGTTGATGGGTTATTCGATCAACTTATTAACGCTATTAGCCATGGTTATTGCCATCGGTTTGGTGGTAGATGATGCTATTGTTGTGATGGAGAATGTTCATCGCTACATTGAACAAAGTTATTCTGTTTTTGAGGCCGCATTAAAAGGCACAAGAGAAATTGCTTTTTCTATAGTCGCTATGACCTTAACGTTAGCTGTTATTTTTGCTCCAATTTCTTTCTCAAGCGGGATTACTGGAAAATTATTTTCAGAATTTGCATGGGCTTTAGCAAGCACCGTGGTTTTATCAGGCGTCATTGCGTTAACTTTATCGTCAATGATGTGTGCCAAGGTGATGCGAGATGTGCAGTCCGAATCTAAGCTCATGCATGCAATTGATCGAAAATTTGAAACTCTTAAAAATATTTATTTGGTTGGCTTAAAAAAAGTGTTTCAGTATAAAAAAGTAATATTGGTGCTTTGGTTTATTTCAATAGGTGCTTGTGTTTATTTCTATCAAAGCACACCTCAAGAGTTAGCGCCCAAAGAAGATGAAGGTTTTTTGCAAGTGATTGCAACAGCACCAGACTCAAGTAGCACACAGTTTCTCGCTGGTAATAGCGAAAAACTCGATAGAATTTATCACAGCATACCAGAAATCCAATCAGCGATTTATATTAATGGCATCCCTAGTGAGCATCAAGTGCTATCATTTGTCCGTTTAATTCCTTGGGAAAAACGAAATTTATCAAGTCTAGCTCTTCAGCCCCTGTTGCAAACTAAATTGAATCAAATCGCAGGACTCCAATCAGTTGCAGTTGTACCTTCTGTTTTACCAGGTACACAAGGTTTTCCAGTTCAGTTTGTGATTAAATCAATGGAAAATTATAAATCGCTCTATGGTGCGGCAGAAAAACTAATGGGCGCTGCAAGACAAAGTGGATTATTTTTATTTGTCGATGATGATTTAAATTACGATCAACCTGTGTTAAAGATGGATGTTGATCGAGATGCGGCAACAGCGATGGGTGTTAGTATCGATGATATTACACAGACGCTCGCAACAGCGCTTAATGAAAACAAAGTTCAATACTTTAATTTATCCGGTCGCAGTTATGAAGTGATTCCGCAAATTTATGCATCTAATCGTTTGAACCCTGATCAGCTTAATCAATTATATGTAAAGGCCCAAAATAATACGCTTGTGCCTCTGTCAGCATTGGTCACAATGAAAACGGTGACTGACCCAGCCAGTTTGAATCAATTTCAAAAATTTAATTCAGTCACAATTTCTGGTGTCATGGCGCCAGGGCATACTTTATCGGAAGGGCTGGACTTTCTAAATACAACGGCTAAAAAAATATTACCTGAAACAATGTCTACGGATTATGCGGGCAATTCAAGACAGTTTATTCAAGATGGAAATCACATGTTATGGCTATTTTTAAGCGCTTTTATCATGATTTTTATTGTATTAGCAATGCAATTTGAAAGCTTCAAAGATCCTTTGATTATTCTGCTCGGTAGTCTACCGATGGCCTTAATGGCAGCTATGTTACCGCTAAAGTTTGGATTCGCAACAATAAATATTTACACCCAAATCGGTTTGCTAACATTGGCAGGATTAGTCTGTAAACATGGCATCTTGTTAACGAAATTTGCCAATAACGAACAACTTCAAGGAAAAAATAAATATCAAGCAATTATGCAAGCAGCCAGCATTCGGTTTCGTCCCATCTTAATGACAACCTTAGCCATCGTATTCGGTGTATTGCCACTTGTTCTTGCTAAGGGTGCAGGCGCGACCTCACGATTTGATATTGGTATTGTGATTGTAGTGGGGATGTTTTTTGGAACACTCTTTACCCTATTTGTTGTGCCTGTCCTTTACCATTATTTATCTAGCCATCGTCAATTAAAAAATCAATCTAACTTGGAGGTTATGGATGTTGAACATTGAAGCAGCAAGTTATTTTGTTCCTAAAAATCGATTAAAAATAGAAGAATCCCTGGAACGTTTCTCACTGACCAAGCCCCAAGCGCGAGTTTATTCAGCATTCTATGGAATACAAGAAATTCCCTGTGCTGAAGGATTATCTATGGTGGATTTAATTACACGATCTGTAGAAGACTTACTTCAAAAAACAATTATTGATAAGCAACATATCAAATACCTTATTCACTCCCATACTGCTAAAGTGATTACACGATTTGGTCGATCTGTTATTCGGCAAGTTCAGCAGGAGTTAGGTTTAACATCAGCCATTGCTTTTGGCACTTCACTCAATAATTGCGCTTCCACATTAAATGCCTTTGAAATGGCTTCAGTTTTACTTCAATCCCATGACGAACAAGCAAGAGCTATTATAGTCACCGGTGAGCGTGCTTTTACACCGACAGTACAGGTGATTCCTAACACCTCTATTACTGGAGATGCTTCTTCGGCTGTGCTGCTAGGGCTTCATGGAAAAAGCCATCGATTAATTCATCAAGAAATGAGAATGGCTGGGGAATTTTACCGCGGTATTTGGTTAACGCCTGAGGAAAGCAAATTGTTTGAGAAAAAGTATGTTTCCCTGCTCTCAGAGACTATTTTGTTAGCGATTAAAAATGCTGGATTAAACTTAAATGATGTTCGTTTGATTTTACCGCATAACGTTAATCTGATTTCCTGGGAAAATACGGCTAAAGCTATGAATTTTCCTTTAGAAAAAATTTATTTAAAGAACGTTAAAAAATACGCACATTGTTTTGGTTCGGATATCTTTATTAATTTTGCTGATGCATTAGCAGAGGAAAAATTGAAGCCTGGTGATTATTACCTGATGGCGACAGTAGGCTTGGGAGCTACATTTGCCGCAGCAGTGTTTCAGTACTAAGAGGTTTTTGACCATGCGACAGACTCACATCCCGTTTGAAAACAGTATTGCTAGTGCATTGCTTGAAGTTGCGCAACGTCATGCAAATCGATGCGCAATTGCGATTGGTAATGAAGCAATGGCTTATCACGAGCTGTTTACTTTGGCGAAAAAATTGGCCTCTCAACTCATGCTGTCACGAGCGGATCGATGCTTAATTTTATCGCGTAGAAATAGTGCTGCATATGTTGGGTTATTAGGATCACTGCTTGCTGGCAAAGCCTATGTGTTTTTGAATACTAGAGAACCCGTTTTACAATTATGTGAAACAATTTTGTTGTCTCAAACAGATTTATTAGTGGTTGATGATTTTCATTTGTCCTTACTTTCTGAGCTCAATCGTCAGTTGCCGAATGAATTGACGGTAGTCACTCTTGATCAAAAAGGCAAATTGATGAGTGTTGCTGATCGCTATAGTCCTCCAAATGAGGCTTATCAATATGCCTACATGATGTTTACGTCAGGTAGCACGGGTAAACCGAAAGGAGTGCCGATTTCACATCAGAATCTCAAAACATTTATTGATAATATTTGCGATCGGATTAAAGCTACTCCAGATGATAAATTTTCTCATATCAATGAATTAACTTTTGATTTTTCTGTTTATGAAATTTTTTGTTGTTGGTTCTCTGGTGCTTGTTTGTGTGTGTTGCCTGACAACTATCTTTATGGTGTTGATAAATATATTAAACAACATCAAATCACCTATTGGTCTAGTGTGCCTTCAGTGATTCAATTATTAAGCCGACTTAAGAAATTAAGCAATTCCGATTTTCAGAGCATTCGCTATAGCATTTTTTGTGGTGAGGCATTAACTCGGGAGGCTGCAAAGCGATGGATATTAGCTGCGCCTAACAGCACGATTGATAATTTGTATGGGCCGACAGAAGTGACAGTCGCTATGACGGGTTATATATGGAATGAAGAGGATACAGATGAAGTCGTACCTATAGGTCATCCATTTTTAGGACAAGGGTTTTATCTCGTTAACGAATCAGATGATATCATTAACACAGGTGCGATAGGAGAAGTGTATCTCTATGGGGATCAAGTAGCGCAAGAATATTGGAACAGTCCTGAAATCACACTATCGCGTTTTGCAACCTTTAATGGAAAGGTTGTCTATAAAACGGGTGACTTAGCTCAATTTGACCAAGAAAAAGGACTGATTTTTAAAGGCAGAAAAGATGATCAATTAAAGTTAAATGGCTATCGTATTGAAAAAATAGAAATAGAAAACCGTATTAAAGTAATTTTGCAAACGCAAACAGTGGCTATTGTTGCGTTAAAAGATCATCTCACAGACAGAGTTATTTCACTACTGTGCTTCTTTTCAGAGACAGATGCTTCAGTTGAAGTTGCAAAAAACCGGTGTCGAAAAACACTATCACCGCCTATGATTCCCGATGAGTTTTTTAAGCTCGACCAATTACCGTATAACAAAAATGGAAAAGTTGATTACCAAAAATTAATACATTACCGGATGGTGGAGGAAGTTTAAAGCTATGAGATCGTATTGTGTGGGCTATCAAGAATTGGAATGGCTCGATAGAAAACGTAATAGAAGTTTATTAGCTGCGCTTTGGTATCCTACAGAGCAAGTCGAAACGCCTGTTACCTATTTAGCACATTTTCATAGTCAAGCAGGTTTGAACGCACCTTTTGTCGAAAATAAATTTCCATTAGTCATCCTCTCTCATGGTTCAAGAGGACATCGTTATAATCAATATTATTTGGCTGAATTTTTAGCTCGTTCGGGTTATATCGTGGTTGCAATAGAACACACAGGTGATACGGCTTTTGATGATGCACTTTCTGAAAGTAATGAGAATCACGCTCAGCGACTTAATGATGTGGTCTTTATTTACCAACAGCTTACCCAGCATCTTGTAATAGGAAAATATATTGATGAAGCGCATATTGCGCATATTGGTCATTCGTTTGGAGGGTTCACAAGTTTTGTGTTAGCAGGTGGTTTATCAAAACTCATTCCCGACAAGCTTAATAAAATAGTTCCAATTATATTTCAGGATAAATTAAAATGCATTGTGATGTTAGCACCCGCACTTTCTGAAACGCTACAAACTCAATCAGAAAAATTATCAACGCCTGCTCTATTGGTAACAGCAGAAGAAGATGAATTGCTTGGTAATTCCTCGGACCTCTATTTACAGTATTTTAAATTTATCGAGCCGATTGTTTATCCCAACACTGGTCATTTTATTTTTTTGATGTCATGTCCAGAAGCCGTAGCCTTAGAATGCCCTGAAGTCGCTCATGATCATGGTACACCACGAGCACTGATTCATCCTAAGCTAAATGCCTCGGTCAAAACTTTTTTAGAAAACCATCTTAAATGCTAGGAGATGCCATGAGTGCGTTAGAATTTTATAAAAAGCAGTCGCCCGTAACCGATCCAAAAGAATTTGGGTATTTATTTGAAGCCCTGCCTCGTGATGTAGCAGAAATTAAATCTTTATTACAAGGACTCATTTTGCACTTTTGGGATGGCAGCTTTTACGACTATCAAATTCCATTCAAACGATTATTTGATATAGAGACCCGCTACGTTGAGAAAATGCTTGAGAAAATGATTCGATTAGATGATTCTGAATTAACCCAAACGCGCCCATTGGATAAGCGCATCGTAGGCAGTTGTCGTGATTACGCCACCATATTCTGTGCAATCTTAAGATACCAGGGTATTCCTGCGAGAACGCGAGTGGCTTTTTCTGCATTTTATTTCAAAGACTATAAGCATGATGAGGTAATTTTAGAATATTGGAATGCAGCCAAGGAAAAATGGTGTCTTGTTGACCCAAGGGTGACTGAGCCACATATTAAACGACAGAAGCTAGTGATTGATTTTGATTTGTTAGATGTGCCCCGTGATCAATTAATTACTCCAGGACCTGCATGGCAAATGATAAGGAAAAACCCAGGGCAAGCGGATGAATTTTGTGGCGGCGATCGTACTAAAAACAAAGGAGTGTGGTATGTGAAAGATCGTTTGATTCAAGATTTTGCAGCACTGAATAGTGTTGAAATGCAACTTTGGGATGTATGGGGGCTGATGTTTGAAGATCAAGCGATTGAAGATGATGAGGCGCAATTGCAATTTTTAGATTATTTAGCTGAATTAACCATTGAGCCAGATAAACACTTTGAATCGATCAGGCATTTATATCAAAATGATGCACGAATAAAAGTACCCCGGAAAATTAAAAGCTTTAGTCCAGTGTATCGAGAAAAAGACATTACATTAACGTTTTAAGCGTAAGAATACTCGAATAATAGCTAGCAGTAGCAACAACGCTACCAGCCAAGCAAACCAGTTGCCCCATTGGGTGTAGAAAGTATGAATGGAATAAAGCGTCACTGTCCCGATCAATACGTTATTTTTTTGATGAAAATCAGGTGCAAGTTTAATGATTCTTCCCATTTGATCGGTAATCGATAGGTAGCCATGAGCCGCGCTGCGGGCAACAGCAAAGCCATTTTCAACACCACGCATCATCGCTGACCGACCGTGATACCAAGCGTCCACATTAAAATCTAAAGCAGGAACGAGTAGAAGCTGTGTATTCGTTTTCCCATAATGACGATTAAACTTTAGAAAATCCATGTCCTTGCAAATGGCAACACCCCAGTTAAATTGATCTTGCGCATTAAAAAAATTCTTACCCGGTGTGAATTGACTTTCTAACCCGGGAAGCAAGTGATGTTTATTATAAATTCCTTTGATTTTACCCTCTGGATTAATGATGATGGCAGAATTAAATTTTTCTCGACCCAGCCTAGCAATTCCTAAAATTAAAGTAACGTGATTTGTTTTCGCTGCTTGCTGAAATAAAGGAATCACTTTTTGGTAAGTGTTTTTAGTCACGCTAACGAATTTCTCGGGTAATACTACAAATTTTGCACCGGCGTGGGTAGCTTGGTGAATGAGTGGCAAATACTCTTTAGTTAAAAAGACGGCTCCCTTGTCATGAACAAGGCGAGGTGTATTCACAGACACTAGCCCAATGGTGACTGAGTCTAGTGGTTTGCGGGATTCATGGAGTCGATGATAACCATACAGTAAACACACTAGTGGAATAATAATCGCTATGAGGAGTGAAATAAATTGATGACTACGCTGTTTTGTGTAGCAAGCATAGCTAATGCTTGATGCAAAGGTTAAGAGCACAAAGGTTGCTCCCCAAATACCGGTGACAGAAACAATTTGTATAAAAGTAAGAAAATGCAGTTGGCTGTAAGCTAGGCTCATGAGAGCACCACCAGTTGATACTAGTGAAAAAAGAAACTCATAACTAGTCCACAAGGCTGGAAATAAAAATAGCGCTAACCAATGGTTGATCTTGCTGACTAACCATTTATTGAAGAGTACCAGTAGACAGAAAACAAAGGCATGAAAAATAATCGGCAATAGAATGAACAATAAAGGCATCCCTGTGCCTAAATAATACAAGGTATTTAGTTTGCCAATAAAAAAAGCAAAAAAGGCAACAAGAGCCGTTGCTCGATAACGATGGTGGTAGCCATAGATAAGTACCGGAATGGGCGCAATCCATAATAAGGGCCAGGCTTGATGAAATCCTGTTGAAAAGTAAAATAAAATCCCGCTTGAAATCGCCGTGATAACGTTCATGGTTCTAGTTCGGAGTTTCAACAACATCTTTTCCTCTATTGTTTGCCTGCTTGGGTATGCCGCAAAAAAGTTTTAACCGCGACTTGGACCATTTTAATTTTAGTATCTTGGTCTTCTTATAATGTCGCAATATCGTTTATAAATAAATGCAGTAGCTTTTGCAACGGAAAAAATTTATTTAGAAGCCTTATACGTTTTTATAAAGACAGCTATCATCTTTTCTTGCAATGTTTTTTCTTGTGTGGCTTGTGTCACCTCGGTATAAAGATTGGCTACTACGATAGCGCAACGTTTTTCATCCAACTGATACCGTTCCCTCAATTCAGCTACTTGCTCTAATATAATAGTTAGTAGTCTGACATCGAGATCCGCATTACTTT
>JBGTHB010000142.1:0-18900 GCA_041746415.1 Coxiellaceae bacterium | reverse complement strand
AACAAAAAATATTTGAATATATTGAAGTGTTCTATAATCGCAAGCGATTGCATTCTGCTAATGATTATTACTCTCCTGAGCAATATGAAGCACGCAGAAGATTTAATTAAAAATATGTTCGGAAAAGTGTTGCCACATCACGTTATTATTTTTTCTACTAATTTAGTGGGTATTTGATTCCATTCAGGATGCTCCTCATCTCCAATTAAAAATTGATTTACAATAAAAATAAAATCTTTAGCCTCGCTAATCGAAGCTACATACTGACCATGAATGCCTCTATGGGCACGTTGTTGCGGAAAAAGGCTGTGATGTGTACCACTTATTGGAATCGTCGTTAAAAGTCGTGCTGTAATACCACCCTCATGCACAATTTTCTCTTCCTTTTGATTTAATACGCTAGCTATATCTTCAGTCTCGTTGGGGTGATTGGTACTAAGAGAACCATAGTTTTTATATTCATTCCATAAATCGAAAAACATCTTTCTAAAACCTAAAGCTGCGGATTTGCTCTTAATGACACACGTTACATCGTGCCAACCAGCCAAAAGAGGTGCTTGTGCATTGTAATAACCAGAGTGGGTAGAATCATCGACTCTGCCCATGGTAAAATCCAACCCGCCAAAATAAGTATCCCAATCCGAACAAACAGCTTTTTGATGATGGGCATTTAACCACCCGTTCTTAAGGTCACTTGCCGTTTTAGCCACCAAAACGTGAATATTTTTTTTATCTAGCGTTGCACTCTCAGTGATTTTTTTTTCTATTCTTTTAGAAAGCGGTGCATAATGACCACACCAGTTCATCCAAACTAAAATAAAAATTTTGACATTCTGTCGCTGACTGGCTTGCTCAAGGCGCTGCCAAAAGGATTTTTTATCCGGCATGGCGAAATCACTATCTATATCAAGAGACCATGCGCTCAATAAAATAATCTCAGCCTTATCTAATCCTTTTAATATATCGTGAAATGCGCCTTGGGTATGCTCTCTATTATCATAAGCCGAAAGATAAAATCTAACCGTATCAACTGCACAGCAATCCTGTTCGCTGGCTACAGCCCCAACCCCTTTATCATTAACTGCACCACCACTTTCTCTCATAATAAACACCATACTTTCTTCAACTTAAATAATACTTAAAAAGCCAGTTGGGAGGTCCCGCTTTCTTTGCAGGCCCCGCTTGATACTGCAAGTTGCGGGATTTAACGATCCAAACGAGATAAAAAATTATGCCTTTCTTTAGAGCCTTATATGGACTCGCCCTTATTGTAAAGAATAGTGTTTCGTCCTAGCGAACCAGGCCAAAAATAATAAGGCTGGCTTTATTTAGCAGTGATATGAGTCAAAAGTAGTAGCCAGGTCGATGCAAAATCACCTACGAGCCAGCCGTATGCCTAATTCAACAAAGGCTAATGTCTCACAAGCCAAATCCCATTTGTAGGGCATTATATTATCTTTGATCAAGCTACAATGCTCTTGTCTTAAGGGAAAAAATGGATTTTGAAGTTAGACATGGAAGGCGGAAGGATTCGCCGCTCTCAGGGAATGAGAAGAATTAGCCAAAAAAGCTGGTGCAGGATGCCCAGCTTTTTTAGTTTAAAAGTACTGCCACCTCTTTACACTAACTCTTGCATTGCTATCCTCTCAATATACCCATTTATCCAACAATGCACGTGCCCGTCGCCAATTGGGTAATTCAGCATCTAAACAGGTATGAAATTTTTCATCGTGGTACATGGATTTTAAATGACACAGCTCATGAAAAATAACATAAATTATGCATGCTTTGTGCACTTTAATCAGATCACGATTGATAGTAATAACATGGCCATGGGAAGAAAAAACTCCCCAGCAGGTTTGCATACGTCTCACTAGCATCTTTGGCTTTGGAGCACCACGATAACTAAATACTTTCCAACATTTAGTGAGCAGACTTTCAAATACTAATTTAGCTTGAGAAAAATACCAGGCATCTAAAATCGCATGTGCACGTTTGGTGGTGATTTTATTTTTATGGGTTAATACAATGATGCGCTTTTTAACTTCAATCTGATTTTTTTCACCACGAATCAATTTAAGACGATATTTTTTGCCGAGATAAAAACAATAGTGTCCCGAGGTAAATTTTTTACGCGGAGGATTTAAGTGAAATTTGGCGCGGCTTTTTGCGCGTTGGGCCATCCATATTGCCACTATTAAATACTAACCATTCCATGGTGGTGAAACAAGCACTGTTATGAATCATTCTCTTCTAACCACTTTGCTTCGAGCGCCTCAATTTCTTGCTTTAACGCCACGTGGTGCTGACTCAATTTTTGATAGTCGGGGTTATTCAACAAATCAGGCAAACTGCTCAGCGCTACCATTTCTTTTTCAATTTGTATAATTGCTTGCGCCTTACGATGCAGTTGCTGCTCAATTTTTTCAGCTTGTTTGGGACTGCCGGACTGTTTTTTTTTCAACTTAGATGCAGGAGCCTTAGCCACTGTGGGCTTATCTGCCTGCAATAATTGCTCTTCAAGCTCATGCCAATCACTGCCTTCAAGCTGATGCAATTTTTTATCGTAAAGATAAAAAATCTGATTCGTCACGCTCGTCATGAAATAACGATCATGCGACACCACAATTAACGCGCCACTAAAATCCAATAACGCCAAAATCAATGCCTCCTTGGATTCCAAATCCAAGTGGTTGGTTGGCTCATCTAAAATCAGCAGATGCGGTTTTTTATTGCTGAGCAGGGCCAACGCCAGGCGCGAACGCTCGCCACCGGAAAATTGCGCAATCGGCTCGTGCACGCGATCGCCTGAGAAACCAATACGCCCCAAAAAGGCACGTGCCTGTTTTTCACCAAACGACTTTTCTTGCTCCATTACAATAGCCAATGGCGAACTTTCTGCATGAAAACGCTCAGCTTGATTTTGTGCATAATAGCCAACTTTAAGTTTACTACTAATAAAAATTTCGCCGCTCAACAAATGCTGTTGTTGGGCCAACGTATTTAATAAGGTGGTTTTACCCATGCCATTACGTCCAACAATACCGACGCGGTCAGCTTGATACAGACTAAAATTTAAATTCTCTAACAAGGAATTTTCAGGATAACCCACTTCACCCTGCAACGTCAGCAAGGGACCCGTTAACGGAATATCCGATGAAAAATTAAATTGATACACCCCTTCTTCTTGCGCCATCACACTGACTTCTAATTTTTCTAACGCCTTCATACGGCTTTGTGCTTGCTTGGCTTTTGAGGCTTTGGCTTTAAAGCGATTTACAAACGCTTCCATATGAGCGCGCTTGGCTTCGGTTTTTTTACGAGTACGCTCATCAACCAAACGTGCTTCGGCATATTGTTTTTGAAATTGCGTATAATTACCGTCGTATAACTTCAAAGCTTGATTAGCCAAATGCAAAGTATGCGTACACACGTCATCTAAAAAATCACGGTCATGTGAAATAATAATTTGCATGGCGCGACATTGCTTTAACCAGCCGGCTAACCAAATAATGGCATCAATATCTAAATGATTGGTAGGCTCATCCAACAACAGCATATCGGCATTCGACAACAGCACTTTTGCCAACTGCAACCGCATCTGCCAACCACCTGAAAAACTTTTCACGGGCAACTCAAATTGCGCTGACGTAAAACCCAAACCATTTAATATTTTTGCAGCACGTGCTTCTATGGTGTAACCATCAATTTCTTGTAAACGCACAAAACCCAACGCGATCTTTTCACCATCTTCAGCTATTTCTGCTTCGCGTAAATCATGCTGTACTTGCAGCCAACGCCAATCGCCTGTTTTAGCAAACTCAATTGCGGTTAATTCACCTTCCGGTAAATTCTGCTCTAAATAACCGATATCATGGCGCACAATAGTGTTGGTAACGGTCATGTCAGCGGAAAGCTGCCCTAGTAATAATTTAATTAAACTGGATTTGCCGCTGCCATTTCTGCCCACTAGACCCACGCGATAGTGATCCTCAAGCCGAACACTCGCGGTGGATAACAACACTTTGTCGCCTACTTGCAGGCTTAACTCTTTAAACTCAAGCATAAGGCCGCCATAAAACCACAGGACAACTGAATATGCAATGTGACTTCTCAGCTTATGGGTGGAAATCGGCAATAGCGGCCAATCTTGAACGTAAAATGTTCCTCAAAATGCTCATGTACAATGTGTACACTCTGCTTTTTCGTCAATTTTACGTTCAACCTTGTCTCGCTCTTGCCAATTTGCAGATCATCTTCATCGGTACCTAAATAATCAAGATGATTTTTATTTTACTGGAGATGTTAAATTTCGTGGGTTGAAGAGGAATCGCTAGAGGGAAACAAATCGCCTACTGACACCTTGAGCGCTTCGGCAATTTTAATAACGTTAAGCACAGAAACGTTGCGTTCACCGCGCTCAATGCGACCGTAAAAAGCACGAGAAATATGGGATAAATTGGCAAACTCTTCTTGCGAATAACCGCGGTCTTTGCGCAGTTGGCGTATGCGTACGCCGAGTTGAACCAGTCGTGGATTCTTATTCATAATGCTAAAAAGCCTAGCTCTAAGCCCATGCACTAGCTACGTCTAATAGGACGCATCGTAATGGCTAGGGAACTAAATTAAAGCTAGTTTTCGTGTTGCGATAGAACGCCTCTGATTTTAATTTTTTCTGCCACTTTTGCAGATGACTAAAGGCGGCAATATCCAGTTGTAACATTGTAAAAGGATCAATGGTAGCCAATAAATTAATATCCGCTAACGTTAAATGATCACCAGCTAAATAGTCATGGCGTGACAGTGCTTGATCAAAGACCGGTAGCAATTTAATAATCATTGCTTTACCCAGCTCAATGGATTTTTCACTAACAGGCTCATTGATTTTCGGTGCGACAAAAACATTAAAAGCCACTCGCACTACTTGCACATCCAAATGTTGTGAGGCGTAATCACACCATTGATCCACCACTGCTTGTGCTTTTAATTCAGCAGGATACAAACTCGAATTTTGCTTACGCGCTAAGTATTTACAAATCGCGACACTTTCAAATAACACAAAACCATTATCATCAATGACTGGGATTTTACCGCCGGGATGCAATTTTAAATAATCTGGTTTTTTATGTGCGCCCTTCAACATATCAACTTCAATAAATTCAAATGGCACGGCAAGCGCATTCAACACCATTTTCACTTTGTTTGAACGCGGTGAAAAATCAATTCCATAAAGCTTTAACACGCTAATCTCCTTAACAAATATATACCTATGCCACTTGAAGTTGCGATTTATCGCAACGCAAAGTGACGCTACGCGATGGCGATTTTTAAGGGGAGAATCGCGCATTCTCATTGGCGAGCGGTATAGCTAGCCAGCGTAGCGCCAAAAGCACTAACACTCAAGCCTGCTGCCAAAAGATGACGCCCAAGAAAAACTTCGGTAGAATCACTCCACCATGAGCAAAACCAAGCCCGACTTTGAAAAATCCCTGGTCGCTCTCGAAAAAATTGTCGAGACCATGGAATCCGGCCAATTGCCGCTTGAAAAAGCGTTAAGCGAATTTGAAAAAGGTGTGAAACTGATTCGTGAGTGTCAACAATCACTGCAGCAAGCTGAACAAAAAGTTAAAATACTGCAAGCGGATAAACTGATTGATTTTAACGACGATGCTAACTGATTATTTACCCCAGTTTGAAACGCAACTGACTCGCACACTCACCTGTGCTGCTGTGCCAACTAAACTCAATGAAGCTATGCGCTATGTGTGTTTAAACGGCGGCAAACGTTTGCGTCCGTTATTGGTCTACGCTATTGGCGAAAGTCTTGGTGTGACAACACAACACTTACATGCGCCTGCTTGTGCCGTGGAATTAATTCATTGTTACTCGCTCGTGCACGATGATTTACCCGCTATGGACAATGACGATCTACGTCGCGGCAAACTCAGTTGTCATAAAGCCTTTGATGAAGCTACCGCCATTTTAGTGGGGGATGCCTTGCAAAGCTTAGCCTATGAATTGCTTGATGATATTAAAATGGTGCACGCCCTGGCAAAAGCCACGGGCGCTGCAGGTATGGTCGGCGGACAACTCTTGGATATGCAATACCAACAAGGCGCTACGCACAATTTGCAGCAAATTCATTTGTTAAAAACAGCAAAGTTATTTGCCGCTGCCGCAACCATGGCGGCTATGGCGGCTAAATGCGATGCGCAACAAACACAGGCGCTGGGTGATTTTGCATTAGATGCGGGCTTACTCTTTCAAATTCACGATGATATGGCCGATGGAGAAAAAACGTTAAACACTAACACACTTAAAAAATCGCTGTGCCAACAAGCAGCAAATCTATCGCTTAAGAACTGGCTTTCCCTTGCCTTTCCGCCACTTGCAAACTAACTAGGCGCGCAATCAATACAGTTAAATAAATTTGCCCTGCGGCCCCCTCCATCCACGCCAATGTTTTTGCAATTGGCACCAGCGGCGTAATATCGCCGTAACCTACTGTGGTTAGCGTAATAAAACTGAAATAAATTAAACTCTGCATATAATAACCTAAATGGATACCACGACTGTCTGAAAGATAAAAAGCGTGTGGCGCAGCCATGTAAATCAAACCAAATAAAAAGCTAAACACCATACCCATTAACAAATAGCCACAGATTGCTCCACAAATCGTATTAAACGAAATCACTTTTTGTGTCATAACATGCATAATGATAATGTGAGTGACAACAGTAAAAAACAGCGCAGTTAACGCATAATCAATAATGAACACCAATCCCGCATCCGACCAATGTGAAGCCCAGTAACCTAACCAAGAAAAAATACCTAATAATATACCCAAATATATCAAGCGCCGACTTTTATATAATGAATAAACTGAAAGAAACAACACCACTGTAAAAAACAAACCGAACACATACATGTCAGCAGCGTCGTTAGATAAAAATGCATTGACAATAAAAAAGATTAACAGCGAAATTAACAAATAAAATAGATTATTTTTCCCCTTCCAAAACTGAAACGGCATGGCTCACACTCCTTATGAACGCTCATTTTACAGTAACGCTAAGCGCTTTAAAAGCAGTTCGCTATCGTAAACTTGACCCTTCATTTCTGCAGCAAATATGTCGAGTTTATCTGGAAAAAGACTATCTGAATAAATGCGCAAATCTTCAATAATGGCATTTTTCACTTTAAGCTGTAACTCGACCGTTCCCCATTCAAATCGTTCTTCGATGCGATCGGTAAACTCCAGTGTTTGGCCATAGAGCCAATCCCAGCTTTGCATGGATTGGTAATAGTCGTTTAGTGTGGTTATCTTTCCCAGTCCTTGCGGATCCAACCAAACTCGCTGGACCTCATGTTGTGATAATTGATGAACGCACAAAAAAGCTTTTTGCAATGCAGTACACATCAAGTCATGATTAATTTGAGGCACAAGTTCAGCTAAGTTCATTACTCGTGAACGTACTGACTTAACACCTTTGGCCTCAAGTTTTTTCTTGCTTGGATTCAAGTAATCCGACAAACGTGACAAATCCGTATTTAATAACAAGGTGCCATGATGAAACGCACGATTGGCTTTTTCTTTAAATGCACTACCGGAAATTTTGCGAAACTGTTTGTCTTTTTCGACCACTAAATCATTACGCCCAGAATTAATTGCCGTAACACCAAATGTTTTAAGTGCCTCAGTGATAATTTTTAAATTTTGGATTTTATCATAGATCGGTTTGCGTGATAAAAATGTGAAATTGGTATTGCCAAAGTCGTGAAATACGGCACCGCCACCGCTCTGACGGCGCGCTAATAACACTTTATCGCACTGCATTTTTTCTAAATAGCACTCACTCCACGGATTTTGCGAACGCCCAATAACCACAGTGGGCTGGTTTTGCCATAAAAACAAAACATGGTCTGTGTCTAATTTTTCATTAAACAACCAATCTTCAGTGGCTAAATTAAACCAAGGATTAGTTGAGTTAGAATAATATATTTTGGCTGTTGTCATTTCTTTTTATCAAACTCCAAGGCGACGGAATTAATACAATAGCGTAATCCTGTGGCTGTGGGTCCATCATTAAATACATGCCCAAAATGTGCGCCACATTCATGACAGGTTACTTCCGTGCGCACACGACCCGGCAGCGATTGATCTTGCTGTTCATCAATAGCGGTGCTGTGAGCTGTTTTATCAAAACTCGGCCAACCACAGCCAGCATTAAATTTGGCATCCGCAGTAAATAATTTCGCGCTACACACCACGCATTTATATTCACCATCCTCAAAAAAATTATCATACTCACCACTAAATGGTGCTTCTGTCCCTTTCTCTTGAGTCACATAATATTGCTCGGGCGTTAATTTTTTTTTGAGTGCCGATTGTGATTTTTTATTCATGCCTCACTCCTGTTTAATACTTGCAGGTCATCAAGTGAAAAAGTTGCTTCGTTATTGTTATTTAACACCGCCAAACGTGGGCCAGCTACCCATGCCTGTCCATACACACACTCGATAGTCACAGGATACAAGTTATCTTGTTGCAAACTGGCATAATGCGCCAACATCTTCTGCCATGCTACTTTACCCTGCAATCCTCGTGAACGCGCAGGCCACGCATTAGCCGTACCGCTGTTTTTTAAATCTTCAAACAAATCGCGCAATGATTCATAACGCAGTTGCAATATTTCCATATCCATCACCGGTTCAAAAAACTGCAACCGCACTAACTCATCCCCAATATGGTGCATATCCATAAAGGCGTGCACATGCCATTTTTCTTCAGCTGTTAAAAATGCTGTGTGCAATTCTTTCAATGTGTCTGGGCCAACGGTGGAAAATAATAACAAGCCGTCTTTTTTTAAAATGCGGCGGCACTCAGCTAAGGTTTTAAACATATCGGCGGACCAATGCAAAGCCAAATTAGCAAACACTAAATCCACGCTCGCGGTTTCAATAGGGAATTTATCTAATGGTTCGCCAAAGGGAAGTGTGATGATTTGTGCGTTGGGATAGTGTTGTTGCAACAAAGCTTGTGTTGTTTTTTCACGTGCGGCTAAATCCACAATCACCTTGGGGGCTATTTTCATATATGGCAACCGCGCGGCAAGACGCTTAGCAATTTCGATTTGTAACTGATTGTGCTCAGCATAGTAGCGCTGCACTTTGTGCCATCTTTTTTTTACTGCTTGTTGATCAATCACTGCAAAATTACCTTTAATTTATGCTAACCACGTTAACCGCTATTTTTGCAGCGATTATACTGTGCTCATGTTACTCACACTCAGTCATTTTTTATTTGAATACCAATCCCCTATTAACCAACTGATCACACAACTTAAATTCCACAACCAACTGCATCTGGCCTACTGGTTCGGTCGGTGGTTTTGCCAACGCTATAGAGGCGAATTACCCCAAGCCATATTGCCTGTGCCACTGCACGTGCAGCGCTTGCGCGAACGTGGCTTTAATCAAGCGCTCGAAATTGCTAAACCCATTGCACGTTATTTTAAACTACCACTTATTAAAACAGCGGTGGTGCGTCACAAGTTAACCACACCACAAACTACATTAAGCAAATCACAACGGCAAACGAATCTTCATCAAGCCTTTCGACTGAAACATCCACTGTCCTTTCATCACATTGCCATATTAGATGATGTTATCACCACTGGCGCAACCATTCAGTCACTCATTCATTGTTTAAAACAATCATCCATCGAACGAATTGATGTGTGGGCCATTGCGCGTCGTGATTAATTTTAAGTTGTACTCAGCGCTTGCATAAAGCGCGCAAAAAAATCTAAAAACTGTTGCTGCTCTGAATTACTCAAGGTTTCTAAAATGGTGTGCATCTGCTGACGCACGCGCTCAATTTGCGCTAAATAAATTTTATTACCGTCTGTCGTTAAGCGCGCGTACACTACACGCCGATCGGTGTCTGAACGCTCACGCACCACTAACTGCATTGTTAATAATTTATCGACGATTAAAGTAATGCTGCTTAATGACAAGCAAGCTTGTGTTGCCACTTGCGTCATTGTGCACGGTTGTAAATCACCAATAGCGTTGATCACGATTAATTGGGGCAAGGTTAACGCGCCTAAAGATTGTAAAAACGCCGCCTCATTTTTATTTTGGGCACGGCGTAAATTCAGTAGCATATGGGTTAATGCCTCAGCCCGTTTGGTGGTTGTCGTTATTTCAGTGTCAATCTGGCTTGCCATACGCTTTCCGCAAAAATAGTTTGAATGTTAAAGTATAATATCGTATCATTCCATCCCGCTGCGAGCAAGGAATGGCTGGTTTTGTGAGGATGGAAAACAGCTTATAAGCACCAGAAGTTTAAAAAAGTGTTAACAATACACCAATAGACTCAATGATATGCGCTATACCAGAAAATTAGTCTCCCTGAGCTGCTTGCTCCAGAAATATTATTGGCAATATAAAGCCGATGATATTGTCAAAGCACAACCTGAAGTGGAAAAGAAAATAGCAGACCTAACGGCATTATTGTCAGAAGAAAAGAGGCCGACACAACAAACACGCTTCATCCACGAAATAAATGGTACTGAAGAGACCGACAGTTTATGGGATAGTTTTGCTAAACTCTATCTGTTTTACACGAGCGATCCCTACCCAATACAATTTGCTGAGCAATGCGATAAATTACTCGCTATGTATTTCAGTAGCACTTGCTATCAATCAGATGAGGAAGAAGCTTACGCTAATCAGATTTTAAACAGCTTTAAAGAAATCACTCAACTATTACTTGCAATGTTTTTCCCGACTTATATCGACATCAGGCGTGAGGAATTTTTTTGCTCTGATGATGAAGAAAAAAATGAGGGTCAATTTACAGGATTAAAGCTAATTGGGCCTGAACCAGCTAGCCCCTGCTTAATTACTAAAGATGAAGAATTCGATTTCACTCGTAGACCGCATGAATCACCACAACCGATTGAAACTAAATCACCATCAACAAACAGCAGCCCCATTCAACTCACACCAGATCCAACGCCACCTGCTTCGCCTGGTGTTGATTTACAAACAAATCAGCCAGTAGAAATTCCTCGATCATCGTCCGCTCTTGCTATGGCACTGGCTGCACAACAGGATGCAGAGGAAAAAAATACTGCTGCTCCCTCTACGACGACAGCAGACAAGTCTAGTGACACACCGAGCAGCAGCGGTGCAGCTACTGCTAACTCACGTCACGCTTTCTTTCGGCCGATTAGATCGCCACGTTCTGAGCAAGCCGAAGAAAAATTTGAATTACCCGATAAATTTAATAAGGCACTCAATAAAGTAAAAAGTGATCTCGCCCGCAGCGGATTTTTACCCACTGAATTTGAGAAAAAAAGCAAACAGAAAAAATTAGATTTAATTAATGCTATTATCACAGAACTGACAAAATGTGATGTTACTCATTTTGAAAATGTCTTCAACTATTTTGTGAGACGGGTTGAGGTTGGTAATCCGTTTTCTGGTAAAACTGAATCTATGAGTTTGTTACGCGCCATGCGTTATAGGCGTAGCAAAAACGATTATGGCAACAGTCATTCTTTTGAAATATTCAAAAAATCATTATCAAATGACGGGCTAGGCGTGGATATCAACAATATGATTTCCAATTACAATACAGATGATTGGAAACAGCCGGATCTAATCAAACCAATAAAGCATCAGCAATCAGGATCAGCAACCTATGTTGTGACAAAGACGTTTTAGTTGCTAACGTGATAATCCATTCATCATCGCGAATATAAAAAATAAAATGGGGTTATTATTTGTTGGGCTTCGAAGACGGCGGTTCTGTCGTTGCGAGTCCGCGAAGCAATCCACGCAAACTGCAGTGTCAATGAGATTGCCGCGCTCGATGACTCGCTCGCAACGACAGCGGTTTTGTCATTGCACCATTTTTCCGTCGTTGCAACGACGGAAAAGAAAGCCCAACGCACGTCGTATTTTTATTTGTCTTTTTTCTTCGGTGCGATTAAATCGGTAATAGTACCGGTAAACATTTCCGCAGCTAAAGCAACGGACTCAGACAACGTCGGATGTGGGTGCACGGTGAGCGCAATATCTTCAACATCACAACCCATTTCAATCGCTAATGCCGCTTCACTGATTAAATCGCCTGCTGAAACACCCACAATGCCCGCACCAATAATTTGATTGTGCTCATTAAACAGTAATTTCGTAAATCCTTCTGAACGGTTCAATGCCAACGCGCGACCACTGGCCATCCACGGAAACACACCTTTTTCGTATTTGATGCCTTTTTCTTTGGCTTCGCGTTCGGTGACACCCACCCACGCCACTTCTGGATCGGTATAAGCAACAGAAGGAATACATTTCACATCGTTAAAATGTTTTTTGCCAGCGATAACTTCCGCTGCTAAATGACCTTCGTGTGTTGCTTTGTGCGCTAACATTGGCTGGCCCACAATATCACCAATGGCATAAATATTTTTAACATTGGTGCGCATTTGATTATCGACTTCAATAAAACCGCGCTCATTTACGTTAACACCGGCTTTTTCAGCGCCAATTAATTTGCCGTTAGGTTTACGTCCCACCGCCACTAACAAGCGATCAAATTTTTGCGGATTTTCTGCCGGTGCATTTTTACCATCAAACGTCACATACAAACCATCTTTTTTGGCTTCAACTTTGGTAACGCTCGTTTCCAACCAAATATTTTCGTATTGCTTTTTAACACGATCATAAAATGGTTTCACCACATCCACATCCGCACCGGGCATTAATTGATTTTGCATTTCCACAATATTAATTTTTGCACCCAAAGCATTATAAACCGTCGCCATTTCCAAACCGATAATGCCGCCGCCTAACACCAACATACGACAATTCACATCTTCTAATTCCAATGCGCCGGTTGAATCAATCACGCGTTTGTCTTCTGGCACGAAGGGCAATTTAACTGGTTGTGAACCGGCAGCAATAATAGCGCTGTCGAATTTAACCAACACCTCTTCTGCGCCTGTTACTAAAATGCTTTTATCCGATTGAAATTCCCCTACCCCAACAACGACTTCCACCTTGCGTTGTTTCGCCATCATTTTTAAACCGCCAGTCAGTTTTTTGATGACGCTATTTTTCCACTCGCGCAGTTTATTCACATCCACTTTTGGTGTTGTAAACTCAACGCCGAAATGTGACATCTCTTTGGCTTCATTCATGACGTCAGCAACGTGCAACAACGCTTTTGAGGGAATACAACCCACGTTTAAGCACACACCGCCCAATGTATCGTAACGCTCGATCAACACTACTTTTTTGCCCAGATCTGCCGCACGAAATGCCGCTGCATAACCGCCCGGACCTGAACCTAATACCGCTACTTCACATTGAATTTCTTTTGTCATGGGATTCCTCTTGAACGTATTAAAGCAATAATTGTCGAATATCCGCTAAGCCTTGCGACAAGTGAACAATAAAGCGCGCGCCGTCTGCACCGTCAACAACGCGGTGATCATAAGACAAAGACAACGGCAACATCAAGCGTGCCTCAAACTCATTGGTTTCTTTTTGATAAACCGGTTTCACTTCAGAACGTGATACACCCAAAATTGCTACTTCAGGTGCATTGATGATCGGCGTAAACGCACTGCCACCAATACCACCTAAACTGGAAATACTAAAGCAACCGCCTTGCATCTCAGCCATAGTTAATCCTTTGGTGCGTGCTTTATCACTGATTTCACCTAATTCTTTGGCTAACTCAAATAAACTTTTTTTATCCACGTCACGAATCACTGGCACCACTAAACCTTTTGGCGTATCAACTGCCACGCCCAGATGAAAATATTTTTTCAACACCAGCTCATCGCCATCAAGCGAAGCATTAAATTGCGGAAACGCTTTCAGTGAAGCCACCACCGCTTTCATAATAAAAACCAGCGGCGTTAATTTAACACCTTGTTTTTTTGACTGTTCGGTTTGGCTTTTGCGAAACGCTTCCATCTCTGTGATATCGGCATCGGCAAATTGTGTCACATGAGGGATCATCACCCAATTGCGCGCTAAATTGGCGCCGGAAATTTTTTTAATTTTACTCAAAGCTTGGCGTTCGATATCACCATATAAAGAAAAATCCACTTTTGGCATTTCAGGAAAAGAAAAACCACTCGCTGTTGCAAAGGCTTTGCCGCCACTTAAATGTTTTTTCAAATCTTCTTTGGTAATACGGCCTTTCTCACCGCTGCCTTTTATCGCACTTAAGCTTATCTCTAATTCATGCGCAATGCGTCGCACTGCGGGACCGGCATGCACTGTATTTGAGTCATCACTGGGAGTGCGCTTACTTTCGGTTACCGGCTTTGCTGCTTGCTGTTGTGGCTGCTCTGTCTGTTCTTTTGGTTTTTGCGCTGCATCCGTTTTGGCTGTGGCTGCAGTAGTTTCAGCAGCGCTTTTTTCTGTTGTGGCTTCACCTTCTAAAGTGAGCAACACATCGCCTTGATTGACTTTATCACCCACTTTAACAGCAATGGATTTCACTTTACCGCTGGCGGATGAGGGCACTTCCATAGAGGCTTTATCACCCTCTAAAGTAACAAGCGGTTGCTCGGTTTTAATTTCATCACCCACTTTCACTAACACTTCAATCACTTCTGCGTCAGTCGCACCACCGAGATCTGGAATTTTTATTTCAGTATTACTCACGTTCGTTCCTCTCACACTGTCCACGGATCGGGTCGATCTAAATTAATTTGTAATGATTTTTTGGCTTTTTCTAAATTGGCTGCAGTGAACTCACCTTGCTCATACAAAGCATAGAGGGTGGTGTACACAATCATTTTGGCATCCACTTCAAAAAAATCACGTAAGGCCGCGCGTGTATCACTGCGACCAAAACCATCCGTGCCCAATACATAATAGGGATTAGGAACGGCATTGCGAATTTGCTCTGCGTACAAACGCATATAATCTGTTGCAGCAATTACCGGTCCTGTGTGAGTTGCCAAACACGTTTCGATATACGATTTTTTCTTTTCTAAATGCAGCCGGTTGTGTCGTTCTGTCGATTCCCATTCTTTGCGCAGCTCGTTAAAACTGGTGGCACTCCACACATTGGCTTTGATATTAAAATCATCTGCTAAAATAGCTGCGGCTTTACGTACTTCATTTAAAATCGTACCTGAACCCAATAATTGCACCGCCGCGTCTTGTTGTTGTTTAAATAAGTACAAGCCTTTAATAATGCCTGCTTCAACACCTTTTGGCATTGCTGGGTGATGGTAATTTTCATTCATACAAGTGATGTAATAAAACTCATCAATTTGATTTTTAAACATACGCTCAATGCCATGTTGGATAATCACCGCCATTTCGTAAGCATAAGTGGGATCGTACGATTTACACGTTGGCACCATGCCAAACATAATTAAATTATGTCCGTCTTGATGCTGCAATCCTTCGCCATTTAAAGTAGTGCGTCCAGCCGTAGCGCCCATAATAAATCCGCGCGCGCGCATATCAGCAGCGGCCCAAATAAAATCGCCGACGCGTTGGTAACCAAACATAGAATAATAAATATAAAACGGAATGACCGGCACGTGTGTGGTCATATAAGACGAAGCACACGCCATCCAGCTCGACATCGCCCCCGCTTCGCTTAACCCTTCTTGTAATAACTGACCTTTTTGGTCTTCGCGGTAATACATTAATTGCGTGCGGTCTTCAGGTTCGTACAACTGCCCGATCGCCGAATAAATACCAATTTGACGAAATAATCCTTCCATACCAAAAGTCCGAGATTCATCCGCCACAATTGGAATAACACGTTCTTTAATATTTTCGTCGCGCAATAATAATGACAACACCCGCACAAATGCCATGGTGGTTGAAATTTCACGATCACCGCTGTCTTGCAACATAGAATCAAAAAGTTTTAAATCAGGCGTCTTCAGTTTTTCGCAATCCGCATGACGCGCCGGTAAATAACCACCTAATTTTTTACGTTGGTTTTGCATGTGTTGCATTTCTGGCGAATCTTTTGCAGGTACGTAGTACTCTAGGTTTTCTACCTGCTCATCCGATAACGGTAATTCAAAACGATCGCGTGTGGTTTTTAAATAAACCGCTTTCATTTTTTTCACGTTATGGGTGACATTCGAGCCACGACCGGCTTCGCCCATACCAAAACCTTTAATCGTTTTTGCTAATATAACAGTGGGCTGCCCTTTGTGTTCAATTGCTGCTTTATAAGCCGCATACACTTTCTGCGGATCATGACCGCCGTCATTTAATTTACGCAAATCTTCATCTGAATAATCTTTAACAAGTTCGGCTAACTCAGGGTATTTTCCAAAAAACTTCTCACGCAAGAAAGCTGGGCCTTTAACGGTATACGTTTGGTATTCACCATCCAGTAATTCACCGATGCGCTTCATTAAAATACCGCTGCTGTCTTTTTCAAATAGTGCATCCCAACCACCACCCCAAATGACTTTAATCACATTCCAACCCGCCCCTTTAAAAATGCGCTCAAATTCTTGGATCACTTGACCATTGCCCCACACTGGACCGTCTAAACGTTGTAAATTACAACTGATCACAAAAATTAAGTTATCGAGTTTTTCACGTGAGGCAATGTTTAATAAACCCATCGAATCCGGTTCACCCATTTCACCATCACCACAGAAAGCCCACACCTTTTGTTTTGAGGTGTCTTTTAATTCACGATTGTGTAAATAACGTAAATAATGGGCTTGAAAAATAGCATTCAGCGGACCAATGCCCATTGATACTGTCGGAAATTGCCAAAAATTTGGCATCAACCACGGATGGGGATAAGAAGCGATACCGTTTTTATCTGATAGCTCTTGACGAAATGCGTTGAGATTTTTTTCGTTTAAACGCCCTTCTAAAAAAGCACGAGCGTAAATGCCAGGCGAAGAATGGCCTTGAAAAAAGATTAAATCACCCGGGTGATCCGCACTCGGTGCGTGAAAAAAATAATTCAAACCAATTTCAAATAAATCCGCACTCGAACCATACGTTGCAATGTGACCACCTAAAGAAGAATCTTTCATGTTGGCACGGGTGACCATCACCATCGCGTTCCAGCGAATGGCGCGGGTGATTTTTTTATAAAGTGCGAGGTCTTCAGGAAATGCGGCTTCTTTGGCTGCAGGAATAGTATTGATATAAGGGGAGTTCAAACTATCCGGCACATCCACACCCAACTGGGCGGCACGCGCGACTAAGCGCTCAATAATATAACCAGCGCGCTCGCGATCTTCAAATTTAACAAGTGATTCGAGCGCGTCAAGCCACTCTCTTATTTCGGTAGAATTATGTTCAGCCATGTGATTGATTGTATATATAAAATTGTGGTTACGAAAGCCCTGCCGGGCACGGATGCCAAGCATAACATGCTGTTATGGGTTTGTCAGCCAGCCCAATGACCAATTGTAAATAAGGCCATCACCACCAACCAAACTAATAAAGCGCGATTAATTAAGGATTCAATTGATTTAGCTAGCTCAGCGTCGACTATCAATTCTTCGGCAGGATTATAACCCAAGCTCACCAACGCCCAATTCACCACTTGCTCACGCGCCAAGCCCACCTTGGCAAATATTGTTTTAGACCACAAAGCAAAGGTAGCGCCGAACTCACCCACTAAAGCGTAAGTTAAACCCAAAAGACGCACTGGAATCCAATCAAGCACAGATTCACACCAGGCGGTGGATTCTAATAATGTATTTTCGCTTTCACTTAACTGAGGCTGCGATTCCAACTCAATACGCAAACTTGCCAAGAGCGTATAAAGAATCACACCCACCACACCTAGCACAGCAAACCAAAATAAAATAGCGAAGATACGTTGATAACTTTGCAGCAACACATCCCGTGCGCTAACGTGATCGATCGAGTCTTTGGCAAGAGGACGTGCATCAAGGTAATACCAAACGATAAATAAGCTCACCACATAATAAACCACCATGCCCAACGCATGATAAATCAACATCATGAAAATAATAGAAAGAATAAAACCAGGCAACACAACCAATATTACCCCGGTTAAACCAGCCCAAGCAGTGCTTTGTGAAAAGCGTGCGTGCAACCAACGATAATACATCATAAATAAATCGTACTTCGCCAGTTTATTATCGAAATGCAAAACGCGCTGCAATAACAAAGCAATCAAACAAATGGTGAATGTCATTGGATTAGTCCCTTCTTAAGCGATCAGACATGGCAACCGGTGTTGGATACTTCAGCACCACCCAGTAAGAAGATATAACAAATGACAGAATAGTGGTAGCCTCAATCAAATAAGCCACTGGCGGACTAATTAAATGCGACTCCAACCCAGCATAAGCAATAATCAAAGAAAACTCACTCACCTGCGCTAAACGCACCCCAACTTCCCATGACACTTGTTTGCTTTCCCCTACCCACTGCAATAAAAACCGATAGCTATAAGGCTTAATCACTAGTAGCAATAAGGTCATAATCAACGCCGGCACAATGATGGCTGACAAGTAGGTTAAGTTAAAGCTTGCGCCCACAGAAAAGAAAAACATCACTAAAAAAAAGTCTCGCACCGGCTTTAAGCTTTCGGCTATATATATGGAAACGGCACTCGATGCTAAACTCACTCCCGCAATAAATGCACCAATCTCAGCCGACAAACCAAGCAATGAAGCCAGCTCAGCCATGCTTAAACACCATGCAATCGCCACCAAGAACATATACTCTTTAATGCGGTTAAAATGATGGAACAAGCGGATTAGAAAAAAGCGCTCGACCAAAAAAGCAAACAACAGCACAGCCGGAAAACCAAATAACAATAAACCCACATCACGCCATAGCACACCTGAACCCACATCACCGTGCATCAACAATAAAACAGCAATA
>JBGTHB010000141.1:0-7268 GCA_041746415.1 Coxiellaceae bacterium | reverse complement strand
AATATTTCATCCCTCCTCGTCTTGTAATCAATCCACCACCTGCTTTAGCGATAACAAGCAAATCTTCTAAATTAGCGAATTTCGACCCGTTCAATATCATCCTAATCCAGAGGAAATAGTCTTCTAGGCGATATAATTTTTTGTAGCTTCCTACCGCTAACACAGCTCTTTTTCGATATACTGAAGCCATATGATTAACTGGGCTACGATAGCGTGAGAATTTGACGATGTCATTGTGCGTCAGTGGCAATTTTCTGTAGCCTGTATGACGATTAGCATTTTCTTCGTATTCAGCAATCACCCCGCTCACAACATCAATATCCGGGTGCATAACCATATAGTTAACTTGTTTCTCAAATCGAGTAGACAATGATATATCATCTGTATCGCAACGAATTACAAGCTCATGGGAGCAATAATTTAAGCCTACGTTTAAGGCAATACCCAAACCTTTATTTTTATTTAATTGAATGATCTGCATAGGCACTTTATTTTGAAAAAATTTTTCTACGTTAATGAGTGAGTCGTTGATGAAGCCATCATGGACTATGATTACTTCGTTGGGTGCTAATGTTTGGTCAACAATACTTTGCAAACACTTAAAATATAATTGAGGTTGTTCTTTATCATAGAGGGACATTAAAACTGAGAACTTCATTGGCTATCATCGCAAATGTTATGTGTCTTAACTGAAAAATCAATACTATGTATTTTTCTTGTAGGTCCTGACAAAGCGGGTTGAAAGGAATGTATTTTATTTCTGTTCCGATTGATTCGTAAGAGCCTCTTAGTCACAAAGTATAAAGGAAAATTGAGCATAAACTCAAATACTAGATTTTTTATAAAACCGTCATGATAGTTTCTGCTAGTTTTGGCCGGCATAATTTGGAATTTTTTATCATCCATATTAGTTATGTGCATTTTGTAAAAATCATACCAACTATGAGCTTGCGTATCATCAATAATGATTTGTTTTTTAATAGGCGGTTTGTTAAGTTCGATATTTGTACAGGCTATACAGCTAGCCACAGCATTGCTTACTTGCTCAATACTGACACTATGACAGCGAACATTGCCATTTCTTGGAAGACAAATTTCTCCATAATTAACTGCTTCTTTGGCAAACTGTGACCAGTGACTTCCGTGACCGTATATAATCCCAGGCTGAAGTATATCCACCTGGGTTAATTCCTTTTGTTTGCATAACATTTTTTCAAGCTTTATTTTTTCATGGACATAGGGCTCATAAGATTTAGAGTAAGGGGTCTTGAGAGATACAGTCGAATTTTGATTTAATTGATATACAGATAATGTACTAATATAAATTAATTTTTTTACCCGGTTCAGCTGGCAGGCATGAATAATGTTTCTCATTCCCTTAATATTTTCTTTATAAGAATTATCAAATGCTGAATGAATAACAACATCAGATGAACGAGTATACTCTACTAGTTTTTCTCTCTCTTTAAGAGAACAAACTCTGTTGGAGACATGAGCTTGTGAAAATTTTACTGGTTTACGAGTAAGCGCAATTATAGAGTGATTCGATTTTGAAAGAGTAGCAAGCAAATGCGAGCCAACAAACCCATTTGATCCTAAAATTGCAATCTTCATTGTATTCGACTCCTGCTTAATTGGTCTGCTAGGCGACAGCTAAGAGCAGCGATTGTAAGCCCGCAATTAGCATTTCCGATGGTTGGAAGCACAGAGGCATCGCATATGTATAAATTGGCAATGCTAAATACTTTTAAATTATTGTCAACTACCCCAGATTGCAACGATTCTGCCATTCTGGCAGTACCACAATGATGTGCTGCTGAGCTTGATGTTTCCAACCAATTAACATCTTTTTTTGTATGAGTGAAATTAAAATGCGTAACCGGAAAAATTTTTGATTGAAGCAAGTCAAACCATGTGCTCATAGATGTGAAATCTTGAGATGTCAACTGCCAATTAATTTTTGAAATAGGATAGCCCCAACTGTCTTTTTGAAAAGAAAGTGTGATTTTACTCTGTGGATTTGGCAACTGCTCAGTAACAAAAAATAGATCCGCATATTTAAATGTAGTATTGAGTGACATTTTATATGAAACAATTTGCTTGATTGTATTGATATTTCGCAAAATATCCCATAGTTTTTTTACTGTAATATCCCCTGATTTCAAAACAAGCAAATCTAATTTAAGCTTCTCAGTTTTATTTGATATGCCTTCAACAAATGATGGCCTTAGAAAGAAACAATGATTGGCTAATTTGAGTTTTTTTCTTTCTGAAAAGTTAAGACAGAGACCAGCTTTAATTTTTATTTTTTTTTCATATTTTATATCGGAAAATATAGGATATTTTTGTGGGTATTTAAATTTTACTTGGCATAAGTTACCCATTGGGTGATCAAGTAAAAATCGCCCAATATTGCAATTTGATTTTAAGCAATTAATTGAATTTGTTGAGTTTAATAAAAGACGCGGGGTTTGAATCGCCCCAGCACAGATAATAAATTTCTTTGCATATACATAAGAGGTCTTTCCATCTTGAAGACCCACCTTGAGCCGTGTCACCTCATTATTTTGATTTTGACTCTGAAGCTCAAGAGCAACACAATGGTAAATGCAATGACGATCATTAGCCTTCCGAGTAATGTCAATTATTTTTTTTATAAACCGTGTTGGGGGTAGTGGTTGTTGGAATATTTTAGAGATAAGTGGATTGTAATCTATTGGGAGTTTTCCAAGCTGCGCTTTTAATGCCGGTGGCAAATTAGATAAATTAAAGAAATTAAAATTTTCAAGCCCAAGTAATTTAGATGCTAATTGATAGTATGGATAAAGATCTTGGTAATCAATTGGCCAGCCACTGTGTGGTATCCATGGGTGAGATTGAAAGTCTTCTAGGTCGAGTGGAGCAAGAACACCATGCCAAAGATTACTTGTACCCCCAATTCGGTGCTCGTGCGTTCTACGCAGCCCAAATTCGCGGCCTGTGTTTTCATAGGGAAGGACTAATCTGTCTGTGCTGTTGATTCCGCCTGCTTCGATAATAATAAAACGTTTTTTTTGATCAGCGAGTCTATATGCTAAGGTGGAAGCACCGATTCCAGATCCGATAATACAATAGTCAGTCTTTAGTGTGATTCGAGTTATATCATTTGATGATAATAGCATCTTATTTAACTAACGTTATATTGTAATTATATGGAACAATATGATGAGGCTGTTTGCCAACATAAGCAAGCTCATAGTAGAAATAACAAAGCGAAATGAAAACTATAAATGCCATGAGAATAAACCTGATGTAAACGTTTTCTACATTAGAAACAATCGCAGGAATGAGAATAAGTAGGCTAATTATAAAATAAAGATTAAATCGGACAAAAATTAAACTGGGCAAGCTTGAGACCAAAGAGCAGACAATTAAAAAGATTGATATATGACACATATTAATAAATATGTGATAATTTTTACTTTTTATTTTAGAGACATGAGCTGCGCAAGCTACTAACAACACAACAAATAAATAAGCAAGAAGCAAATGATAATTCATAAACTTCAGAGTTTGATCATCATTAAGATAAATATAATACTTAGTCTTCGAAATTATAAATTGCAGCACCCAAAGAAATTGGAAAGCAAAAATACCACAGATAAATAAGTGCAATGTTTTATAATTCCGGCCAAGCACAAAGTAAAGTGGAAATAGAAAAATGGCACTTTTATGAAACAGGCATGCAACACCAATAGTTAAAATGTACTTTAATAGTTTTTTTTCATTTATAAATTTAAGCGAATATGCAAAAAAAGCAACTGATGCAAACTGCCTCATGACGTTTAATGAGTTTAAATAAAAAACGGAAATACTAATAAATAAAAATATGGAAAATGCGTAGCTTTCCGACCATTCGTCAATAAATCGTTCGAAGCCTATAACAGTGATAAAGGCTAGCGCTAAGAAAACACTCTGAATAGTTAGATTAAAATAATTAGCTAAATGTACCATCCAATAATAGACCGGCTCAAATCTCACATCAACGCCATTGCTAATTTGTGTCAACTGATCCATGTATGAAGAAAAATCAAAGCCAACAAAATAACGCAACCCCGAAAACAAAGCTAATGCCAATATAATACTAAGTGACGCTGCAAACTTGTTTTTAAGTCGTAAAATACACATCAACATGACAAAACATAATAATATGGGATAAGGGGCCATTAAGTGAACACCTTTTCACTAAGGCTTTGCTCAAATTTCCTACGCGGTACAACCGTGAGGTTCCCACCAACCGTAGCATTAAAAAGCAAAATGTTTTTTTCCTTGAGAGCAAAGTAAGCATTGGTGAATGCTTGCTGCATACGTGATACATGTGGAACGTGCCACGCCTTCCCCGAACCAAAATACCGTTTATCAAAGTGGTTCGGATCATCTGACTGTGATACTAAAATACCGCCATAGCGCTTTATATCTTTCGGAATCTCATAAGCTAAATCAACACCAATAAGATAGATAGGATTACAACCTAAATAGTATGCAAGTTGTAGATTATAAAAAAGCACAGTACCACCCCAGTATGCTTTTTTGGCAAAATCGTAAGAAAAAAGTGGGAATTTTGGGTTAGATGATCGCATATATGATCTATGGAAATTAACATAGAATGTATTTGGATCAGGCGTGATTATTTTTTTTAGATCGCAAGGAATAAACTTGACAGAGTCGCGTAGAGAAGAGATTTCTTTTTGATTATCATAAGCAGGTAACGGATCTTCTACTGTGTAATAAGTAGGAACAAAGCCTAGCTTTGAGTGTAACAAATAAAATGAGTTACATGCTATTGTGATTTCGCTTTTAAGTGATGTTAAATCCATCAGATTTAAACTAGGACCGTTACCAATCACAAAACAAGCTTTACCTTTATGCTTATTTTTGAATGATGAGAAATCTTGCTGAATATAATCCCATCTGATGTCACGAAGAGATTCACAAACACTGCGCGCAAGATAGCGAGAACCTCTATAAAGATAGTTCTTTTCAAGTAGTAATTGTGTCTCATTTTCCATTTTTATTCCGGGTCATGTAATCTGTGTGCTATACCGCCGCTTATCTCAAAGCGACTTCCGGTGATAAAGCTGCTTTTCTCTGTAAGGAGATATAGAACTAGATGAGCCACTTCAATTGACTCTCCGATTCGCTTTACTGGATGGCATTTTTTAAGCTTATCTAGCTTTTCCTTGGAGCCATCAAAACTATTCATCAACATTTTAGTGTTGATGGCAGCAGGATGTATGCAGTTAACCCTGATGTTACCACCGCAATCCATAGCAAGTGCCTTTGTTAATCCCTCAATTGCCGCTTTGCTTGTGGCATAAGCTATAAATCGTGGTTTAGTTAGTTTTGCATGTACGCTTCCAATATTTACCACCGATCCTTTGGTTTTTTTAAGCTGTGTGTAAAACAGCTTTGTTAGGATTAAAGGGGCTTTTAAATTAACATTTAAAGTTGTGTCAAAATCAGCTAACTGAAGGCACTCGAGATCACCTAAAAGCTGTACCGCAGCACAATTCACCAATCCCACTAATTTTGCATGCTTGCTCGTTATATATCCCTCCACCTCCTGATAAAGACTATGATGCTCTTCTTCGTTCATGCAGAAATGGTTTAGGTCTAGCTTGATAAAATAATCAGGATTATCAGGCTTGATTGGTGGGAATTTATCAATCCCTATAACTAAATATCCTGTGCTCTCAAGCAACTTGGTTATAGCGTTGCCAATCCCGGAGCTTGACCCTGTAACAATCACAATCTCATTTTTCATGTTGCCACTATCGTTTGGAGCATTTCACATATAAGGGAGATTGCTTTTTTGTTGGCACGTATAACGGCTTCAAGTGTATTTGAAGAATTGTGTGATCCGAAAATTGATTGAGGATGTTTTAATAAGGTATTAGAAGCCTCTGGTGGTTCAGTGCTAAATACTTCTAGTGCGACAGAGTGCACCTTGTTTTTTTGAAGAGCTGTACAAAGCGCATTTTCATCAATTAATTGACCACGACTAACATTCACAATACGAATACCCGTTTTGCAAAGAGCAATCGTTTCTTCATTAAGCATTTGATGGTTATCTTTTGTGAGCGCGCAACACAGCACCAGATAATCAAGTTCTGCAAGTCGATTAGGCCAGGTAGCAATCTCAAAATCAGCGCCTTGATTTTGTTGAAGCAAAGGATCATAACAAACAACTTGCATATTGCATGTTTTTAGACGTTTAACTAGCGCTTTACCGATCGCACCATAGCCTACGACACCAATTTTTTTGCCCGCAAGTGACATGCCTTGGGGCTTAGGCCACAGCCCATTTTTAACCTCATTGCTAATGAACAAAGTCTGTCTTGCGAGAGATATAATATAATTAAGAGCGACATCAGCGACTTCTTCTCCAAATAAGGCAGGGGTATTGGTTATGGGTATGTTGAATTTTTCAAATGCACTAAAATCAATATTGTCAGTGCCAGCCCCCCATTTTACAGCAGCCTTTAATCTACCTTTTTTGCCTGCTTCAACAACCCTAAAGGTTGCAGGGTCATCACCGATTATCCAAGCATCGAATTCAGGTATTAACTTTATAAGTTTGCTTTCAGTTAGTTGTTGCTCTATTGAAGGAGTAGTGACATTTATATCCAGACTCGAAAGTTCGGCTGCATAAGTTGATTTCGAGTTAATCATGGCAGGGCATGTAATTAGAAGTTTATGCATATTCAAACCTCTTTTTTGTATGCTCCAACAATGCTTCTGCAATAAACCAATCATCTGCATCATCAATATCAACAGCCTCATATTTAGGCATAACAAATTTAGCAGGATTCTTACCAATTCTTGATTTAGTGCTTAAAAAACTATTTTCTGTAAATATATAAAGACATGAATTTTCCTCGTGCCAAACTTCCAGATCTTGTGTCCGTATAAGTTGGGCCGGATTGTGATTTATTGGCAAATTGTCTTTATTGTAAAAACGACTTTGAACACGACTAACTGTAAATAATGAGTCACATAGACTATCTTGAAAACATTCAAATGCTTTGGTAATTGTGGTTGACCCAAGAAGGGGGTTAGTTGTATGCGTCATAAAGTAAGCATTAGCCGGATAGGCAAGCATATCGTCTTCAATTATTTTGTTAATATTGACGTAATCCCCTCTCAGTTCAGCCTTACGCTCACGAAGAATAATTTTGGCAGAGCGCTGCTTAACATATTCCGTTAGCTTTTCTGGCGCATCTGTATTA
>JBGTHB010000140.1:0-3524 GCA_041746415.1 Coxiellaceae bacterium | reverse complement strand
CGACCTTACTCTACCCTATTATTGTCCAACCCTAGAATCTGAAGCACAAGCACATCAAAACGAGGAAAAACTACCGTTCATTTACACATGGGCAGAAAACCAAAAAACTGGTGCATTTCGTATGTCTATAAATGGGTACATTGTTAGACAACTACTCGAATCATTCTATGACCCAAGGCGAGATGACTTTAATTCAATTCGTGATGAAGTTTTATCAATAGCTGCCAAAATCGCACACAACATGGTGACTGATACATGTGAAAGATCAGGACGCATGCCAAGCGAGCTTTACAAGCACTGCATATTATACTGATTCTGACATTATCAATTTTGACAAGAATGTTATAATTTTTCTAAAAATACTTTTCTCAGCTTGGCTATTTTTAACCACAACCGGATTTTCATTTAGCCCATTTTCGCTCGACTTACTTTCACTCAACCAGTCCGGCGGGAGCTCCACTGCTCGAATCTGAAGCGTTTCATCTTCAGCAACTTCTTTACGATCCGCTTTAACAAAACTCTTCGCTAACTTAATTCCAGAATCGGTAATAATGCTTAAATCAAGATCCCAAGCAAATCGATTTCGAGATCGCCACAAATCAAATGCTTCGTTTTTATGACTCTCTGCAGCTTTACAATCCATACCTGTAACTTTCATTAAGTGGTTAGTTGCAGCCTCTTCTCTACCTTTAATTTGAGCCAACCCCATATGAGTGACTTCATGGCAGGCTTCGCATAGTGCAATAATGCGCAAAAGCTTTTGAACTTTGCTCTCTTCATCAAAATACCAACGTTCATGTGCATCAAGCCTTCCTTCTGCGTTACAACATTCGCAGCGGTTACCAGCGCGCTCATAAACATATCTCCTTAAACGATCCCAATCAGATGGATGAACACATTTTCGAACATTAGTGAACCAACAAGAGCGAGGAACTAAATCAACAAACAATTGATTACCGCTAAATTCGCGATCCTCGCCGATTAGCTCACGGATTGGCTCATCACTCAAAGGCCACCTTTCAACAAGTTGTTTCTCACCACTAGGGGCGTACCATCTCTTCTTTTTAGGATCCCATCGCGCACCCAATCGTTTTGCTTCTTCCTTCTCAGCAAAAGTAACTGATAGATATGTTCGCATAGCCAATCGTCCTTATGATTTTATATTCCTGATAGAACAACAAAAATGACCAGAACCCGATTTAATTTGACACGAGCGGCAATAACAAAATCCTGCGCGCTTAGGTTCTTCGTTAATTTCATATTTCACTGCGCTACACAGGCAAGCGCCTTTAATTGGTAATTTCATATTTACTGCCCCAATCAATCCTGCATACCAAAAAAATTATCTAACGCTTTAAAAAACAACTCTGGCTGATCTTCTTCTGCAAAATGCCCGCAGTTATCAAAAATATGCAAGTCTGAATTTTTTATTTTTTTAGCCATAAATTCCCCATGGCAAGGATCATTGATCCAATCATCGGCACCACAAATAATCAGAGTTGGACAAGTGATTTTTTCGATTTCATTTTCATAGTTAAACGTGCGCAAAAATTGGGAAAAACCTAAATTCGTCACTTCGATATTATAGGGGATTCCAGAGGAAGTCGTCGGTGGTTCAGTAGCTGAATTCACTGAATAGAGCGGCGCCATAATTTTATAAAATTCTGCAAATTCTTTTGCATCACGAAATGTGCCGTTCCATAGTTTTTGAGCCACTGCCTTTTGCTGACCTGTTCCTTTTTTTGCTAGATTTTTCTTGGCTGTTTCAATAAATTTGTAACTCGGCGCACCAGCAAGCAATATTAATTTTTCCAAATAGTTGCCGTATTTAATTGCATAACCCAATGATGCTATCGAACCATACGATCCGCCCATTAAAATTATTTTATCCAGGTTGAAATAGCAACGGATGGCTTCAATATCATCAATATAATGGTCTAGCGTACAATATTGCACATCACTAGATTCACTACTGCCACAACCCCGCGGATCAAATAAAATAAGATTGGTGTATTCTAAAAGCCGATTTGCAATCGGCAGGTAAACAGAATGATTCCCACCGGGTCCGCCGGGTACTAAAACCATCACTGAGCGATCTCCCAGTCGAGTATTTTCTCTATGCATTACTTTACAATAAAGCTTAGTTGCGGGCGTTTGTTCTCGCGCTGGAACTAAAATTAATTTTTCATATAAATTATTCATATTTAAATTTTTTCTCAGACGATTTATTTTTTAACCTCATCCAAAGCCTGCTTAAATGAATTGGAATATTTAGAGAGGACAAACTCAGTGATCCGATAGGTGGCAATGGCATGTTGATGAAATGGATCATCACAAATGATTCTCTCACCTTCTGCTCTAGTAACTTTTGCCAATATCACGCCACCGTCACGTGGTTGTTTTGCTCCAGAAGCAATAAAAATACCCTTGTTGTAGTATTTCTCAAGGAAATCACGGTGCTCTTCTAAATATTTATCAACCTCCTCCACGGATTTTTTATAGGTCAACTCGATAATAATCATACTTAACATTTACTCCTTCACGGCATGACTAATAAAACTAAAAATATCTCTCACGCCATTATCAAAATGCGCCACTTCACGAGAATATTCCTGAAAACGATCATTTGTATAACGGCTGATAATCGAGTGCCAAAATGTATAAGCGCCGCTATTACCAGGTAGTACCATCACTTCCCATTTTCCTAAGAATTTATCGAAGCATTGAAATGCAACAGCACGACCCACACCTTTGCCCTTAAATTTTCTTAAAACAAAAAACTGCGCCATGTTAAATTCAATTGAGGCATCGCTGCCTTTTTTATCCGCAATCACAAAACCTGCTAATTCATCTTGGTAATAAATTAAAAATGGAAATGCATCACTTGTTTCCCAGTATTTTTTAAAATTGTTACATTCATATAGCCCGTCTTTAGGAATTTCCCAACCCGACTCAAAACCGAGAAACTCGCTCATATCATAAACATAAAAACGCGCCATGTTTTGGATAACGGGATAGTCGTTTATAGAAGCTGGGGCAAGCTTGAGCTTGCTTATATCAAAGCTGTTTTTGTTTGAGTTCTGCATTTCTTACTCATTTGTATTTAAAATAATACGCAACCAACGCGTCAACGGCAGAAAAAAATAATTTAACTATCGTAAAATTGTTTTTTCTCTTATGCCTTAATCAAATTCATGCCACAGGATTACTAAAAACCTCACCTTGGAAAACAATTCTCGTAGTAAAAACGTTCGGTGGATTATCTTTAGCAAGAAAAAACTGTGTCGGAACAATAACATTTCCACCATGCTCGGAAGCGAGTTGCTTAGCATAATTTAAAACTTGCGCTTTCGATTTCTCATCTGTCTTTTTTGCACGGAACTCAACATTTACTTCACCCATTTTTTTAGCCGGCAGTGGAAGCTCGTAGGATGAAAAAAGTTTCACTTCACTTATTGATATTGGCATACGGTCTTTTGCAAGCGGCAAATAAATACCGGTAGGCGCATAGTTTATAGTTGGCG
>JBGTHB010000139.1:0-15038 GCA_041746415.1 Coxiellaceae bacterium | reverse complement strand
CGCCCTAATTCCAGAGGCCATTTATTATTTGCTAGCAAAAGTATATCGCTGTGATTTACCCATTTTTTTATTTTCAGCCATCATTAATGCCATTAACTTAATAATTACGTTTGTGGTTATGCTCGCTTTGGGGCATTTTCCCCAAACTTGGCCAACATTAACCAACATATTGGTATTGTTAGCAGTAGGAATATCATCTGGGTTATTTTATATTTTTTGGTATCTTGGCTCGAAAGACGTCACCGGCTCAACAGCCGGCTTATTTACTGCTGCCATGCCGCTGTCCACCATAGTTATCGCCTGGATATTTTTAAAAGAAGGATTGAGCGTAATGCAATTGGCCGGCATGACCTTGATTATTGTATCCATTGTTTTTAATGCACTAAAGCGCGCACCAGAAGCGACTGGGAAATACAAACAATAACAATACTAGCTTACTTATTTTAATCTTGCTCTGCTCTTAATTGGCAAACTAAACATAATGAGTTGGTTTTACGAGAGGAAGACACACCAAATAAATTTCTCGATTGCAAAAAAAACACGCTGCGCCAAAGCACAGCGTGTGTGATCGCAGTGGTACTATTCATCATCTGATTAGCGATTGCTACCTCTGCCTGAGTGTTGACCGGCTTTTCGACCGGCTTCACTCAAACTTTCGTGACCTCGTGTTCTTGCAGATTGTGATTGATCTGCTGTCTTTACGCCTTTACGGCCTGCTTCACTCAAGCTTTCATGGCCACGTGTTTGTGCTGCTTTTTTACCACCTTCATGTGTACCTGCCATTTTGTACCTCCTCTTTTTCACTAATTAAAAAATGTAATTTAAATTTATAAATCTTGATTTATATTATTTACCTTACCCAAAAAGTCTAACATAACGAGATTTTATTTTAAAATAAGGCGCTTTAAAAACTATTCTGTAATTAATAACATTTTTAATTTTGTAATTTAAATAAAGAGTTATATTTATTTTTATAATCATGACCACTCTAAAAATAGGCATGATTTTAGTTTTTTAATTCAGCTTCAATCCATGCTTTATGCCACTTTTCATCTTCCAATCCGCGCTGCAAAACTATCACACTTTCAGGCCATTTTTCCCTAAACTAAACTAATCTTGCGTAAGCTGTATTGGTATCTTCTTCATTGCTTTTCATCGCTAATAAAATAGCTTTATCGCCACTTAAATTTGCTAACACTACTTTGCCTTTTGCTAACCACTGTTTACCAATGCTAGGAGAAGTAGCACAAGGCTCACCATATTGTTGTAAAATCGCGCTAATTTCGGTTACGTGGCGCTGATGATCTTGAACGCATCAAAAATACCTTAGTACATGCGTTTTTCTTGTAAAAAGAAGCTTAGTTAAATATATAAGCCAATATGAACCCAATTTGCACTTTCACCACAACTGCTATAATAATCATTATAATAGTGATTATATAATTGAAAGCACGGGTCAATGAAAATAGTGAATAAAATGAAAAGGTTAATGATTACAACAAAATGTATCGTAGCATCACTGCTGGTTATGATGCTTTTGCTGCCCTTATCTGGCGCTGCTAGCATCATCTCTGGAGATAGTTTGCTTCCCCGTTTAACTAAAACTTTTGATCAATGCCAGAAGCAGGACTGGCTACCACCGGCGAAGTTTAAAGTTCCAGTATGTGGCCAGGTAACCAAGGGTTATAACCCTCCTATACATGTAGGCGACACGATACAATTGCAGGGAAGTGAACCCCGCACCTTTACGATCAAAAGCATGAGCATAGCTGGCGCTAATTATATTCTTGGCATTGATTCAATGGAAACTTCTCAATGTGACGGCAAAGAAGGCAAGTATATATTTAACCAATGTTATTTAGTTTGTCCTCAAGGTAAGCGTTGGGTACACCCTAAAGAAACTCCAGATGCATTTGTGTGCTCTTCTTAATGATTCACGGCAATTTTTATCATTGCCAAATGGCTTTAATTTTCTTACGCCCAATCGTTAAACTGTATACAGCAATATTTAATAATCCCAATATTAAAAATGTGCTGCCTAACATGGCAATGCCTTCGTATGCCAAACCACCAACAATAGTGCTGGTTAAAAATGCCAGCAATAATTGAAACCCTCCATATAGCGATGCCGCTAATCCGCGCATATGATGGAAAGGACTTAATGCCTGTGAAGTGGTGTTGGGCATAATTAACGCCTGCGCCATCATAATGATTAATACCGCTCCAATTATCACTGCGACGGTGACAAAATGAAACAATGCAAACAACGTTAACGCCGCACCCGAAAACATGGACAAGCAAACACCTAAAAATAAAGTCCGCAAGCCTCCAATACGCTTAATAAAATAAGGCACGAATAATTTACCCACAATATTGCCAACGGTTGTAATGGCCGTCACCCAACCAAAAATCACCGGTCCCAGCATGAATTGTTTTTGAAAAATAAATGAACTCACGGTGTTGTAAGCAATATTAGCGGCCATCGTAAAACCGGCAATAAACATACACCCCACAAACATATGATGCTTAAATAAAGCTGTGTAATTTTCCACAATGCTGGCTACTTTCATAGCATGAGGATTCCGGTGCGTATTCGTTTCCGGTAAAAAAAATAAAAACAACAGCATCAATGCTAATAAAAATCCGCCTAATGCAATAAAATTAGCCTGCCAACCAAAGTCTTTTTGCAAATATCCTCCCATTGCGGGGGCCAACATAGGCGAAATAGAAGAAAATAAACTAAAATACGCCGCCATGGATGCCATGCGTTCGCCCTGCACGGTATCCACCATAATTGTACGGCCCATTGCAATACACGCACCTGCGCCAAACCCCTGAAAAACTCGCGCCATTAAAAATGGTCCGATGTGCGTTGTGTCAGCGCCAATAAAACTAAATAATGCCGCAAAACTTAAACCAAAAATAATAAGTGGCTTACGTCCTACTTTGTCTGACAGTGGCCCATAAATAAGTACGCTCACACCCATACCCAATATATACAAGGGCACCGACTGTTGTACGATCAGCTTAGTGGTGTGCATGTAAATCGCAATAAACGGCAAGGAGGCTAGATGAATATCACACCCAATATAACTGGCAACACCTAACAACATTGTGGCAACAAGAATTTTTGTCTCACGTAAACTGACTGCCATTCGCCTCTCCTTTCAATCATTATATAGTGTTGTCTATTGAAGGCGAATCCTGTATACCGTTCGCCAATGAGAATGCGAATAATTTTAATTGAAAGCGAACGGTATATTCTTATTTGTATGACCGGCATGAAGTGAATTCATGCTCGGTCATTTAAGAGCCTGTTCAAGGTCTCTGATTCTAGCGAAAAAGCAGATGATTGAGATAAAATATTTACCCGACCGAGATAAATAGTTATTCATATTTATCGAGGGCGCGTGAATAGTTTAGCCAATCACGCTGCTTTTGCAGCGAATCAAGAGATTTTGAACAAGCTCTAAAGGGAGAATTCGCGATTCTCCCCTTAAAAATCCCCATCGCGTAGCGTCACTTCGCGTTGCGATAAATCGCAACTTCAAGTGAAATGGGTATATTTCCATTATGAAAATTCGTATAAATCACTTACAATGACGCCATGGCATCACTTAGGGAAATTTTGTTTGGTAAAGCGCGTAACCCCATGTCGAAAGACACGCGCAAACACATTGCATTAATCGCCTTTTTAGCCTGGGTCGGTTTAGGAGCAGACGGTTTATCCTCCGCTTGTTATGGACCACCTGAGGCTTACCGTGCTTTAGGTTCGCATACGCATCTTGCTATTTATCTCGCCATTGCTACCGCTTTTACTGTGTTTTTAATTTCATCCGCCTACAACCAAGTTATTCGTTTATTTCCTAACGGCGGCGGCGGTTATAAAGTCGCATCAAAATTATTAGGGCCTCGCGCGGGTTTGGTCTCCGGCACAGCATTAATCATCGACTACATGCTCACCATCACTATTTCCGTCGCAGCCGGAGTAGATGCCATATTCAGTTTGCTACCTTACACTTATCAAACCTACAAACTCACTATCGAAGCTTGCGTGTTAATTATTTTAATTTGGCTGAACATGCGTGGCGCTAAGGAATCCATCAAGTTTTTACTGCCTGTGTTTTTGGGTTTTTTTGTGACGCACATGATTATGATCATCATGGGGATTGTCATGCACGGCAGCAATATTGTGCCGTTGGTGCACGTCACTAAAATTGATACCGCAAAGGCCATTCGTGATTTAGGCTGGCCAACTGTATTAGCTTTATTTATGCGCGCCTACTCATTAGGCGGCGGCACTTACACAGGCTTAGAAGCGGTTTCTAATAACGTGCAAATACTAGCAGAACCACGAGTTAAAACAGGTGGGTGGACCATGTTTTACATGGCGCTCTCATTAAGCTTAGTAGCTGGTGGCATTATTCTTCTGTATTTACTCTGGAATGCGTCGTTCGTTCCTGGCAAAACACTCAATGCCGTGGTCTTCAGTCACATCTTAGCGCACATGCCATTTTCACATTTTTGGTTAGTGGTGTTATTGGCTTTTGAAGCGGGCATCTTGTTTGTGGCTTCGAATACAGGTTTTTTAGGTGGTCCTGCGGTGCTGGCTAACATGGCAGTCGATGAATGGGCACCCAAACGATTTAGTTTATTGTCTTCGCGCTTAGTCACAGAAAACGGTATCTTATTTTTTGGCGCGGCGGCATTAGTATTGCTGTTCGCCACCGATGGTGACGTTTCTTTTCTGGTTGTTTTATACAGCATGAATGTGTTTTTAACTTTTTCCATGTCATTGCTGGGATTAACTACTTACTGGTGGCGCCATCGTCACAAACACCGCAACTGGTTTGGTCATATCGTTTTATCCAGCTTCGCTTTTGTGGTTTGCGTGGTAGTGCTGATTATCACTTTAATTACTAAATTTGAAATGGGCGGTTGGATAACTGTATTAGTAACGGGTGGCGTTATTGCTGTTGGGGCGGCTATTCATCGCTATTACCAAAAATTTGCCAAGCTGCGCAAACAACTCGATCAAGATCTGCGAATTCCATTAATCACTGCCAATAAAGAAACGCCCCGGCTCGCGCCTAAATCACCCACTGCCGTATTTTTAGTAAAAGACATCGGTGCGGCTATGCACACTATTTTATGGACACAGCGCAGTTTTCCCGATTACTTTCATAACTTTGTATTTATTAGTCATGGTGAAGTCGATATGGGCAGCTTTGGCAGTGATGAGCAAGTTAAAAAACTCAAAGAACAAACCGATGGTTTACTGGATTACCTGGTGCAATTCATGAAGCAACACGGCTACGCTGCTGAAGCTTACTCAAGTTATGGCACGGACATCATTGAACATTTATACCAACTTTCAGAGAAAGTAACTGAAAAATTCCCGAATACGTTATTTTTTACTTCACGCTATGTTTATCCTAATGAAACATGGTTCACACGCCTGCTGCACTCTGACTTTACTACCATTATTCAACGCAAGTTACAGCAGCTAGGTGTGAAAATGTTAATTTTGCCGTTAAATTTAAAAACATAAATGTTGTTGGGCTGCGCTATCGCTTAACCCAACCTACAACACTTCCTCGCAAAGACATGAATTTTTGTTGGGATTAATATAAATAATTTAATCTGATTGCAAAGTCTCTATTGGATCTAAACGTGACGCGCGCCAAGCCGGATAAAATCCTGAAAGAACGCCCACCGCTACTGAAACCACAAAACCCAATAAGGGTGGCAATAAATAAAAACTTAACGCCCAACCGTGCATATAAGCAAAACTGTAAGGTAACGCTAAACCAATAATAATTCCCAAAATCCCGCCGAATACGGTCAATACCACAGACTCAATCAAAAACATCAATAAAATATCGTAACCTTGCGCGCCAATCGCCATGCGAATACCAATCTCACGGCGGCGTTCCACCACGGAAACCAACATAATATTCATTACCCCAATAGCACCCACCACTAACGCCACAAAGCCCACAAAAATTAATTCTTGATCCTGGCTTTTCTTTTGGTTTTTAACAATATCAATAATTTTTTGTGGTGTTCTAAAGCTAATGGTTTGCGTGGGAATCAGCTGTGCCATAATATTCGTCAGCGCGTTTTTCACATCATCCAGATTAGCGTCTTTTTCAAACCGAATTAACATACTGCTAATTTGCGCATATTTACTTAATAGAAATGAAGTTTGAATAGGAATAATGATCGCTTTGTTCACTTCAGTATAAAAATAAAAATTAGGACTCCACGGCTTTAGTATACCCACGATGGTAAAATAGCTTTTACCAATGCGAATTTGATTACCAATAATTTTTTTAACGCCGAGTGAAGTTAATTGCGCTGCAATATCAGAACCCACTACACAAAAAAGCCCAGAGCGATCTAAATTTGAAACGAATCGTCCTTGTTGCAATTCCAGTTTTGCCACGCTAGCTAAAGCACTATTTGCTCCAACCAGTGATTCAGAATTGAGTGAGGTTCCTTTGTAATAACCATTCTGGTAAAGAAACACATAAGGCGCCACCACCTCAATACTAGGAGAAGCGGCTTTAATTTTTGCTATGTCGCTCACTTTAAGCTGAGCTGTTTGTTGCGATTGCCCTTCACCATCTTGCTGGCGAATATCTATTGCTAAAATATTGGTGCCCAATGTTTTAAACTGCGCCAACGCATGTTCTGTTGCTAAACGTGTTGATGTGATTAAGGCAACCACCGATCCTGTGCCCACTAAAATACCCAAAATCGCTAAAAATGATCTGAGTTTTGATTTGTTTAAATTAGAGAGCGCTTCTAAAATGTGTCGAACTATATCCAAGCGTCTTTCTCCGTTATGAGTCCATCCACTACCGGTATTTTACGTTTGCACTGGTTAGCGATTTGCACATCATGCGTAATAATAACCACCGTCGCATTTTCTTTTTCATTCAGTTCTTTCAATAAAGTTAATACGTCATGACCCGTTTTTTGATCCAATGCGCCAGTTGGCTCATCCGCCAGCACCAAAGCCGGAGTTCCCACTAACGCACGCGCAATCGCTACGCGTTGTTGCTGTCCCCCAGACATTTCACTTGGTCTGTGCATAGCATGCTTTGCCATACTCACTTTTTCTAACATAACCATAGCTCTGTCGTGCGCTTCTTTTTTTGGCGTGCCACGATACAGTAAGGGCAACAGAACATTTTGTACCGCAGTTAAACGCGGCAGCAAAAAAAACGATTGGAAAATAAAACCGATTTCACGATTACGCATGGTTGCACTTTGGCTTTTCGTCAACTTAGTAGCGTCATGCCCATTTAAAATGTATTTGCCAGAAGTGACTGAATCCAACAAACCAATAATATTCATCGTAGTGGACTTGCCTGAACCAGAAGGACCAATAATGGCAACCAATTCTCCCCGGTCAATCGTAAATGAAATGCCTTTTAACGCTTCCAACGAGTTATTGTTTCCCATGTAATAGGTTTTTTTAACGTTTTTAAACTCGATAATGTGCGGTACTTCAGTCATTCACCACAACCTTATCACCTGCTTTCAAACCACCAATAATTTCAACCTGATCAACAGAAGTTGCTCCTGTTTGTACAGTAACCATTTTTGTTTTGCCCGTTGCATCCTGAATTTCAACCTGTGATTTACCGTCCACTTGTTGCACCGCATTAATTGGCACCCGCAGCGTCGGCTTGGATTTAATATCAATTTCAACCTTACATGTCATACCCACGCGAATCACAGTGCGCTGTGCTTCAGTAATTTTTGGTACCGCTACTTGTACTGTAAACATACTCAAGCCACTATCACCACTTTGTGCATCAGGGTCAGCTTGATACGAAACCTGTGTTACGGAACCATGCAATTCAATCCCTTGAAAGCCATCTCCGGTTATGATCGCTGGCAAACCATCGTGAATTTCATTGATATCCGTTTCACTCACCGAAAGCTGTGCGCTTAGTCCATTTAAATTGCCTATGGATAACAACAGCTGATTTTGGCTCACATTACTGCCTTCCGTTAATTTTGCACCAACGTTACCGCCACCACTACCTGAACTACTATCGCTGTCATCATTTTTGGTCGGCAATAATGCCACACCCGTGCCAGGGGAAACCACTTTAATATTTTTAAAATGTTTTTCTAAAATGGAATTTAATTGTTTCGTGTCATTAAGCGACAACGCTTCTACCTCTTTAGGTGCCATTCCCGCTTGCTTTAATACTTTTTCTAATTCAAATCGCGACTGATAAAAATTCAATAGATTCGTTTCGTAGGTATTTTTATCATTAATGAACTCTGAATCTGAAATCACACCAGCATCATGCAATGCAATATTACCTTGATAGGTTTGAATACCATTTATGTAAGTGGCTTTTTTTGTTAAATAATCGCTTACTGCTTGACGATAGCTATCCACCAATTTTGAGGAATTAATCGTTACTAATTCTTGCCCCTCTTTTACTGATTCGCCATAAATAAAAAATAATTTATGCACTCTGCCATCTACCGGACTAAATACAGCAATATTTTTAATCGGCTCAAGTTTACCAGTGTAATATAAACGTTTGACTGTAGCCTTTGGCTCTACTGTTATTACTTTTAAAGTGGTTTGTTTTTTTGCTTTTTCTTTCTTATCACAACTGCTAATTAATGCTACTACCAACACCATCATAGAAATGATCAAGACAAAATGCCGCCATTTTTTTCTCATGCTAATACCTCAATTTGATATGACGAATATCTAATGTTATGCCCAGCTTTTGGTACAAATTTGTTAAATCGTTCATGTAACTAATTTGATCTTGGACTAAACTATTCTGATACTGAATCAAATTTTGTTGCTCAGTATTCAACTCAAACACGGTGCTTTGCCCATATTTTATTTTCAAACGAATATTATTCACCGTTTGCTGTTGCAATTTAACTTGCTCTTGTGCTATTTGGATGGCTTGTAATGCGTTATGTAAATTAATAATCTGGGTCGTGATATCGCGCACAATATCTTGTTTTTTTTGCGCCAAACTGATGCGTGCTTTTTCAAGATTAATCTGGGCAACTAAAATACCTTGTTCTAGGCTTTTATCGTTAATGGGAATAGACCAGTTCAGGGCAAATTCCGGCGTTGCTGCCCCTGTTCCCACTGCCGTTGTATAGGCGGCATCCAGTTGCCAGAGGGCTTGGTTTTTTGCCACAATAAGAGCACGCTCTGTTGAGCGTAAGTTAATAAGTGAAGTTTGATAATCGATATTACCCACTAAAGCAATACGAATCGCTTTCTTCAATGGAATAATGCGCTTTTCTACGATAATTTTTTTATCAATCACTATTTTTGCATCTGAGTTCAAACCTAAGTTTCTTAATAATGCAGCATAAGCCGTATAAACCGACGCTTGCTCTTCAATATATTGCACTTGTTGTGTTTTATACTGCGCTTCTTGTTGCACGTAATCACTTTTTGAAAGTTGCCCTGCTTGTAATTTTAATTGCGCTTCGTTTAATGTTTCTTTACTGATTTTTAATTGCTTTTTGTCAATAGCCAGCTGATTGTAGTTTTCAACTAGTTGGCGATAGTTTTGAATCACACTAACCACAGCGCTAATAATATTCGCTTTAAAGTTCAGCTTATTGATTTCTTCTGCGTCCAAATCATCGTACCAATTTGCTGTGTTGACCGCCCAACCAAAACCGCGTAACAAATGCTGGGTTACTGTTACAGCCGTACTCCCTGTGCCATCGTGTCCAAACAAATCCGTATTAGTGTAACCAGCAGTAATACTCGTGCCAATCGGTGTATTAACACTGACACCGGCACTGGTAAGAGCACTGCTTAACTGGCCACCACGCGGCAAATTAAACGAGCCGGCTAAACTGTATTGCGGTTCCCATTGCTGCCAATGTTCCTCAATTAACGCAAATTTTTGCGTCACACGGTCTAACTCATCATTTAATACATCGGGATTATTCCGCAGCGTTAACAAAATGGCTTCTTGCATACTCAAATACAAAGGTTTGCGCGATGTCACCAATGGTTTAGGCAATGAGGATTGTTGCAGTTCGGCGATAGTGGAATTTAATTCTGCCGTTAATTGTTGCGAAGTGGCTTTGCTACTGTTTTGTCCTGTTAATGCGGCGGTAATACTGGGTGCGGGTAATATTTCCGTGGCAGGCAATTGCGGCTCTGGTAATGCTAATTCATTGGCAGCGAAAACAACCTCAGTGAATGTGCAGAATAAGCACACGAGTGCTAATTGTTTCACCAATCCCTTCATTTAATCCTCTTCGCTGAGGTACATTGTACCTTATTATCGCAGCGAGGCTCCAATGAAAATATTTGTCGATCAACTCATCCCCCAATTAACCTTGCTACTGCAATCACACGGCGAAATAGTTGAAGCACCCACCACAGAAATTAAAAATGAAAATCTCAAAACAGCGGACGCGTTATTTGTGCGCTCCATCACTCAAATAACACTTTCCTTACTGCAACATACCCCTATTAAATTTGTGGCAACGGCCAGTGCCGGCAGAGATAATTTTGCGGCCGACTTATCTAAAAGACAAGATACTCAATATTATAATGCACCAGGCAGTAACGCCTTGGCTGTAACAGATTATGTCATGTCTTGCATTGCGGCATTAAATGTAGATTTGAAAAAAATAAAAATTGGTATTGTCGGCGTTGGCCAAATTGGCGCATTGCTCGCTGAAACGTTAACTAAACTGGACGCCAACGTGTTGTTAAATGATCCACCACGCGCCCAACGCGATAACACATTTCATTCGTTCCCACTCAGCACGCTTGCCGATTGTGATTTAATTAGCGTGCACACACCTTTAACACACAGTGGCGAACACGCCACCTGGCAATTACTCAATGCTGCTTTTCTCAATTCACTCAAACCTGGAACAATCATTATTAATGCAGCACGCGGTGGTGTTGTGGATGAAAACGCACTCAATGCACTGGACCTCGTCTTTTGTGGTGACACGTGGCAAAACGAACCCACCATCAATCCAGTCACTTTTGCGCGCGCTAAAATTAAAACGCCGCATATTGCCGGTTACAGTTTGGGCGGAAAATTACGCGCTAGTTTAATGGTGTATTTGGCGTTTTGTGACGCCTTTGGGTTTACACCCAATCACCAACGCGTGCGTGAATTGGAACATGAAATTGCCGCGCATCAAATTCATTTGCCCTTAACAGCCAATTGGCAAAGCGAATTATTGAATTTATATGACCCGCGCCGAGACAGCTTCGAGCCAGCCAACTTTCGTCACGCACGGAATAGTTATGGGTTGCGCAAGGAAATTGTCCTCTTTACAAAGTAACTACATTTTAATATAATTGTAAGCACATTGAGAAAGAGGTATATATGACTCGCAAGGTAGCTCGCTGCATCAACATCAACATGCGCTCAACTGAGCAAGAAAAGCTGCTGCTGCAAAAAGCAGCTGAATTGGCTGGTTTTTCCAATTTAACAAACTTTATTATGACTGCTGCACGCAAGGAAGCGACACGTGTTTTAAGCGATATGCATGTTTCTTACATTCCTGCGCGCGCTTGGCAAGAAGCCACCACGCTCATTGAAAACCCCCCAGAACCTAACCAAGCCCTAAAAAAATTACTCAACAAAAAGGATGCGGGATGAGCATTCGCTACAGTGTAGAACGACTTGATCCCACCAAACACATTCGCGAAGGGTTCGATTGCGGCATTGAAATTTTAAATCACTATTTACTCACCCGAGCTAATCAAGAACAACGCAAATGGCTCAACGTAACTTATGCCTTAATTGAAAAAAATACCAAAACAAAAAATCTTATATTAGGCTTTTACACGCTTAGCAACAGCGCATTAAAACAATCTCTAGACACGTTGCCTTTTTCAAAAAACATTCCTGCTTCGTATGATATTCCAACAATTAAAATTGGCCGCCTGGCTATCAATTCCACCGCACAAAAAAGCGGTCTCGGCGGGTTTTTACTCAGCGACGCGTTGAATCGCATCACAGAAGTGAGCCGCTTATCGGGAATACGCGGCATTGAAGTGGTTGCAAAAAACCAACACGCCATTAATTTTTATAAAAAATATGGTTTTATATTACTAAGCAATATCCATAATTTACTCTTTATGCCAATTCAAACCTTGCTCAAAGCAAAAAATGTGTTTGAGGATGCAGTAGTTTAAAACCCCACTCTATACCGCTCCCATTTCTACTGTCGCTGCTGCACCAACTGCAGAGCGGCTGACAGCTGACGCATCTGCATCAATGTCAGTACGGCTATCAGCTGGCGCAAAAGCGCCACTTCTTCCTGGCACAGAGCTTTTTTTCTTGTTTTGGCAATGTCGATACAACAAACCCGCTGCAGCTACGACTGCTACTGCAATCGCTATCCACACTACAATTGCTTTAGTGTCTGAAAAATTGAGCAGATCAAATCCGTTACTGGAAGCGGTGTCGGGCATCTCGCCACCTGTTCCAGTGCCAATTCCGGTGCCGGTTCCTATTCCGGTTGCTGATGCAGACGCACTCGCAGAGCCAGTGCCCATCCCTGTCCCGGTAGCCGTGGGTGTGACGCTGGGAATGCTTGCGCTCTTTACAAGAGAGTACGATTGATTTTCATCGGCGAATGGCGATACGGCAATTATTTGCCTATTTGTCGTCATTTGCCCAAAACGTTGCGAACCCGTGTGAGTAAACACAGCTTGTCGTTTGCCCACGCCCTCGTTAGTGATGCCCAGAGCAAACACCCCAGCCAACTCAGTCACCGGGTCTTTTTCACTAAAAACAACTACACCATCTTTACTAATACTAAAATCACTCGCCAACGCGGAAGCCAAAATCTGATTTGTTGCCAGACTACCATTAGCATTAAAAAAAGCCCCTTCTTGATTGCCGCTGGCGAAATCAAAAAAAATCACGGCGGTTTGGTCTCTCCTGGTCGCTGCATTTTGCACAAACACAAATTCTGGCAATGTATGTGCAACCGCATCACCAACTAAAGAAAAATTAGGCGAAAATGCTTGCATAGAACAATTGCCATTGACGCATGAAAATAGCGACGGGCCTTCAACCCACTGTAGAAAATTCACGGATTCATTTCTCACCAGCATAGCGGGAACCAACTCTGCGGCGCTATTATCGAACGCTTGCACAAAAGTACCAGTCATATTTTGATACGCGACAGCAGTTAATTCCCCTTGTTGCAATGCATCTAAACGTTGTATGGCACTACTAAATGTGGATTCAGCAACCGCATTTCCCATCCCATCAAATAAACGCAAGTTGGCGGTATTACTTGCCGTGCGAGAACTCAAAGCAAATCCACCTCGGGTCACGACCAGTTTCGGTAAACTTTCGGCGTTAAAACAGGTTTCTGTTGCCTCTGCTATTTGCGCGCATAACTCCCCGCCTGGTGTTTGATAAGCAAGTGCGGTCGTATTATGCGCCTCACTAAACGCATAGGGTGACGGCTGACCTAAACCAGAAGCTGGTGTAGCCACGCCGCGTGTGGACAAAACGGTAAAAGGCAATTCGTCCGTTAACGTACTGCTTTGTGCATAGATATCACCCGCACATTCCGCTAATGCAGTAGCGCCACCATCTGCATGGGGGAAAACCGCCGTTTTACTGCATGCCGCTTCAACATCCATAAGTGTGACAGAAGCAGGAATTTTGGTTGACGCTTGCCAAGTGGCCAACAAGGGTGGATTTTTAGCGGGTGAAACGACAACAGCAAGCTGATTGCTTGCTAACCTTGTGGTTGAAACAAATAATTCCTTGCCAGCATCACCACCTGTATTTCTCATTACCTCTGGCAATGAAAACTGCGAACTCGCTGGCGATTCAAAGGTGTTACAGCCATACACATTTGCTCGTGCATCCGTCACAGATAAACTTTGAAATTGTGACACCATTAATGCGCCACCCTTTGGTGTTGCGGCTACACCGCCCTGCGTAACATCAAATGCTGAAAAGGTACGCGTAAAAGGCGTACCCGTTAACGTGCCGTTTGGCGAAAAACATTGGTAGTGCATCACCTGACGGCTAGTGACAGTGTGAGTCAGTTCATGACTCAGCACGACTTTTTTATCGCCTAAAATAGCTAGGCGCGGTTGTTGCGGATTTTGCGTGTTAGCTGGCAATGATCCAGTGAAATTAAAGGCGCTCTGTTGCTGCAACGTAGCATTGTATTTTGTTACTGTGCCGACACCATCGTAGACGCCCCCATGGTAAACGTCATCTCCATTCGTTATTAAATCATGATCACCAGCACCTGGAAACGAAGCTTCATTTTGTGACACAAATTGCGTTCCATTAAAACCCCATCTCGTTAATTGTGTTACGTTGCTGGTATTGGTATATGCTGCAATAAAACCCTCCGCTGTGGGAGCCAAACGCAAACTGTTCGCCACCACATTTTCTGTGGTTGGATGCAATGCAAATTTCATTGTTGAATTAATTAAATTTTGTAACCACAAAACAGACCCTTGATAATATGCTGCAAAAGCACCGAATCCCGGAACATACACACCTTGCGGGAAAGTCGCATTTTTAATTACTTGCACGGGACCCAAACCATTGACTATAGACGGAAATGAAGATGCCATTGTGCTCTCCTGATGTTTGTGGATTAAGTTAATCTTTAAATTCTAGTCAATATAACTAGCGGACAATAGACGCATAGACAGTACCTTGCCTTTGACACGCAGCAAATCTTTTTGGGTGTTAAGTTAATGTTAAAACTGGGCTATTAGCAGCATCATATTTGTAGTCGGCCAATCAATAAATTCTACTTTGCCCAGGATAAAAATCGCAATAGATTGCCGCGCTCGATGACTCGCTCGCCATTCCTTTTTTTTGTCATCACAAGTGGGCACAATTTTTTTTCCGTCATCACGTATATGGACCCACCCTGTAAAGCAAGTCATTTTAAAAAAAGTGGTTAAGGATGCTTTCGTATATTCGGCCTCTTGTTGATCGTTATTCTGTAAACAGAAGGCGGATCGGGCCCTAATGGATATT
>JBGTHB010000138.1:0-15568 GCA_041746415.1 Coxiellaceae bacterium | reverse complement strand
ACTAGCTGGGTTATAACGAAAACCCTCGTTATATTGTGTTGGTGTTATTGTGCCTAAAACAGTTAGACCTGCTGGAGTAATTAAAACTTCGTGATCATGCTGGCTATTTAGCACCAGATAGGGTGTAGATGGATTAAATAGATAGGCTAAGAGCTCATTGAACATAATTCTACCCCTCAGTTTAATAATACATCCGTCGCTGGAAATGGCTATAGAGACAGAGCCTAACATAATTAGCTTAAAAAAATGTTATTAAAACCCCATTTTGTTAATTGCTGCTTTGCACAGGACAAAAGCTGAATAAGCCTGTTTTTGTAGGTTGGCGCTGAGTCTTCGAAGCCCAACATGTATATTGTTTTTGTTGGGCTGCGCTTGAAGTTGCGATCCATCACAACGCAAACTGTCTTTCCGTGATGAGGGTTTTTATGGAGATACCATGTTCAGGCCAATTGTTTAATTAGGAAAACGAGTTTCCGACAATAAGCCTTCATACATACATAAAATAGATTTATAAAAATAATTTATATATGTTTGTTGCTTTATTTATTTAGCTAAAATACTTTCTTTAAGTTTTAATAAACGCAAGAATGCCTCATCGTAGTTGTCAGCTTTTACTAATTTGACACTGGACCGAGATAGTAACTTCTCAGCCCATGTTTGTAGATTTGTATATGGTTTTAATAGGTCAATTCTGCAAAGTTTATTCAGACATTCTAATCTTCTGAAGTAAGGGGCATAAGCTGCATCAACCATAGAAAATTGTTCGCCGTTAAAATAGGGTTTGTTTATAATTTCAGTTTCAAGGTGAGTTAATTTAGCATCAACAAGTCGCTTTTTTTCATTAAAAGTGTTGTTGTCCTTTGCAAGATACATGTGGTGCGTAGAGAAAATTATTTTGCTGGCGCGTTCAATCCAGAGTTTATTATAAGCTTTTTGCTCAGGGTTGGCTGGATAAAGCGAGTCTGCAGATATCTCATCAAGATAGTCTGCAATTACTATAGATTCTGATAAATGAAGGGTTTTTTTATCTTTGCTAGCTACTTCTAGCATAGGGACTGTCGCTTCAGGAGTAAGGTCTGCAAACCACTGCGGTTTATTGCGTAGATCAATTGCTACTTGTTCACATGCAATGCTCTTTTCAATCAATATAATTGTGATACGTTCTACGAAAGGACAGGTAGGGAAAGTGTATAGCCTCATGTTAATGCCTCATGTTTGAGTTATATGTCGGTCAAGCTTAACATTATTTATTTGTACTATATCCACATTCGTCGAACCGATGGTGTTTAGAGCGTAAGCGTAGTGAAGGCATGATAGCCTTCACAACTGCAAAGTTAGTATTAGCCTCTTTATGGAGCAAGCAGGTTGAGTCCCTTATTTTTCACGGTTTCTTGAAGTTCTGCCGTAGGTCCACATGCTTGTATGATTTTGGCTGTACTACCTTTTGAATTTTTATCAGAAGTCGAGTCCCTTTTTTTGCACGGTTTCTTGAAGTATTGCCTCAGGTCCACATGCTTGTATAATTTTAGCTATAGTACCATTTGAATTTTTATCAGAAATAGTCCAGACGTGAGCACGAACAATAAGTTTATTATGGTCCTTGTAGGTTTGTACCTTGCTATCTTTGATACTATATATGCTGGGATGGTTTTTGTATTGAGTTAAAGGATTTTTCTTCTCCGGACTTACAGGGTTGTTAAGAAAATCATCACTATTTGTACATATATCTGATGAACATGGTTTAGAATAATCGTATACAACCTTTGTTGGATGTGTTGTTTTATATTTGGACACGCAGAGATAATCGCCGGCATCAGCGAATGCGCCTGCGCACAGTAAGCTTAGTGCCGTGCCCGCTGCAATCATTTTTAAGTGCTTCATAATTGACCTCCTGATGTTCTCTTTCATGGTTACTTAGTTCAGCTTTTACTATAGACCATAGGAGTTGGGGTTGCCCCATAAAGTCGAGCTACCTGGTTTGTTGCTAGTTTCCTCAAGCATTGTCGTAGTGAGGGCAGCCATGAATTTCTGGGGCACATAGAAATTTCTGGATGCGTAACTTCGTTATTTATGGTCTACAATAATGATTTTTAAATAGCACAATCATAAAAATAAAATACCATTAAAGCGACTTTTGCAGCCAAGTGATATTGCGCCGACAGTGTTGTTTTTAGCAAGTGAAGGTTCGCAGTTTATTAATGGCGCAATTATCCCGATTGACGGCGGATCTCGTAGAATTTAGTTTCTGATTTAAGCAAAAACTAAGCTGGGTTTGGTAAGGTGGTGTTTAAACACAGTTTCACTTCATGCATAAAATAAACAGGGAATTAAGAATGAATCTAACGCTACAACAAAAATTAGTTATAACAGGGAATGCTGTTCTTGGGCTATTCGCCGGTGTTAGTTTCGCGGCTGGTAATCATCAGCGTGTTTCTACATGGGCATTGGCTGCAACAGTGTTTAATTTTTTAAAAACTGCAGGGCAAGGAAACGGCTCAGAAACAAGGCTTATTGCTTACGGTGCTTTTATAGCAGCAACTTGAGTCAGTGCTGTATTTAATAATGCAATAAATGTTGCCGTCGCCCCAGAGCTAAAATAGATTTTGTGCCCGGCTTAGTATAGCCGCTTTAGCCTGCCTGTTCTAACTTTCAAGTTTGGTGTATTTTTTTATGTTCTATTTCGATTAATTTCGTGCGTGATTTTTAGGAGCGTGAATGCTTATAACGACCATTTGGTATGTAAATAATAATTCCATCATTCCGTTTTTCATCTGTTGATTTAAATAAAGGCCATTTGCCTGAAAGCGTACTATTGGCAGTCATTTTAAATTTAAAGGCGTCACAATCATCACTATCACGTCTCATATCAACAAACCCAGTACTACTAAATCGATTTGGTGCGGCCGCACCATCTTGGTAGCGTCGTGAAAGTGAAATTGCATTAGCTTGCTCTTGTGTTAATCCGCAGTTATGTTGTAATAGGGCGCGGCTTTGCAAAAACCAAATATTCGGATTTAATGCATAACGAACTAATCGTTCATCATTATCATTTTGAAGACGGGCGATGTTTGGATGGACTGGGTCAGTAACATACTTCACTCCATTAAAATGAATTACTTGTGGCGGCTCAATTTTTTCATCGGCCGTTTCTTTGATTTCTTTATTTTCTACAGGCTCATGTCCTTGGCGAGGGTATTGAGATCTTGTGTTTCCTGATCCTGTGCGCTGCTCAAATCCAGTATAATCTTGTTGTTGTGAACGAGGCGGTGATGAATGCACTGGTTTTTTTGTAGGCGGCGAGGTAAACAACTTTTCTAAATTATTTGAGTTTAAGAGCAACATCAGCATACGCAAAAAGCCTTTTGCCTCTTCTGTAGTTAAATGTGAGTTGATATTGCGAAGCTGGATAGAATATTGTGCAGCGCCAAACAGCATAAAAGTTAGCATGGATGCGCTGGATATAAATGCCGAATCAAAAGAGAAGTCTAAATTTAATGACTTACCAAAAAGCCAGTTTGTTGCTAAAGCAGTAAGTCCTATTAAAATAGCGGCTTTCTTAAAAAAACCAGTTCCTTGAATTGCATAACCGATTAAACTGAAGGTGATTGCAAATAGAGGCTTAACCACTCCAACATTTTGCTCTGGGTTTGAGTCAATCTCTGTTGACACCTGGGACCAAAATGACAACATAAAATACATTGGTATTTGAGATATGGCCATACGTATTAATACTGTTGAGTAATACATTAAATAGAAACGCCAAAAGTTAAAACTCGATTGCTGAACCCAACGACACTTAAGATGATTTAATAAAACCCTTGTTGAACGCCTATCTAGCATGGAAGTATCGAGGGGGAGAATCGAACCTAATAATATTCTTTCCTCGTTTGGGTCGAGTGTAAATTTCTTCAAAGCGTATTGAGTTGTTTTTTTACCATCTAATGCCATCTTCGCCAGCATGAACAATACATTAGGTGCATACTGATCACGCATATGCGACCAATAGTCCATGACTAAATTTAAATTTAAATATATAAAATCATTTATCGCATTATTAATATCAATATTTTTTGCGAGTTCTGCAGTAATTTTATTGGTTATTTTGGTTTGATTATTAATGTTATTTTTTTTGAGACGTTGATTTAACGCAGCTGCAAGACAGGACTGTAATGTTTCATTACGCAACACCATCTTAAATCGATCTTTTTTAGCATTTGAGTAACGTTTACTCAAATGTGTATTCATGCGCTCAATAATTTTGTGACGATGAAATAATTCAATCGCTAAAAATTCAAACATAGCTTGGGCTAATGCCTGTTGGGTTGCGTGCTGGCGCAATACAGAAATCAAATTATAATAATTTAAATTACGCAACTTGGGTTCACTGGCGCTGGTTTGTTGTGTGGTTTGCCGGTGTTTTGATCTTGGTCTTTTCATGCTGCCTATATCAATGTATGTTTAATGATACAATAACTTCTGTTGCTTAAATCAGTTTTAAATGTGTGAGCCAAGCTTATAACTGAGTCACGACTGGTTTCAACTTAGCCCCACCAGTTTAATCCTTACTTAAGGAAAGGCAGTTAGAATAACCATGCCGAGTCTCTGTATGGAGTGAATAGAATGAAATATTACGTAGGTTTAAACTGGGACACCAAAGATCCCACTTGCATCATTACTAGCACACCTTTACCCAAATTATGGGCTGCTTTTCTTGCCGTGAGTAACGATGACCCATGCCGACATTTTTTTACAATCGAAGACATTGCGCCTGCGTGTTTTAAACAGCTTGCGGTTTATCTGTGTGAAATAGTTCGCTTTGACATGGCGGATCGCAGTGCGTTGTTTCAGATGAAACCCATGATTATCGCCATGGTTGATCAATGCGTGGCGCAATTCAAGCGCCCTGGTGTGAATATGCCTTATACCGTTACCACGAGAGCGGCATAACTTTCAGCTAATCAATTGATTTTAAGCCGGCGCTTAGTAAGCAAATAAAAGATTGGTACGGCGATAATGAGTCCATCTATAGTTAGCATCATTAAAATATAGGTGTAACTGTGTACCCAGTTTAATTGGTGGGGTGGAAACAAACCCAAATAAAATCCAGTAACACAACTTAACATGCCTAACAGCGAGAAAAAGCGCACCTTTATCAATTTTATTGCTGCAGCAAACATCATGATGTAAACCACTAAGGTGAATTGGCTCATTAACGCGATCAATACCCAGAAGGCACTTTTTAAGGTTGGCATCCACAAAAAGAAACTGGCAAGTAACGTACCTATCACGCCTTGAATAAATAAAATTCGTACTGGCATTTGATTTTTGTTTTGTTGCGCCAGAAAAATTGGCATATCGCCATGGGTTGCGGCATTCTGTAAACCACGTGCTGGACCAATTACCCAGGCGTTCATGGTAGCAAGCGTGCCTAAGGCAATTAGACCCGCAAAAATGGGCACCAACCAATATAAATGGTGTTGATTTAAAAATGCAGCAACGCCTTCGATCAAGCCATTCATAAAATTAATTTTTGTAGCCGGGATAATAAACGCAATCGCCAGCGATGCTAACATGGATGCGCTGATAATAATAATTGTCGCTACCGTTATGGCGAGAGGATAAGTGCGTTTGGGGTTTTTAACATTATTGGCGTGAAACGCAATAATTTGCATGCCGCCATAAGAGGAAAGTACGCCGACAAAAATGGCTAAACTTGAATTATTGATGTCGGGAATAAAATGGTGGCTAAAGCTAGGCAGCTGCAATAAATGGTGATGTGCTACATAAATAAAGCCAATTAAAATAATCAATGCGCAAGGCAGCAAAGTGCCAAACAAAGCACCAATAATATTCAGCCAACTGGTGATGGCAATGTTCATTAAATTAAATAAAATTAATCCCCATAAAATCACCAACATTAAAGTAAAAATAACGAATCGATTATGCTCAAGCGCCGGAAAGCCAAGATAAGCACAGGTGGCGATAATTGTGGCTAAGGATGCAGGATAAACAATGACATTGTTAATCCACTCTAGCCAGATGGCGATGCTGCCTGCTTCGCGGCCGAATGCTTCACGGACCCAGGTATATAAGCCGCCATTTTCAGGAAATTTGGCGGCGAATTTAGCACAAACAATAGCGCTGGGAATTAAAAAAGTGACGGCTGCGATAGAATAGAAAAAAATACATTGCCAGCCAATTGCCGCCATTATAGGTAGACCACGCACATTGAGAATAGCGGAGATGCTGATCATGGCGAGTGTAAAGACACCCAGCGGCTTTTTGATTGACATAACGATGGCTCCTCTATTGCGCCTGATCACAGTATTGATTTACTAAGCGCAGATGACTAGCCTCGGATTATGCCAAATGAACCGAGCATTGTTGAGCACTTTCGTGGACGAGAAGGACTGTCGCGTTTATTTTACTTTAAGGCGCGCTTAAATGACATGCGAATGCCGCAAGAGTTTTTTAAACAACACCATCAACTTTTTTATTGGCAGTTGCCATTGCATCAACCGCGGGATTTTAATGGGGTAATTAACCGCATCAGTCATCTGGGACAAAATCTGGATGGATCGCATAAGTATGAATTATGGTTGGTGCCGACGGTGTGGCAACTGACGCAACAAATTTGCAGTCGTACATTTATAAACTTGACCGTGCCACAATTGGTGGCGCAATTGCTTACCGCAAACAATGTGGTTGATTTTCGTTTTTTGTTAACAAGAAAAAATTATGCAACACGGGATTTTGTCGCTCAATATTTTGTGTCCACATGGCAATTTATCGAACGGCTGTTGTTTGAAGAGGGAATTTTTTATTATTTTACATTTAAAGGCGACAAACATATTTTGCATTTTGCCGATAGCGTCAATGCTTATCAACAGTCGAGTGAGCCCATTTATTTTAAAGGTGAAACGCAGCATCAAAATTATATTAGTGATTGGCAAGAGCAGCATGCGTTAGCAGCAGAACAAATTATTTTACAAGATTACGACTACCATCAGCCCGACACGATCCAACAACAAACAGCGGCGGTAGCGAACGCGGGCAAAACAGAATTATACCCCACGCGCTTGGCTTATCATTTTGCTGTAAATGGCCAAGCGCAGGCTAGGGCTGATGCGTGCGCACAACAAATTAATTACGTAAAAGGACGCAGTTATTATGTTAATTTTTGTCCTGGATTACGGGTGAAATCGCATGTTTTGCAAACGGTTTTTCATTTTTATCAGCATGGACAGTATTATCAGAATCAATTTCGTGCCATTGATGCAGCGCGTTGTTTTGTTGCACCACCAATACCCAAGCCGCAAACTACGGGATTGGATTGGGCAACCGTAGTGGGCACTACGCAACCAGTAACCACAGATCAATTAGCGCGCGTACAACTTAATTTCAGTTGGCAATCGGATGTGACACCGACTAAACCAGTGCGTGTCGCACAATGGTTAGCGGATAAAGGTTGGGGTACGCAGTTTATGCCACATGTGGGAGATACGGTTTTAGTGGCGTATGAATATGATGACCCAGAACGTCCGGTCGTGGTGGCAAGTCGCTTTGTTGATGCTGCATTGCCAACTGGCATTACCACGCTCAAACAGCATATTCATTGGTTGGAGCAAGCGACGCCTATTTTTGATTGGTATACCGCGGGTGATATGCGTTTTTCAGCGCAGCAGTTTACGAACACCGTCATGACAGACCAAACGATTCATCTTGAGCAAGGTGATTACAGCGTCACGGTTAGTGATGGTAATTATATTTATGAGGCGGCAAAGGTGTTGGAAATGCGTGTGGGGCAGAGTGTGTTACGGCTTGAGCCAAATAGCATCTTACTGGCCAGTGATATCATTGCTTTAAATTAAGCAGGGCTTTCGGTAGCCTTCCCAGGAAATTCTTCAGGTGATGAGAATTTATAGGCGCGAAGTGTTGTGCCATTGGGCGTTGTTAACCAAATCATACGTGCACCACGAGTAATCCACTACGATTCAGCTTGTTCCAGTAGCGCTTTGCCAACTTCGATTGGGAAAGTGTGATGTTTACGTGAGCATTTACGATAATATGGTATTTTGTTTTTAAAAGAAATCCAGCGACTGGTTATGGTACGTACGCGTTAAAACATTGAGTATTGAGTCCAGTACCACCCGCACAAGGGGCATAGTTAGTAATCTCTGTGACTTTATAATTTTGCTTGTTATAAACTATATCCCCTTGTATAGAAACCATCTTAATTTGACAGCCACAACCTGCGTTTGCCAGTGGGTAAACGGTTGGGTTCTGTGGCGCTAAACAATATACGGTGAGGTATCCAATTATTTTAGGGCCATCACGAAGGTTATTACTGTAACCTGACCATTTCGCAACGGGTGGTTGGTTCTGGGCAATCTGAGTAATGCTTTTAAAACAATACACTGGAGAAGAAAAAGCAAAACCGCTTAGTGTAAACAAAAGCGAAACAAAACCAAAAAATTTAAGGTAGCGTCGAAATAGTGTATTTTCAAAACCTAACATGTTGTCACCTCTTTTATTTCGCATAAACGGTAAAAGTTACTTTTTCAGGGCATGCTTTAAAGCATGCAGATACAGCACTTATTTGCGTTATTATAGTGTAAGGTAGTGCTTGACCCATCATGTCTCTACCAATAAAACTTTTATTTATTATTGTTGTTTTCATTTTGCACGCACAATATGGGCTTACACCCAACGCAGAATTTGGAGTCTCTGGGGATACACAATAATAACTTCCAGCCGTATCTGTAAGAGCTAAGCCAGCAGGGCCATCACCCTCTGGATCAGATATACCTGAAAAGTCGGGGTGGGTTGAAACATTAATGTCAGGACTTTTATAGCAATACACCCAACCCAAACTTGGGCTAGCGTGAGCCGAAAGTGCAGCCATAAATGCTACTGCTGCAACTCCCAGTTTTATTCTGTTTAACCTGTTCATTATCCACTCTCAGTATCAGTTGGTTGTTTTTATTACTATAGTAAAAATATAAACGTTCAGCTTAAATCCACCAAAAAATATTCATTAAATTCTATGGCAATAATTTCTCATGGTTATCAAGCAGTTGACAGTGCGGTAGCTGTGTAAAAATAGTGTGAAGATAAAAATGGCTCGATTTTATAGGTAATCGCGGTTGGAATTAAGCATAGGGGCACTCAGAACCTAGTAATCAGGTCTTTCGCGCAAAATGTGAAACTTCCGCTAAGCCGCGGTTGTTTTGATGACGCCATTGTCGTTAAACTGAAGTCATGGATATCAACGGCAAACGAAATCTCACTGACACACCTTGCATCGGCGTTTGTAGTGCTACCGCTTTGGGTGATGCTATTTGTCGTGGATGTGGCCGTACTTTCGATGAAGTGCGGTTGTGGAATACGTTTACCGATGCGCAGAAAATAGCAATTAATCAGCGCTTAAAGCAACAAAAAATAGTTGATATTTCATAATAACTACTTAGGCATTGATGAAAATGATCTGCAAATTGGCAAGAACGAGACAAGGTTGAACGTAAAATTAACGAAAAAGCGCAATGTACATTGAGTACCTGAGCATTTTGAGGAGAATGTTACGTTCAAGATTGGCCGTTATTGCCAATTTTAACCCATAAGCTGGGAAGTCATGCTACCATTCGCCCCATGACACTAGAACTGAATCCATTAAAAATTCATTTGGCTGACCTGGATGCTCGCGCCAGCGCGCTTCGGAGGTATCTTTGACTATGACGCCAAATCATTGCGTTTACTTGAAGTTAAACGCGAGTTAGAAAATCCGCATATTTGGAATGACGCTGAAAAAGCACAGAACTTTGGTAAAGAAAAATCGTTATTAGAAGCGATTGTTGAAACCATTGATGGTGTTGAGCGCAACCTAAAAGAAGCACATGAGTTATTTGAGTTTGTTGCCGAAGAAAACGATCAAGAGTTATATGAAGAATTGCTGCTTGAAGTAAACTCCATCGAGACACGTGTCAGTGAGCTTGAATTCCGCCGTATGTTTTCCAACAAGATGGATCCTAACAATGCTTTTTTAGATATTCAGTCCGGCTCCGGGGGCACAGAAGCACAAGATTGGGCGGAAATGTTATTGCGTATGTATTTGCGTTGGGGTGACGCGCATGGTTTTAAAACCGAAGTAGTGGAAGTTTCCGCAGGTGAAGTGGCGGGAATTAAAAGCGCTACCGTGCATTTTACGGGTGAGTATGTGTATGGCTGGTTGCGCACCGAAACGGGTGTGCATCGTTTAGTGCGTAAATCGCCGTTTGATTCAGGCAATCGTCGTCACACTTCGTTTGCTGCTGTGTTTGTTTCACCTGAAATTGACGATGATGTGGAAATTGACATTAATCCAGCGGATTTACGCATCGACACTTACCGTGCTTCGGGTGCTGGTGGTCAGCACGTGAATCGTACGGATTCGGCGGTGCGCATTACCCACGAACCGTCGGGCATCGTAGTGCAGTGTCAGAGTGATCGTTCGCAACATAAAAATAAAGCGCAAGCGATGAAGCAATTGCGTGCTAAGTTGTACGAATTAGCAATGCAAAAGAAAACAGACGAACAGCAAGCTTTAGAAGCATCTAAATCGGATATTACCTGGGGCAGTCAAATCCGTTCATATGTGTTAGACCAATCGCGCATAAAAGATTTACGTACCAATGTTGAAACTTCAAATACGCAAGCCGTTTTAGATGGGGAGCTGGATCAGTTTATTGAGGCATGTTTGAAACAAGATGTATCGGCCAATAAGTGAGAGAGATGAATAATCAAAAACCCCATTTCATTACCCTTTTTCTATTAATGTCATTCAGCTCAGTAATAGCGGTTGCCTACACGCCAGCGCTACCAGCCATAGAACAATTTTTTGCAGTGACAGCATCTCAAGCGCAATACACCATGACGGCGTATTTGCTCGGGTTTGCTATTGGGCCACTTATTTACGGGCCATTTTCAAATCGTTTTGGTCGGCGTCCCACTTTAAAAGTGGGTTTATTTTTAACGCTGCTGGTTACGTTGTTATGTATTTTAGCTGGTGGATTACATTGGTTTTGGGTGCTGGTGGTGTTGCGGTTTTTTCAAGCGTTGGCAGCCGCGAGTGGTATGACCATTGCTCTGACCATGGTCGGTGATTATTACCAACAACACACAGCAAAAGTTATGCCATTAGTCATGTCCAGTTTTGCCATCATGCCAGGATTAACGACGATGCTGTGTGGTTATTTAGTGCATCGTTATGGCTGGTTAAGTTGCTTTTATTTCATGATGATTTATATGGCCATTATTCTCGTTATGGTTTATTGGCTGCCAGAAACCGGTGCAGAGCGTGACCTTGATGCCTTAAATTGGCGTAAAATAGGGTTGCGCTATGCAGCACAACTCACGCATAAAAAAGTGGTGTTGATGTGTGTGCTTATGGGGTTGGCTTCGGCATTAATTTATATTTACGCTTCAGCAGGTCCGTTTTTAGGTATTGTTAAAGTAGGCATATCACCCAGTCAATATGGATTGTGGATGCTAATTCCTTATTTGTGTATGACCGTTGGCAGTCTGACATCGGCTTGGCTGGCGCATTATTTTCATCCTTTTAAAATATTGGCGTGCGGTGTGGGTGGAGTCATCGCTTGCGGTATAGCTATGATACTGGCATTTGTTTTTAATGGAGTAGAAGTTTGGAGTTTGTTTGGCATCACAGCACTGCTATTTCTATTTGAATTGTATGTGTTTGCCAATGCCTCTTCGATTATTTCCATGTCTGTACCAGACAAATCAAATGTGTCAGCAGTGATGAGCATGATCAATATGGCTATTCCCTTTACCTTAGTGCAAATTGTGGCAGAGTCGCATAATTTAGGTATATTAGTGATGCCGGTTGCCTTTTTAATAGTGGGCATGGTTATGTTGGTTGTTGCTTATTGGTTGAAGCGAGCACGTGTAGTGTAATTTAAATGGCGGGAAATAAAGATGAATGATGATGTTACTAATCAAATCGCGATAGATGAAAACGAACAAATTGCACAGCGTAAAATAAAATTAAACGCTTTGCGTCTGCAGGGACAAGCGTACCCAAACCAATTCAAGCGCAACGCGTATGCCGCCGATTTAGTAAAAACATTTGGTGATAAAACCAAAGAAGCATTAGCTGCAGAAAAAATCGTTGTTAGCATTGCTGGGCGTATGATGCGGCAACGCGTGATGGGCAAAGCCTCATTCGCTCATATTCAAGATATGACCGGACAAATTCAAATTTATGTTGCCAAAGATGCCATTGGTGAAACGCATTACGAACAATTTAAAACCTGGGATTTGGGCGACATTATTGGTGTCAAAGGCTACGTATTTAAAACCAAAACGGGCGAGTTGTCATTACACATCGAACACATTGAATTGTTGACCAAATCATTGCGACCATTGCCAGATAAATTTCATGGTTTAACCGATCAAGAACAGCGTTTTCGTCAGCGCTACTTGGATTTAATGGTGAATGAACAGCCGCGTCACGTATTTCAACTGCGCTCTAATATCATTGCCAGTTTAAGACGTTTTATGGATAGCGAACGTTTTATGGAAGTGGAAACCCCTATGATGCAACCGTTAGCAGGTGGTGCTGCAGCGCGTCCGTTTAAAACACATCACAACGCGTTAGACATGGAATTATTTTTACGCATTGCGCCCGAATTATATTTAAAACGGTTGGTGATTGGTGGCTTTGAACGTGTGTATGAAATCAATCGTAATTTTCGTAATGAAGGTGTATCAACGCGGCATAATCCTGAATTCACTATGATGGAATTTTATCAAGCGTACGCGACCTTCGAAGATTTAATGGATTTTACCGAACGTTTGCTGCGCCAAGTGGCAGTAGACGTGCTCACTACTACTGTTGTTCAGTACCAAGGTCACACCATTGATTTGGCAAAACCGTTTGCGCGTATGACATTGCACGATGCAATTTTGCATTACGATAAAGAAATTAGCGCAAGCGATTTAATGGATTTAGCTAAGGCTAAGGCACACGCTGATCGATATAAAATAACGTTGCGCGACAATGATGGTTTGGGTAAATTGCATCAAGAATTATTTGAAGCGGTGGCTGAGCCGCATTTAATGGAGCCAACTTTCATTACACAATACCCCAAAGAAGTTTCACCGTTAGCACGACTTAATGACGATAATGATTTTGTGACGGACCGCTTTGAATTTTTTGTTGGTGGTCGCGAAGTGGCAAATGGCTTTTCTGAATTAAATGATCCCGAAGACCAAGCCGCGCGTTTTAAAGCACAACGTCAAGCGCGTGAAGCGGGCGATGGCGAAGCCATGGAATACGATGCGGATTACGTTATGGCACTGGAATACGGTTTGCCGCCGACTGCAGGCGAAGGCATTGGTATTGATCGTTTAGTGATGTTTTTAGCGGATTGTGCCTCCATTCGTGATGTGATTTTGTTTCCTTTGATGAGAAAAAAATAATAAATTGTAGAGGTTTTTATCATGACAGATGCGACGCCGAGTACGCCCAACAATATTAACGCGCAGGCATGGCGGTTAGCGGTTGGAGAGGGTGCATTATTTATGCTGTCCGTAGCGGCAATGACGTTAAATCTAATTAATGTCGCGCCAAAAATGGGTTGGCCGTGGTTTAAATTATTAACGCATTGGCATTTAATGGCGAACATAACAGCGCAAACTTTTTTATTTTTGCATGCACTTATATTATGTCGCACTGTGTCAGCTGCTTCTGTTGATAATGAAGCAGCGCTGCTGACATCCAACAATAATAACCAGCTGCTCACACAAGAGCGTGCGCTTACACTTGCCCATCCAGTTAAATTTTTTGATACTGAGCTGAGGATAAATCCGCGCAATTTTACCCTGACGTCTTCAGTGTTAATAGCAGCGTTATATTGGTCGTTGCTTGCCAAGGAATTTCAGGCAGAAGCATTTTTATATCACGGTAGCTACGCTGGCGGTGCTTTAGTAAACCTTATTGTAAACAACACGCCTTATCACATGGTACAAGCTGGAAGTGCTTTTGCTTTTGCTACGGTTTATGCCGTGTTTGCTGCAGTGTATTCATATAACGGCGGTTTTACCTATCCACAATTAGAATGGAAGCAAGATCCAATGAAAGCGGCCATATTTAGTGTGGGCGGTATGGTAAGCGTTTATGTGGTCGCCGCAATAATACGTTTACTGCAAAAAGTCATGCAGCCAATCAGTGATTCACTAGATGGATGTGCTGCTCAGACTTTAACTGCGGCCTAATCTGCGGCAATGCGTGAATTTTTTTATACATTGTTCGCCAATGAGAATGCAAATAATTTTAATTGAAAGCGAACGGTATAGCCTTTTGCGTTGCGATAAATCGCAACTTCAAGTGAAATGGGTATAGCACTAGCTGCAGCTCACTTACTTTTTTTAAAAATAAGTGAGCGACAGTTTCAGAATTAACTAAACATATATTGAATACTGAATAAAATCGTGTTGATGTTAGGCAAGAAATTTTTCTCAGCATTATCCACGCCAATATTGCTTTTGCCAAATACGCGATCGTATTCCACACGGGCTAAAAAGCGTTGTGATAATGGTGCGGTTACACCCAAAGTGATTTCAGGGCAATAAAATGTGTTTTGTGCACTGGCTTGTTGTGAGCCGAAGTCGCCAAAGCTGGTTAGCACATCTGAAGTGCGCGTGTGGGCGTCTTTAAACACAATTGCCATACCAGCACCAGCAAATGGGCGTACGTGTGCAAAGGGATAACTAGCCTTGCCCAAGAAGCTGAGGTAGTTGATGCTGCTGGTGTCATTTGAATTTAACCCGCCCATTTCTGTCCCATTGACAAATAACGTGCCGGTTTCATTTTCAGTGAATTCAGGTGCGTGAGTGTAGGCCACTTCTGCTGCAAAGTAATGAAATTGATAACCCATATCAATGATTGCAGCTAAACCACTGGCATCTGTCATGCGTGATTGGCCGAGGGTATCCAGTGTGAGTGGTATTCCAGTTTGTGCCGCGGTGGTCTGTGTTACTTTTGTAAAAGATTGTGTTTGAGCGCTTGACCAGCCGCCACCCACACCAGCGGCTCCGTAAAAGCCAGTGTCGTGTGATTGGGTATGCGCTGCTACTGCTTGGCTCATGATAGCGATGGCGCTTAAGCTGCACAGGGTTAAAAAAGTTTTTCTCAACATTGTATTCTCCTAGCGGTTATTTTTTTGCGAGGGGTCATTTAAAGCCAGTATGAATTGAATGTCCACTACTAAATGACATTCAGTTGCGTAGCAGCGAGCATTAGCTTAGAGCTTACTTAAAATCTATTGATTGGCTACAAATTTCCTTTGCGCAGGACAAAAATCGCAATGGATTGCCGCGCTCGATGACTCGCTGGTCATTCCTTTTTTGTCATCACAAGTGGGCGCAATTCTTTTTTCCGTCATCACGTATATGGACCCACCCTGTAAAGCAAGTCATTTTAAAAAAAGTGGTTAAGGATGCTTTCGTATATTCGGCCTCTTGTTGATCGTTATTCTGTAAACAGAAGGCGGATCGGGCCCTAATGGATATT
>JBGTHB010000137.1:0-8235 GCA_041746415.1 Coxiellaceae bacterium | reverse complement strand
GCGATGTCGTAAAAGCAGATCAGTATAATGTGGCTTTTTTACAAGATGGTTTTAGTCGTCCGATCGGTAAAGTGATTGATCCCAAAAAAGCAATGGATGACGACACTGCGTTAGCCATCACACTCATGAATGAATTAGATGATGTGGGTCAAGTGATTGCGCACACTGATGCACGTGGCAATAAAGCGTATTTGTTTTACGACAGTCGACACAATAAACGTTTTAAAGTGAACGCCAAAATGGGCGTGACAGAATGGCGTTATGACAATTTAAATCGCCAAACAGTGCGTATTGATTATGAGGCGTTCACTGAAGCCGTTATTTCGACAGAGACGAATTTAGCGCAAATGGTTGGTTATGCTGCCGCGTTAGCGAGCACACAAGATAGCCAAACTTATTATTTTTACGATGATAATAATCGGGAATGCTTTCATGTGGTGCTGCACTACAATATTGACACGCAAAGAATGGAGGGCCAAGTTGTTGAGACGCAATATAATGCGGCTGATAAACGCGTTTTTCGTCGAGGATACGCAACAGCGATTGATGCCAGCAATATTGCTACGCAAACTTATGCTGATCTCGTTGCTTTAATGCAACATAACGTCAACGTACAAGATAGATTAACCTATTATATTCCGGATGACGCAGGTCAAGAACGCTTTAGTATTGACCCGGCTGGTGTCGTTGTAGAACAAGTTTTTGATTCATTGGGTCAGATTATTCAACGCACCACTTATGCAACACCGGTTGCTGATGCTGCTACTGTAGCGAAGTTAGATGCAGATGATTTTGCTGCGCAAGTAATTTCGCAGATAAAAGATCCTGCGCGAGATCAAACAACTTACAATGTATTTAGTGGTTTGCGTCAGCCCGTGTTTACTGTTGATGCGGAAGGTGGAGTTATATATACACACCACGACGCACGAAAACAATTAACGTATCAGTGTGAATTTGCTGATGCCATTGTGCCTGCTGCAACTTATAGCGAATTGGTGGCGCAGTTGCTGACATTGGTTCCCGACGCAACAAAAGATTCCATTAAGCAATATGAACCGGATGCGGCTAATAGAATTAAAACTCTGACTGATCCTACCGGATTAAAAGACGAGTATGATTTTTATGGCAACTGTGCCATTAAAACACATACTGACAGAGCCAATGCGATTTGGGGTTTTGAATACGATGCAGCGAAACGGCTGCTTGTTAAAACATCCCCAGCAATAGACGTTACAGACACACACTTTGATACAGCAACGAAACAAGTGGTGGTGCAAACAACAAGCCGTGCTGTGAAAGATAAACACCAATATGATCCGGCCAATAATGCGGTGACAATTACAAAAGATGCAGGTGGTTCAACAGAACGAGCCGTACAGTTTGATTATGATGCGGAAAATGCTGTTTCTGCTACGACTGTCAAAGATGTAGAAGTAGATGACATTGAAAAAAATGCGACGTTTGACGAGCGCCCAGTTAAAACAGAAGACGTAACAACAGTTATAGTGCGTAACGCTAAAGGTCTACCTGTTGTTAAAAAAAGCGAAACAGGTTTGTATACCTTTTATATTTACAATTCTGCAGAGCGTAAGTTATTTGAAGTAAATAGCTTAGGCATGGTGAAAAAATATAAACGCAATACATTTGGTGAAGTGGTATGTTTAACAAAATTTAGTGCGGCTGTTGCATTAAATTTCACGCAATATATCGAAACAGGTCTCCCAGTTGCGGCGTTAGTTGCAGCACTTGTGCCAAATGCCGCTCTGGATCGCTCTGAGACTTTTGCGCGTGACACACGTGGCTTGGTAATGAAAACCACAAAATCACCTATGGTGCCCTGTCACTTGATGGGCTCGTCACAAGTATTTTTTGGTAACCCAACCACAACAACCGAATATGATTCTTTTCGCCAGTCACGGTTAATGCAAGTATTGCTTTATCCTGCGGTAGGCACAATGCAGCCGTCCTGGTCTGCAAAATATTGTTGGTATGATCGCAACGGCAAGTATGCTGCAGGTGCAGTCAAAATTCAGCTAAAACAAGGTGGTCAAATTTATTTTAAAATGGAGCGGATTAAAAGTAATGCTTGGCAAATGCCGAGTGACCACGTGCAGTATAATACCGCATTAGAAGCACCACCTGCGCTAACAGCAAGTTTGCAAGAAGTAGATGCGCTGCTGGTAAGTTCAGCTAAAGATCGTCAAACGCGCATGATCTATGATGTTCGGAAAAAATTATGGCAACAAATCAAACCTAACCGTACTCGTTCAACAATAGTATTGGATCCGGTAACGAAACAACTGTCGCTACAAACGGCACAAGTGGATTTAATTGAGGTATTTGGTTATTCGCCCACCGAACAATTAACAATACATACGTTTCCAAATCGTGCTTCTGAAATCACTTTCCGTAATTTGCGCGGTGATGCGATTGCCAAAACGCTAGTGCCAAGAACGGCGATAGGTCCAAATAGTCAAAAGGTGATAATTACACCGCTGACCACAATGGGTGTTAATGCTCATGGCCAACAAACGGCACAAATTCGTTTTAAATACGGTGCCGCGGAGTTTGATCCTACAAAACCAGATGTGCCAACGCCGTTAAAACCCGATGCTAAAGATCAAACACGGCTCAGTGTTTTCGACAAGCGCGGCAAAATTGGTTATCGTCAGAATGCTAATTCAGTGGTGACCGGTGTGACGCACACAGCAGGGAAAAAAGTAGCACGTGAATACGTTAAGCAAACTAATTCAAAAATTCCTAATGCACCAACACCACCTGATGCATTAGAACCTCAAGAACATATTGATGAAAAACGTACTACCCATGACGTAGCGGATCGAATAACGAAAAAATCCACAGTACGCGATGCAGTAGAATTACAAGCAACATACCTCAAGCGAAATCCTGGTTTTGGTGATGTTATTGGTGAAGGTGCAGATGAATCCGCTACGGATGTTTATCATCATATTGATGGTAGTGGACGCGATTGGAATACGAATGCGCAAGGACCAGCAACCATAACATTAGGCCGATTAGATGGAAAGCCTACGCTTGTGTTGCAAGCGGCGCAAACAGATTTAAGTGCTATTAGTGATCCTGCCAATATTGATGCGTTGTTAACAGCGCTTTATACGAATGTGGAGAAAAAAGAGTATTTGCGCTCACCGGATGGCCGAGTGTTACAAGAAGGCTTGCCGGAATTTAATCCAGGTGTGAATACAGCTCCGAGTAATATTATTCTGCAAGTGGGATTCAGCAATGGCAAACTTTCTTGGCCTGCTATGCAGCGTGGTAGTACAGTGCCGGTGTTTTCCATGGGTGTGGGCAATGCTGCTAAAACAGAATATCCCATTGCTAAAGGTGATAGTTTTTGGACGATAGACGTCAGTTCGTTACCATCAGACGTTTACAATTATGAAATTCACTATTTTTTAATTGATCCACGTACAGGTAATCCATCAGCTCAGGAACTTTTTTTCACTGAGGGCACAACACAAATCATTACAAGTGCACCAGGCGTGAGTGTGAATTGTGTCGCTTATGTTAAACAAGAACATGTGTTGTGGTTGACTGGTAATATAGCTGGAGTAACTGCTGTTGAGTTGTATCAAGGGGATGAAGTCGTGGCGCAATTGCCGCTGCAAACTGATCCAGCAACTCAAAATTTGTTTGTGAATACGTTGGGCCATGCAATTGCATCCGGTGTTTATCGCATAAAACCCCTTTCCGCCGCAGGTCAACAGGATGCGCCATTAAGTTTGCCGGTTACCCTGTTTACAGAAATTCCATCACCGCAGCCATTGTCACGTGAAATTTCGGCACAAGTACAATTAATGGTATTGGGTCAGCAAGCTGAATTAGATATTTGGCGCACTTTGCCGCAAGCGTTTCAAAGTAAAAGTGTTGAGGTTGAAATTCAATATACAGATGACAGCGGAAATAAGCACATTTATCTTAATGAAATTTCACCCGCTGCATTAGAAATATTGGTTAGCGATACTGATGGCAATGAAATAGCGCCTAATATTCAGTTTGAGACTACAGTAGCGAGCATACAAGCTATTTCACTGAGTTTGATTTTAAGCGACACCGAATATGTATTACTTTACCAGTCTATGCCACCAAGCCCAGATACGCGCTCACGTGCCATGCTGGAATATAGACAATCATCTAATTTATTTCGTAAAAAATTAGTGGTTTCACGTGCGCACGAACGTGGTTTTGCAGCGGCACAAGATGAAGATTTTCATGTGCTGCCCCGTCAAAGTGATGACGGTGTAAAAACATATTATTTTGCGCCGTGTGATGTGGTGTACATCACACCAATTGCTAACGTTGATCCAACGCATATAGATGGATACCCAGTTAAATATTTTGATGTCAGTCAAAATGCGGCTGCTAGTTGGCTTGCCACTAGAACAAGTGGTGTTACGGCTAAAGGCGTTGTGGTGGATGTTTCCGCTTTTGATCCAGGTATTTATCCAATTGAAATCGAGGAATTAAATTTAAGTTCCAGTATTGTCGCGGCAAAAGGTGAGTTGATTTACCCAAGCAATAATCCAGCGCAAGCTCCTTCTGAGCAAGCAGGACAAGGGCGTTCGCGTCTATACGAATACGATGTTTTGCCGCCGCGTCCAATCATAGTGACAGACGCAGAAGAGAATAGCACCCATCGTGAGTACAACGATAATGACGATCTTATCAAGGAAACATCGCCACCGGTTGACGTGCAAAAAGAAGATGGCACCGTTCAAGCTGCTGTGCCCTTGCAAACACAATTCGCACACGATGTGATGAATAAAAAAATTGCAACGACGGATCCAAAAGGTGGTGTAACGGCAATCGTGCGTAATGAAGCAAGTCAAGCTACGCGTAAAGTATTACCTGATGGCAGTTATGACGCAGATATTTTATATGATGGATTTGATCAACCTGCAACACGTACTGACATGTCTGGCAACTCCATTGTGGTTGAACAAGACAATGAAAATAATGTGATTAAGCAAACTATTCCGAATGATGACCCTGAGGTAAATGGTGGTCAGCCTTTAGTATCACAATTTGGTTACGACGAACAATCACGACGTAATCGAGAAATTGATCCGGCGAATAATCCAACATTTTATAACCTTGATCCATTTGGTAATAACACCGCCACTTTTTTAGCGCTTGGTCAAATTACACAACGACATTACGCCCGGTCAGAATTATTAATTTGGCAACAAGATGCGGATGGCGTTGTGATGACATGGGCACCTGACGCTAAATTTGGTTATTTTGGTATAGCAGGAAGCCACACTGATCGTAGTGGGGCAAATTACCAGTATAGTTTTGATTTTGTTATGCGTCGCACACGCGCTGTTTCTGCTGGTGGCGATCATGGTACGCACGCGATTGTTAATCCTACGCGGAGGTGGAGACTCTCCTGGTATACAGCATTTGGTGAGATTCCGTTGGTCATTTTACAACAGAACCCAGGGCAGGATTTAACGTTTACTTGGGTGGGCGGTGTGTTGTCGACAGTAGTCGATAATGCGATGCAGCAAGTTGTGCAGTATGGCTATAACGCAGAGCAACATACTTTGATGACTTTGGCTAAAAAAACGGATGGTACAGTATTGCGTGAGGCGCATGCCGTGTTGGATGCGAAGTACCGGCTCACGGCGGCTTATGACAGTGGTTTGGTTGCGTTGTTCGGTTTAGATGAAAATGGCAATGAAATATTGCAGCAATATGCATTAGATGGACAACCAGCTCGTATGCTTTGGACTAGTGTTGACAGCGTGGGTCGACCTCGAGTTTTAGAAGGGGAATTACAAAATGGTACTATTGTGGCTACCAGTAACCAGGGTGTGGAGTTAACCACCCGAAATAATCAGCGTGCATCACAAACCACTATTCGTGCAGATGGTACGCGTGCCACAGATGAAATTAGTTACTGGGCTTCGGGCGAAGTGAAAGCAATTGATCGTCCAGCACCAGCCGACTCAGCAACGTATCATACTGCTGCAGCTGGTGGGCAAGTGTCTTTGGTTGATGTAACGAATGCTTCTGCTGTAACACGTCATCGTGAAGTGTCAAATGCAAATAATTGGGCCATTTCGCAACAACAACTGCACAAAAATAGTAATCAACCCGATGGTGATTTTGGTTTGCAATTGGATACAACTATTTTGCATGCACCTACAGGTGCAGTGAGCTCACAAAACACCACGGACCATACACAAAATGTCAGTTATGAATTCACTTATGGTTTTGTAAATTTTAATGCGCCAATGCCATTTCATATTTCTGGCAAAACAAACGATGCCAATGGCTCTGAATTTACGCAGTCTACTTTGTGTCGTGATGCCAACGCAAATTTCAATGCCCTAATTGGTTCGAATCAATACGCCTCTCAAGGACACGAGCCGCCCACAATTTTATTTCTAGTCACGCCCGATGGCTTGATACTGGAAAAATCAAAAGTGTCCTTAGCTGACAATTTTTGGTTTTATCAGATTGCAATACAACAGACAGCCCGTGTTTTTTATACGCCTACTGGGCGATTATTAACAAACTACACCACCGATACCAGTCCTACTCAAGCAATGCGTGATCGAGCTGAGATTGTTGTGGTTAATGAGCAGCTTGAAGAAGCAGATGAATCCAAAGAAGAAACCTGGAGTGTAACACAAACCACTACTCAAATTCAAAGTGGTGTGTTAGCGGTTGGTAAAGATGGCTCGCTGGTGGCTTTAGAAAGTAATGCCACACAAGCGCGGCCACCGTTACCCAGACCGGCATCCGCGAATGCATTGTTCGCTGCGTTTGAAGGCATTGCACAAAGATCGATTCCATCAGGTGGTCATTTTGATGATGAATCACCGGTAAGAGCGATTAATGCAAAAAATTACGCACCATCCACACAAACGTATTGTGTACAACCGGGTGATACGTTTACATCCATTGCGGCGAATCAAATGACGAGCGCGTTATACGCGACAACATTAGCGATTTACAATGGTTATCTTTCAAAGGACCAAACGCCGCAAGTAAATGATCAATTAAAAATTCCGCCCTATGTACCATTTCAATTAACAGGAGCGACACGCACACCGGCAGATCAAATTATTGCGGCGATTATTGGGCCGATCTATCCGCAATTGCAATTTGCGCAGCCACATCGAAAACACCATTGTTTGCAAGCCATCATCATGGTAATCATTAGTGTGGTGGCGGTGATATTGGCGCCGCATTTAGCGGCCTTTATTTTGCATATGGATGTAGCAACGTTGGCGGGATTAGGAACCGAAGCGTTTATTGCAGATGCCATTGCCGGTGCAGCGATTGATGCCGCAATGCAAGGTATGGCAATTGGCGTAGGTGGTTTGGATCATTTCTCAACCGAAGATTTAATTGCAACCGCACTTTCAGCCGGTTTGTATAATATCTCTGAATTTAAAGACTTTGCTTCATTTAAAGGAGTGGCAAGTGGTGCGGAGCTGAGTGAAAAGGTCGCTCAATTGATTGCAATTAACGCCTCTATTAATGCGGGAGAACAATTGTCGTATATGGCGTTAGGGTTGCAAGATCAATTTGATGTTCGCTCCATGTTAGACGCCGCAGCAGCAGGTGTAGCGGATGCGGGTATTAGCCAATCATTTGGTAATGTGGATACGCAATTTAAAAGTGCGATGGAAGATTTAAATACGGCATTTGTGAATAGCGTGATTAATACAGCGATTATGGGAACGGATTTTAATATTGAATTCATGGCGGAAGAGACGGCGAGTTCAGTTCTCGGACAAAGGATAGGCGGTGTTGCTGCCACAGCACTGGATCGCTTTTCCGCATTTGAAAATAATTTATTGCCGCCACCGGCTGCATACTTACCTGCACCAAGAACCACGCTTCCTTCGGAGCGTTATTTTGCGGCGCAAAACGACGCACGCGGCATAAGTCGAGCACCAAGCGGATATTGTCAGTGGGACAGTCGAGATGATTCACCGCATGATCCTAGCAATTATGGCGGCAGAGATTATCATCGTGCGGTAACCACACCTGATAATCGTCAACCAAACAGTTCCAATCAAGCGGTAAAAGTAGGTGCTGCTGATACGGGAGTTCCGGATTGGTTTGGAGATGCGTATGATCAGAGTATGCAAAGTACGGATAATGCGGTGTTGGGTGGTGGTGTCATGCCGGCGATGGATAATTCGAGTTCATGGCTTCATCGAACATGGGTATCCG
>JBGTHB010000136.1:0-3047 GCA_041746415.1 Coxiellaceae bacterium | reverse complement strand
CGTGCAAGCCGGTATTAGTAAAATTAAAGCAGACAAACAAGCCATTATTTCAGCAAAAAATCAGTTGGCAGCAACGCGCGCGGGATACGTTGTTGGTACGCGTACTATGGTAGATGTTTTACAAAGCGTCACCCAATTAACACAAGCGCAGCAAAATTATGCCGATGATCGTTATAATTACGTTGAAGACATTGTTAAGTTAAAACAACAAGCCGGCACATTATCACCCAGTGATTTAGCGCAACTCAATAATTGGCTAGGCACACCGCTGCATTTTGTGACAACACAAGCGCCTGTTAAGCGAGTACACATTGAATATCCCACGGTGTCGCCAAATGTAAACACCACTCCGCCTGCGTTAGGTCCAAGCTCGGAGAAGAAAGCAACACCTGAGTCAAACACACCACCACCTGCAACTGCAAAGCCAACTCAACCTGCAGCAGAAGCCCAAGCAGCGGCCGAAACTATACCTGCGCCAAAAGCGGATACAAAACAAAAGTTACCACAGCCTAATAGCACCAACCACGCCCCAACTTCATCAAAGCAATATACGGTGCAATTATTTGCTGACCATGATGAAAATTATGCAAAACAATTTATTGCGCAACAAAAAAAATCATTACAGCAGCAACTAACTATTGTGCATAAAAAAGAAAAAACAAATGATTGGTATGTGGTGACTTATGGGCAATACGCCGATTTAACCAAAGCAAAACTAGCAGCAGCATCGCTACCAAAACCATTGCAGCAATACGCTCCGGTGATTATGACGCTTCCGCAGTCCGTTTCTTTTCACTAAGATTAAACAGCTCTGCACAAATTTCACGAGTCAGTGGCTTGCGGATAAATTGAGTCATCCCAGAATCTTGAGCGCATTGGCGGTGTAACGCATCGGCGTGCACACTTAATGCGATCAGCGTTGCCTGTTGATGATTGGGCTGCTGACGTAATGTCTCTGCCAACGTGAAGCCATCCATGTCCGGTAGACTAATATCAATAAAAATATGGCTATAAGGCTTTTTAGCTGCAAGTAACAAAGCAGCTTGACCCGTGTCAGCAATATCCACTTCTTCAGCAAACTGCTGCAGAATATCGTATTCGATGCGTTGAGCAATCATGTCGTCTTCGACTAAGAGAATGTGTTTTATTTTCATGCCGCTATTATACCTATTTATAAACTAAAAAAAACGGCAGGTTTGTTTCCAAAACCTGCCGTCAGAGATGGAGCAGACCCTCAGAATAGATTCAGAGGGGATCAGCGGCTCTGCAACCTTCCTAGTATGCAGTTTATCCTTTTGAGCTTCCTTGCCCAGAACCGTTAGGAGAATTTTATATCCTTTATTGGGCTGTGGATATCAGCATTCTCTGAAAGACTTGTGAGACATTGACCATAGTCTAAGGTGTGGTTTGCACCAGCTTAAGATTTTTTCCAAGGCTCCCGTATTAGCCGCACAAACCTGGTACCCACGCTCGCCCCATTGTTCTCGCAACTCAGGCTGTTCAATCAATGTCACAATGGTTTGGGCCAGCTCATGCTGATTAGCAACAATTTGCATGGCTTTAGCATTAATCAAAAGATCGGTGATTACCGTAAAGTTTTGATAATGAGGCCCACTAAGAACAGGGATATGTAATAAAGCCGGTTCAATTGGATTATGACCACCAATTGGCATCAAACTGCCGCCTACAAAAGCGATGTCACTGGCCGCATACAATAATTTCAATTCTCCCATGGTATCGCCAAAGTAAATAGCGTGCTCGGCAGCGGGTGTTTTATTGTGGCTGCGCCGCGCCATGGACATGCCGTATTGCTTGCAAAGTTGTGCCACCTTTTGAAAACGTTGTGGATGCCGCGGCACTAAAATCAGTAACGCGTTTTTCACTTGCTGTTTTATTTTCTGATGCGCTTCAAGTATCAGTTGCTCCTCTCCCTCGTGAGTGCTGGCGGCAATCCACGTCGGACGATGCTGCCACTGATCACGTAATGCGGCTGCGTTTTCAATTAAATCAGCGGGTAATGTGGTATCAAACTTAATATTGCCAGTGTAAGCTAATTTATTTTTTTCTAAGCCAAGCCTTAAAAAGCGATCTCCATCTGCTGTGCTTTGCGCCGCCACAGTTTCAATACAGCTCAACATAGTTTTTGTTAAACCAGCAATGCGTTGATAACCCACCAGTGAACGTTCTGATAAACGCGCATTCGCAAGTAAAATAGGAATATTTTTTTTACGCGTGTAATGTAACAAGTTGGGCCACAATTCTGTTTCCATAATAATGCACACCGTAGGATGCGTTTTACGTAAAAAACGTTTGATTACAGACGGTAAATCATACGGCGTGTAAACATGCGTAATTTTAGAAGAGAAATTTTTACTGATTTCAGCAGAACCGGTTGGCGTTGTGGTAGTGATCACAAGCTCAGCGTCGGGATAAAGTTTTTGTAACGCACGAATCAAGGGAAAAGCCGCGTGCGTTTCGCCAACAGACACAGCATGTATCCATAAAGTTTTTTTATCACCTATCGGTTTAAAAAAAGCGAAGCGTTCGCAAATACGGCGACGATACTCCGGTTGCTTGAGTGAACGCCACAATAATCTCACCACAATGAAAGGGGTAGCAAAATAAAGTAGAAATGTGTAGAGGAGTCGCATGCAGGCATTGTACACAATCATCTAGGCGGCTAAAATGGCTTGAGTGTATTATTTCCCCCCTATATTAAAGGATTAACAATGCCAGCAAGCGGTTCAAAACATTATGGCGCCGAATCAATTGAAGTATTAAGTGGATTGGATCCTGTTAAGCGTCGGCCAGGAATGTACACTGATACCACACGCCCCAACCACCTGGCACACGAAGCCATTGATAATAGCGTCGATGAAGCTATTGCGGGCTTTGCTAAACGCATTTACGTAAAAATATACAAAGACGGCTCACTGTCTGTGGAAGACGACGGACGTGGTATGCCAGTAGATAAACACCCTGAGCACAAAGTATCAGGAGTCGAATTGATTTTGACGCGTTTGCACGCAGGCGCGAAATTTTCTAAT